>CACXLY010000005.1 GCA_902768605.1 uncultured Bacteroidales bacterium
GACAGAGACATAAGCAAGTTGTTATTAAACAAGTTATATATTCTGTCGCCCCTTCGGGGCTTATTATTGTCAGGCTAACCTGTCCCGGGGGTTAACACCATCCGGCTGTGGTCTTTCGCACCTTGACTATCGTCGACCTTTGGTTCGGTGCTTTTCCCCGGACAGCAATAATACATTATTATATAATACGCGCGCGTGAGGAGGTGGTGCGTGGAAACGTGGCGTGGGGGGCTGCATACTGGCTCGCGGCAGGCGGTCTGCTATGTCAGGTGGTTCGATAAAGGCAAAAAAAAAGAAGCGGTCCTCACGGATTGCTTCTCCAAAAACTAAAACTAACAACTATTATTAACCTTCAAACAAATCTTTTACCTAAAACTATCGAATTTTATGATGTCGAATACTCTTACTTTCTTTTTGCACTGCAAAGGTACGGCAAATATTTCAATGTGCAATGAAAAATGAGGAAAAAAGTGCCTAAACACTATATTTGTTGATTTATATCAAGACGCATACACTATTTTGATGCCAAACGACACTATTTTTGCTATTTTAGCAGTATAAAAGATTCGTCGTTCAGGGAGCGATGCTTTCTTGCGTTAGCAGTCGTCCTAAACGACGAAATGGGCTGAGTGACCTGAAGAAAAAGCTTGTTTCTGCTATTCCTCGAAGACATTCCCGATGTCGTAGCCCGACTCTTCTTCGATTTCCTCTTCCGGGATGTCGCTTGAGGCAGCCACGCCGCAGGGGTCGTAGCCGGGCGGGATATCAAAGTCCTCCTCTTCGCTGTAGCCAAGGCGTTTGTCGGCAAAGACCTTTTGCAGGAAGTAGGCTGCGATGGGCAGTGCGGCATTCGCGCCCTGGCCGAGGGCCATGCTTGCGAAATGGACGTCGTGCTCGTCACCACCTACCCAGGCACCGAAGCTGAGACGCGGCGTGTAGCCTACGAACCAGCCGTCGCTGTTGTCGTTGGTCGTACCCGTCTTGCCTGCCATTGGAGCCGTGATGTTGTAGCGACGCCGCATGCGAGAGCCCGTGCCGCCGTCGATGACGCCTTTCATCATGATGATCATCTTGTAGGCAGTCTCCTCGGAAATCACCTCCTTGACTCTCGACTGGAATTGCGTCAGGACGTTGCCGTCGCTGTCTTCGATGCGCGTCACGAAGAGCGGGGTGCGGCGCACGCCTTTCTGCGGGAAGGCCGAGTAGGCGCCTACCATCTCGGCAATCGAGATGTCGCAGGGGCCGAGGCAAAGCGCGAGGGAGGGGTGGATGTCCTGATTCTGGATGCCGAAGTCGTGCAGGAGCTTGACGAAGAGAGCAGGGCTGAGCTGGTTGAGCACCCAAGCCGAGATCCAGTTGTTACTGGTGGCCAGACCCCACTTCAGCGTCACCATCTCTCCGTAGCGCGCACGGCTGCCGTTGCGCGGCGTCCAGGCTCCGCTGCCCTTAATGTAATAAGTCTGCTGGACGTTAGGTGCGACGTCGCAGGGCGACCAGCCGTTCTCCATGGCCAGTGAGTAGAGGTAGGGCTTTATCGTAGAACCGACTTGCCGCTTGCCTAACGTCACCATGTCGTACTGGAAGTGACTGTAATCGACACCCCCGACGTAGGCCTTCACGTGGCCTGTCTCGGTATCCATGCACATAAAGCCGGCGCGCAGGAACGACTTGTAGTAGCGGATGCTGTCGAGCGGCGTCATCATCGTGTCCTTGTCGCCTTTCAGGGTATAGACCGTCATCTCGATAGGCTTGTTGAATGCTGCTTCGATCTCGGCATCCGAGTGCCCGGCCTTCTTCATCTCTAAGTATCGAGGGCTCTGTCGCTTGGCACGCTCCAGGTCGGCCTTGGCCTTCTCGGCGGTGATGGCAGAGGCGTAGGGCGCGTTCTTGTTGCTACGCTGCTCCTTGTCGAACTGCGGCTGAAGCTCGCCCGTAACGTGGCGGGCGACGGCTTGCTCTGCATACTCCTGCATGCGGCTG
The DNA here is from genome assembly GCA_902768605.1 of uncultured Bacteroidales bacterium. The sequence goes on from CACXLY010000005.1 coordinate 1,981, forward strand.
TCGAGGGTCGTGAAGACCTTAAGGCCGTCGGTGTAGATGTTGTAAGGTCGGCCGTCGCGATTGAAGTTCTTGTTGCACCAGCCGTAAAGCGGGTCGCGCTCCCACGAGATAGAATCCTCGTAGTATTTCTGCTGCTGCCAGGCGGGGTAGTCGCTGCGATTGGGCTTCTTCGCCATCAGTACCTGGCGCAGGTAGTCGCGCAGATAAGTGGCATGTCCTTCCTTATGGCTGACGCGATGGAAAGCGAGACCCAACGGGCGCTCACGCAACTCCTCGCGCTGCTCCTCGGTGAGGAAGCCCGCCTTCTCCATCTGCATCAGCACCGTGTTACGGCGGTCGATGCATCGCTCGGGACGACGGACGGGGTTGAAGTAGCTGGGGTTCTTGCACATGCCTACCAGGAGGGCGCACTGGCACGTGTCAAGCGCCATCGGCTCCTTGCCGAAGTAGGTCTGGGCGGCCGTCTTTATGCCGACGGCGTTGTGCAGGAAGTCGAAGTAATTGAAGTACATGACGATGATTTCCTCCTTCGTGTAGAAACGCTCCAGCTTGAGTGCAATCACCCATTCTATCGGCTTCTGCAGGGCGCGCTCCATCGTCGTGGCGGCCTTCTCCGAGTAAAGCTGCTTGGCGAGCTGCTGCGTGATGGTGCTGCCGCCGCCCGCGCTCTTCTGCTGCAGCACGCCTCGCTTCACGATGGCTCGCATCAGGGCCATGAAGTCGATACCGTTGTGCTCGTAGAAGCGCACGTCTTCCGTCGCGATGAGTGCCTGCACGAGAGCAGGAGGCAATTCGTTGAAGTCGGCAAAGACACGGTTAGCGCTGCTGTAGCTCCACGTGCCGAGCTGCTTGCCGTCGGCAGAGAAGACCTGCGTAGCAAACTTATTGACGGGGTTCTGCAACTGCTTGATGTCGGGCATGTAGCCTATGATGCCCGTAAAGATGCAGTAAAACGTGACACTTATTGCGAGCACGCCCAGTATGAAGCATGTCCAAAGGACGCGGAAGAATTTCTTTCTCATCAGAAATTGCATTTTAAGACTACAAAGGTACGATAATTAATTCATAATTCATAGCTCATAATTCATAATTTTTTGTTTCAGCATAATAATTCTTCATTATTATCTTATCATTCTTCATTTTTGTGTATCTTTGCACAGAAAAAACGTGAAGCAATGCAAACCAGAAGTCTTGTAACCATAGCCTACCATACGAGGGAGAAGATAGAGTATCTCATTCGGATGGCGCAGGAGTTTGAAAAGCATCCCAATCGCCGCCTTTTGGAGGGGCGCATCGTTGCTACGCTGTTCTTCGAGCCCAGCACTCGCACGCGTCTCAGCTTTGAAACCGCGGCCAATCGCCTCGGCGCGAAAGTCATCGGCTTTGCTGACCCGAAGGTGACGAGCGGCACAAAGGGCGAGACGCTCAAGGACACGATCATGATGGTGTCAAACTATGCCGACATCATCGTCATGCGTCACTACCTGGAAGGCGCCGCGCAGTATGCGAGCGAGGTATCGCCTGTGCCCATCGTCAATGCAGGTGACGGCGCCAATCAGCACCCGAGCCAGACGATGCTCGATCTCTATACAATCTATCAGACTCAAGGTAAGCTCGAGGATTTGAACATCTATCTGGTGGGCGACTTGAAGTATGGGCGCACCGTTCACAGCCTGTTGACGGCGATGCGGCATTTCGATCCGACGTTCCACTTCATAGCACCCGACGAGCTCGCCATGCCCGAGCATTACAAGATGTATTGTCGGGAGAAGGGTATCCGCTTCGTGGAGCATCAGGACTTCGATGCCGACACGATAGCCGGCGCCGACATATTATATATGACGCGCGTGCAAAGGGAGCGCTTCACGGACCTCGACGAGTACGAGCGCGTCAAGGATCGCTACCTGCTGACCCTGCCCATGCTCGCGAAGGCGAAACCTAACATGAAGATTCTTCATCCACTACCCCGCGTCAACGAGATAGAGTACCGCATCGACGACACACCTTATGCGTACTACTTCCAACAAGCACGCAACGGCCTCTATGCACGCCAGGCAATCCTTTGCGACACACTTGGCATCACCCTCGAAGACATCATCAACGACACAACAATTATAAAATAAGAAATTAAGATAATAAGAGAGGCGTCCCCGAGTTTGCTTTTTTCTTCATTTCACATTTTCTAATTATCAACAACATGAAACGCCAGGAACTTCAGGTGGCTGCTCTCGAGAACGGCACCGTCATCGATCACATACCGTCGGCCAAGCTGTTCGACGTCATCAGCCTGCTGCACCTCGAGACCGTGCACACGGCAGTCACTGTGGGCTACAACCTCAAGAGCAAGAAGATGCGACACAAGAGCATCATCAAGATAGCGGGCAGGTTCTTCTCCGACGACGAGATAAACCAGCTCAGCGTAGTGGCACCGAACGTGACGCTCAGCGTGATACGCGACTACGAGGTAGTGGAGAAGAAGGAGGTGAAGATGCCTGAGGAGCTCATCGGCATCGTCAAGTGCGACAACCACAAATGCATCACGAACAACGAGCCGATGCCCACGCGCTTCCACTTCCTCGGCAAGGAGCGCGGCACCCTCCAGTGTCACTACTGCAACCGCGAAATCAGTCTGTCGGACGTCAAACTCGTATAGAGGAGCCTCCTCCCGTCCTCCCCGTTGGGAGGAGATATCAAGCAAACAAGTATTTAATTGTAAATAGAGTAATCGTAAATGAATCAGGATTCAATCATCTTCTCCCTCATTGAGAAGGAGAGTCAGCGACAACGCAGAGGCATGGAACTAATCGCCTCGGAGAATTACGTAAGTGACCAGGTCATGGCAGCCATGGGCTCGTGCCTGACGAACAAATACGCCGAGGGCTATCCCGGCAAGCGCTATTATGGCGGATGCCAGGTGGTGGACGAGGTGGAACAACTCGCCATCGACCGTGTCTGCAAGCTTTTCGGCGCGGAATACGCCAACGTGCAGCCCCACTCGGGAGCGCAGGCCAATGCCGCCGTGTTCCTGGCTTGCCTCAATCCCGGAGACACCTTCATGGGATTGAATCTCGACCACGGCGGCCACCTCAGCCATGGGTCACCGGTCAACACAAGCGGCATCATCTACAGGCCAGTGGGTTACAACCTGAAAAAGGAGACGGGCCGTGTGGACTACGATGAGATGGAGCAGCTTGCCCTCGAGCACAAGCCCAAGCTCATCATCGGCGGCGGCTCGGCCTACAGCCGCGAGTGGGACTATGCCCGCATGCGTCAGATTGCCGACAAGGTGGGCGCCCTGCTGATGATTGATATGGCGCACCCCGCCGGCCTCATCGCAGCCGGCCTGCTCGACAATCCCGTGAAGTACGCCCACATAGTGACCAGCACGACGCACAAGACGCTGCGCGGTCCCCGTGGCGGCATCATCCTCATGGGCAAAGATTTCGACAATCCTTGGGGCAAGAAGACTCCGAAGGGCGAAATCAAGAAGATGTCGGCCTTGTTGAATAGCGCCGTCTTCCCCGGCATCCAGGGCGGACCGCTGGAGCACGTCATCGCAGCCAAGGCCGTGGCTTTCGGCGAAGCTCTCCAGCCCGAGTTCAAGGAGTGGGCAAAGCAGGTGAAGAAGAACGCCGCAGTACTCGCCGAGGAGCTTATCAAGAGGGGCTTCGACATCGTAAGCGGCGGCACGGACAACCACTCGATGCTCGTCGACCTGCGCAGCAAGTACCCCGACCTCACGGGTAAGGTGGCCGAGAAGGCGCTCGTGGCAGCCGACCTGACCGTCAACAAGAACATGGTGCCCTTCGACAGCCGCAGCGCGTTCCAGACCTCCGGCATCCGCCTCGGCACCCCTGCGCTCACGACGCGCGGTGCAAAGGAGGACCTGATGGTCAAGATAGCAGAGTTCATCGAGCGCGTGCTGAATGCGCCCGAGGATGAAGCCGTCATCGCTCAGGTTCGCAGCGAAGTGAACGCCATCATGGACAAGTATCCCATCTTCGCATATTAAGAGAGCTGGCCCCGTGCCAAGCCGACAATACGTGTTTTTAGCATCATAAAAGCATAAATTCGATTCGGGCGGATATGGAATCCGCCCGAATTCTTTTGTTGTCAAAACGTAAGCCGATTTCGGATTCTGCTTGCAATTTGTCAATTTCCAACATGAGGGAAGACCGGACCAAATACGTCGGATCTTGGGTCGCAACGTGATGCGAAGCCGGACGCTACGTGTTGCGAGAGCTCTTCCCACGTGTTGCGTGAGCCTTTCCCACGTGTGGGAATTGACCATTCCTCTGCAGATTTTTGTGCAGAATCTATGTCGGATTTGCCCTCAAAACACGATAAAATGGCCTGTTTTGCTAAGTGGAGATGGCAATTCGGCGATTGAAAAATGAAGATTGAAGATTGAAGGGTTGTGTCAACTTCTTGTAAGAGAGGTTGTTCCGAAATTCTCCCGATTTGAGCGCGTCTTTTCGAAAAAATGAGCCAAAGCGCAGCCGAGAGGATTTCAAGCGATTCTCGTGCGTCTTTCTGAAATCAAAGTGTAAGCGAAATGACGTCTTTTCTTGCAATTTGTCAAATCGGGCTTTCTCTTCGCCTTGACGTCCCCCAAAGCCACCGAAAGTGCCAAAACCCGCATTATATCACTTTTTTCCGGCCAACTTGCCCTATAATTAAAAATAATGTGTTATCTTTGCACGCGATTAGAAACTCAACAATGAACACTCAGGAACAGTTCGAGAAGGTGATGGCGGAGTGTCGCGCTCTGTTTGTCAAGAAGTTGCACGACTACGGTGCTGCGTGGCGCATCCTGCGGCCCTCGTCGCTGACCGACCAGATATACATCAAGGCCAATCGCATCCGCAGCATCGAGACGAAGGGCGTCTCGCTCGTGGACGAAGGCATCCGGCCCGAGTTCATCGGCATCGTCAACTATGCCATCATCGGCCTCATCCAGTTGGAGAAAGGCTTCTCGGACAAGCCTGACGACATGACGACGGAAGAGGCCGTCGAGGCCTACGACAAGCATGCGAACGCCGCCCTGCAGCTGATGCTACGCAAAAACCATGACTACGACGAGGCCTGGCGAGGCATGCGCATCAGCAGCTACACGGACCTCATCCTCATGAAGGTGTTCCGCACCAAGCAGATTGAATTGCTCGACGGCGATACGCTGGTCAGCGAGGGCGTCGATGCCAATTACATGGATATGCTGAACTATGCCGTCTTCGGGTTGATAAAGCTTGGGGAGAACAAGTTGTCAAGAGATTAAGAAAACAAGAAAAGGTCATGTCCAAGGTTTCCAGTCGTCTGCTTGCCGTCTTTATCAATTTGCTTCGTTTCGTGCTCAGTCTGACGTTCCTTTTCTCGGGCGGTGTGAAGCTCATCGACCCCCGCGGGACGCAGTACAAGATAGAGGACTACAGCGCGGCTTTCGGCTTGAGCGGCTCGATGCCCGAGTGGTTGCCGCTGGTGCTGGCTTGCGTGCTCGCCATCGTCGAGTTCCTTATGGGCGTCTATTTGTTCTTCGGCATCCGCCGCCGTCTGACGCTCTCCACGGCCATCTGCTTCCTGCTCATCATGACACCCCTCACGTTCTATCTCGCCCTCTACAATCCGGTGTCCGACTGCGGTTGCTTCGGCGATGCCGTCGTCCTGAGCAATTGGCAGACCTTCGGAAAGAACGTCCTCCTGCTCGTCTTCTCTGTCCTCGCCCTCTACTACTACAAGCTGATGCCGCACTTTGTGGGCAAGAAATACGAGTGGATAGTAGCGCTCATGGCCTTCGTCTTCGCAGCGCTTTTCGCCAGCTACAACCTGTGGCGGCTGCCTGTCATCGACTTCCGTCCCTATCACATAGGGGCCGACATCCGCAAGGCGTGGTTCGAAGACCAGCAAAGTCACGGGCAGTTCGTCACCACCTTTATCATGGAGAAGGACGGCGTCAGGAAGGAGTTCGCGCTTGAGGACTATCCCGACAGCACTTGGACTTTCATTGACTCGCACACCATCGAGGTGGAGCCGTCGATGCGCACCGGGGTGGGGGACCTTTTCATTCAAGACGCTGAGACCGGCGAGGACCTTACCGACCTCATACTCAACGACGAGGGCTACACTTTCCTGCTCATCGCTCCCTATCTGGAAAAGGCCGACGACGGCGTAATGGGCGACTTGCTCGCGCTTCACGACTTCAGCAAGGAGGCCGGCTATGGCTTCTACTGCCTTACATCAAGCGGCGTGGAAGCCATCGAGTACTGGAAAGAGATGACCGGGGCCGAGTACCCCTTCTGCCTGGCAGACGCCGTCGTGCTCAAGACAATGATACGCTCCAACCCGGGACTCATGCTCCTTCACGACGGCAAAGTGGTGGGCAAATGGCCCTCGACGGCCCTGCCTCATCCTGGTGAATTCGAAGTAAAGTAATAACAAAATAACGTAATAACGAACTTAATTAAAGAAATCATGAGAAAGAAAATCGTAGCAGGCAACTGGAAAATGAACAAGACCCTGCAGGAAGGTGTAGCTCTCGCTACTGAACTCAAGAACATCCTGGCCGCTGAAAAGCCCAATTGTGAAGTCATCATCGGCACTCCCTTCATCCACCTCGCAACCCTGAGCGAACTGTTGAAGGACAGCGTCATCGCCGTCAGCGCTGAGAACTGCGCCAACAAGGAGAGCGGCGCCTATACGGGTGAAGTCAGCGCAGCCATGGTGAAGAGCACCGGCGCCGAATACGTCATCCTCGGCCACAGCGAACGTCGCGAATACTACAACGAGACCCCGGAAATCCTCAAGGATAAGGTTGACCTCGCCCTCGCCAACGGACTGAAGGTCATCTTCTGCATCGGCGAAAGCCTGGCTCAGCGCGAGGCAAACCAGCAGGAGGCTGTCTGCAAGGCTGAGCTGGAAGGAAGCGTCTTCCACCTCTCCGCAGAGCAATGGAAGAACATCGTGATTGCCTACGAACCCATTTGGGCTATCGGCACCGGCAAGACAGCAACCGCAGAGCAGGCCGAGGAGATTCACGCCTATATCCGTAAGTGCGTGGCCGACGTCTATGGCGCTCAGGCTGCCGACGACACCACCATCCTCTATGGCGGCTCTTGCAAGGCAAGCAACGCTCCCGAGCTTTTCGGCAAGCCCGACATCGACGGCGGTCTCATCGGCGGTGCAAGTCTCAAGGCTCCCGACTTCAAAGGCATCATCGACGCTTGGAAATAAGACTCCCTTCTCCCCTCTGGGGTGGAATTAAACCGTAAATTGTAAACAGTCAAATTGTAAATGAAGTACTCCTTTGTCCTTATCCTTTGGCTGAGCGCCATGACACTTGGTGCTCAGGAGACCTTTACCGACAAACTGCAGCAGGCAGTGGAGTCGGCGGGCAGAATCATCCTTCATCAGGAGAAGGCCATCACGGACCTCGTCAACGGAGCAAAGAGCGCCGTCTCGAAACCTTCGCAAAAGAAACAGGTGGACAGCACGTCGCGCGACTCCACTCAGACGGCAGCCTCGGACAGCCTCTCGCTTGGAATAAAGGTGAGGATGAATGGCTATCGCATTCAGGTGTACTTCGGCGACAACTCCCGCAAAGGAAAGGCTGAGGCGCGGGCCGCGGGCCTGCGCTTCAGGAATTCCTTTCCGGAACATTCTGTCTACGTAAGCTTCATCTCGCCCCACTGGCTCTGTCGGGTCGGCGATTTCCGTACTCACGAGGAGGCGAGAGAAGTGCTCAGGCAGATTCGCGAGATGGGCATCTTCCGCGAAGCCGTCGTCGTGAAAAGTAAGATTAATGCAAGACTCTAAGCATGGAAGAAAAGTATAAGCACGAATTGACTCCTACCCAACAGCAAATCTCGGAACACATTCGCGCCATCCTCAACCTCCTGGGCGAGGATGCCCAGCGCGAAGGCCTCGTCAAGACGCCAAAGCGTGTGGCCCGGGCGATGACTTACCTCACGCAAGGTTACGAGCTTGACCCTGTGGCGATACTCAACTCCGCGAAGTTCAACGAGGACTACCGCCAGATGGTCATCGTGCGCGACATCAATTTCTATTCCCTTTGCGAGCATCACATGCTGCCCTTCTACGGCAAAGTGCATGTGGCTTACATCCCGAACGGTCAGGTCACGGGCCTGAGCAAGATAGCCCGTGTCGTGGACTGCTTCTCGCATCGCCTCCAGATACAGGAGCGCATGACGAAGCAGATACGCGACTGCATCCAGGAAGCCCTGCAGCCGCTTGGCGTCATGGTTGTCGTTGAGGCTCAGCATATGTGCATGCAGATGCGAGGTGTGCAGAAGCAGGGCAGCATCACGACGACGAGCGACTTCTGCGGCGCTTTCAACCAGGCCAAGACGCGCGAAGAGTTCCTGCAGCTCATCAGAGCTTAAAGTCCTAACGACTAAACGACTAATTTCCCAAACGACCAATTATGAAGAAACTCCTTTTAGGTGATGAGGCGGTTGCCCTCGGCGCCATCAATGCCGGGTTGAGCGGCGTGTACGCTTACCCCGGGACGCCAAGCACCGAAATCACCGAATACATACAAAGCCATCCTCTTGCCAAGGAACGCGGCATCCACTCGCGTTGGTGCACGAACGAGAAGACGGCGATGGAAGCGGCTCTCGGCATGTCGTATGCCGGCAAGCGCGCTTTGGTGTGCATGAAGCACGTGGGCATGAACGTTTGTGCCGACGCCTTCGTCAACAGCGCCATCACGGGCGTGAAGGGCGGCCTTATCGTCCTGGCTGCCGACGACCCCTCGATGCACTCCTCACAGAACGAGCAGGACTCGCGTTTCTATGCCAAGTTCGCACTCGTGCCATGTCTCGAGCCATCCAATCAGCAGGAGGCTTACGACATGATGGCTTACGGCTTCGACCTCTCCGAGAAGCTGGGCGAACCCATCGTGCTTCGCGTCGTGACCCGCCTCGCGCACTCTCGTGCAGCTGTGGAAGTCACGGAACCGAAGGCAGAGCGCGACCTCTCGCCGTCCACCGACCAGTGGGTGCTCCTGCCGGGCATAGCAAGGAAGAAGTACGTGAAGCTCATCGAGAAGCAGGACGCTATGAAGCAGGCTTCGGCCGAGAGCATATATAATAAGGTAGAGGCAGCGGCCGGCAAGACGGGCATCCTGGCTTGCGGCATTGCGTACAATTACGTGAAGGAAGCCCTCGGCAGCGACGCCAACCTCGTCAAGATATCGCAGTATCCTCTGCCGGAGGAGAAGATAAAGGCGCTGGCAGCAAAGTGCGACGAGCTTCTCGTCATCGAAGACGGCCAGCCCGTCGTGGAGGAACTCGTCAAGGGTTTGCTCGGCGCAGGTTATCCCGTGAAGGGACGCCTGACGGGCGACCTGCCCCGCACCGGCGAGCTGACGCCCGACAACGTGGCAAAGGCGTTGGGCAAGGCCGCAGGTGCCGTCTTTGCTCCTGCCAAGAATATGGCTGCGCGTCCGCCTCAGTTGTGTCAAGGCTGCGGTCACAGGGATGTGTATGCTGCATTGAATCAGGTGCTTGCCGATTACCCCGAGCATCGCGTCTTCGGCGATATCGGCTGCTACACGCTTGGCGCTTTGCCTCCCTTCCAGAGCCTCTCATCTTGTGTCGATATGGGCGCAAGCATCACGATGGCGAAGGGTGCTGCCGACGCAGGCCTCTTCCCCTCTGTTGCCATCATCGGCGACTCCACCTTCACCCATAGCGGTATGACGGGCCTGCTGGACGCTGTCAACGACAAAGCCAACATCACCGTCATCATCTCCGACAACCTCACGACAGGCATGACGGGCGGACAGGACTCTGCAGGCACCAACAAATACGAAGCCATCTGTCTCGGCCTTGGCGTCGAGCCGGAGCACGTGCGTGTCGTTGTGCCTCTGCCGAAGAACATGCCCGAGATAACTCGCGTCATCAAGGAAGAGATTGAGTACAAAGGCGTCAGCGTCATCATCCCTCGCAGGGAATGTATCCAGACCTTTGCCCGTCACGCAAGAGCCAAAAAGCAGTAAAAAGCATGAAGAAAGACATTATATTATGCGGTGTGGGCGGACAAGGCATCCTCTCCATCGCAACAATCATTGGCGAGGCAGCGACGAAGGCAGGGCTCTACCTCAAGCAGGCCGAAGTGCATGGCATGAGTCAGCGGGGCGGCGATGTGCAGTCGAACCTGCGCCTCTCGACGGAGCCCATCTGGAGCGACCTCATTGCCGAAGCCGGCGCCGACCTCATCATCTCGATGGAGCCGATGGAGTCGATGCGCTACCTGGCTTATCTGAGCAAAGAGGGTAGGATAGTGACCAGCTCGAAGCCTTTCGTCAACATCCCTAACTATCCCGACGAGGATGCTTTGCAGAAAGAACTCGACACCTTGCCGAGCATCAAGCTCGACATCGAGACTGTTGCCAAGGACTGCGGCAACCCCAGGGGCGCCAACATGGTGCTGCTCGGCATGGCTGCTCCCGTCATTGGCATCCTCTCCGTAGAAAACCTCCGCGAAGCCATTGCCACCGTGTTCGCCCGCAAGGGTGAACAAGTGGTCGAAGCCAACCTCAAAGCCTTCGATGCCGGCGTAAACGCTGGAACCTTATAAACTCATAACCCCTCAGGATAACTTATGATACACAATCCCGAAATGGAGTGCATGTCCCGCGAGGACATGAAAAAGCTGCAGAGCGAACGGCTTGCGGCTACTGTGAAGCGCTGCTACGAGACGGTCCCTTTCTACAAGAGAAAGATGGACGAACTCGGCGTGAAGCCTGAAGACATCAAGTCTATTGACGACGTTACCAAACTTCCCTTCACCACGAAGTACGACCTCCGCGACGAGTATCCGTTCGGCCTGCAGGCAGTGCCGATGGACAAGATACGTCGCATCCATGCTTCCAGCGGTACGACGGGCAAGCCGGTCGTCGGCACATACACCCAGGCCGACCTCGACATGTGGTCGGAGTGCTGTGCGCGCGTGTTTGCCGTGGGCGACATAGGCCCCGGCGATGTGGTGCAGGTGAGCTATGGCTACGGCCTCTTCACCGGTGGCCTCGGCGCTCACGATGGTGCTGCCAGGCTCGGCGCCATACAGTTGCCCACCTCGGCTGGCAACTCCGAGAAGCAGATTATGATGATGCAGGACATGGGCACGGCAGCCATCTGCTGCACGCCGTCGTACGCCCTGCATCTGGCTGAGGTGATAGAAAAGAACAAAGTGGATGTATCGAAGCTCAAGCTGCGCGTCGGCTTCTTCGGCGCGGAGCCCTGGACCTGGGGCATACGTCGCGAACTCGAAGCCAAGCTGCACATCAAGGCCATCGACATCTACGGCCTGACTGAGATGTGCGGCCCGGGCGTGGGTGGCGAATGTCTGTATCAGGACGGCACGCACATCTGGGAAGATTTCTTCCTCCCAGAGATTGTCAATCCCGAAACCTTGGAACCCGTTGCTCCGGGCGAGGTTGGCGAACTGGTCATCACGTCGCTCTGCAAGGAGGCAATGCCCATCCTGCGCTATCGCACTCGCGACCTCTCGAGCCTCAACTACGAGCCCTGCAAGTGCGGACGCACGGCAGTCCGCCTCGGAAAGGTGCTCGGCCGCAGCGACGATATGCTCATCATCCGCGGCGTCAACGTATTCCCGAGCCAGATTGAGACGGTCCTCACCGAGTTCCCCGCCTTCACGCCGCAGTACTTCATCACCGTGGACCGCAAGGGCAACGAGGACACCTTCGACCTCGACGTCGAGCTGCGCGAAGAGTTCTTCTCGCCGAACCCCGGCAAGCAGATGCCCTTCATCAAGCCGCTCTACGACCGCCTCGTCTCCCTCACCGGCATCAAACCAAACATCCACATCCAGCCGCCAGGGACCATCCAGCGCTCCACCGGCAAGGCCAAACACGTCAACGACAAGCGCGACTTCTCAAATTGGCATTAAACACCACTATTGTCCCGTGTCTCCCTCGTGGGGCACGGGGCATTTCATTTACAAGTGGGCGACCGAAAGAAAAATAATTTGCTGTTTTGTTGCGCATTTAGTAAACAATGTGTATCTTTGCACAATGATATAGTGTATGGTACAAGGCAATTATTTTGAGGTAACATTCATGGACGAAGTCAAGGAGTTCTTTGACTCCCTTGCAGATGCACCTCGTGAAAAGATTATCTATAATGTGAAAAGAGTCGCAGGTGGTTTGAAAGACAGTGACCTTTTCAAGAAGTTGGACGGCTCCAATGATATCTGGGAGTTCCGCACGCTCTACAATGGTATACAATACCGCCTTTTGGCGTTTTGGGACGAGGAAGAGAAACGTTTGGTGGTTGCCACTCATGGGTTTGTCAAGAAGACATGGAGGGTGCCGTCAAAGGAAATAGCCAGAGCGGAGGCTTTGCGCAAGAAATATTACGAATCAAAATAGGAGGTTATTATGGCAATGAAACTTCACACTTTGGACGAAATGACTGACATGTATATCGGTCCTATCGGAACACCCAAGCGCGATGCGTTTGAGGAGAAGCTTGCTGCTGAACTTCATGCCTATCATGTAGGCGAAGCCATCAGGCAGGCAAGGGAGGCAAACAACCTTACTCAGGCAGAACTCGGCGAAAGGCTTGGAGTGCAACGCTCCCAGGTCTGCAGGCTGGAGAGCGGAAAGAGCATTACCCTTGCTTCCATGATGAGGGCATTCAAGGCTCTCGGCGTTCAGGTTGCCCTCGACATGAAGGGCATAGGACGTGTAGCACTTTAATAAAACCATAAACAGAATAATTGTGTTAGACAGAGAACAAGTTAACAGCATAATCGACGCGATGGGGCTTGGCGACTTCTCCCAAGCCACCATCCGCGACATACAAGCCCTCTCCCGACGGATAGAGGAACAGACGGGCGAGGAAGTCATTCACCTTGAGATGGGTGTGCCGGGCTTGCAGCCCTCCGAGATTGCCTTGAAGGCCGAGGCGGAGGCGCTCAGGAACGGCTGCGCCACCATCTATCCGCCCAACGGAGGCATACCGCGCGTCAAGCAGGCGGCATCGGACTTCGTCAAGGCGTTCATCGGCGTGGACATCGCGTCCGAAGGCTGTGTGCCGACGACAGGAAGCATGCAGGGCACCTTCGCCACCTTTACGGCAATCCATCATGCTTTTGCCGGCACGAAGCAGGACACCGTGCTGCTCATCCAGCCTGGTTTCCCCGTGCAGACCACGCAATGCGACGTCATCGGCCTCAAGCACGAAGCGCTCGACATCTATAATTACAGAGGCGACGACCTGATAGCGAAGCTCGAGGAGATTGTCGCGAAGGGCAACATTTGTGCCGTCGTTTACTCCAATCCCAACAATCCTTCGTGGGTGTGCTTCACTGAGGAAGAGCTGCGCGGCATCGGACACATCGCGACGAAGTACGACATCCTTGTCCTTGAAGACCTCGCCTACTTCGCGATGGACTTCCGCCGCGACCTCTCGCATCCCTTCCAAGAACCATTCCAAGCCACCGTCGCCCGCTACACCGACAACTACGTGCTGTGGGTTTCGGCGTCGAAGGCTTTCTCGTATGCCGGCCAGCGCATCGGCGTGACGTGCATCTCGAACAAACTCTTCCACCGCACCTTTGCATCGTTGAAGAGATTCGGCGTGAGCACCTTCGGCGACTTCTTCGTCGGCAGGCTGATGTACACGCTTTCCAGCGGCACGACGCACTCCGTGCAGCACGCGATGTCGGCGCTGATGGAGGCTGCCGTCAAGGGTGAGTACAACTTCCTCGACGACGTGAAGGAGTACGGGCGCAGAGCCAAGTTCATGAAGGACGTGCTGCTGCAGAACGGCTTCTACCTCGTCTATGACAACGACATGGGCGCTCCCTTGGCCGACGGCTTCTACTTCACCGTGCAGTACCCAGGCATGAACGACCTGCAGCTGACGCGCGAGCTCATGACCTACGGCATTGCCGTCTATCCCCTGGACACGATGGGCTCCACGCAGCAAGGCGTCCGCATCTGCACGTCCTTCTTCCGTCGCGAGCAAGAACAACTATTCACAGATCGAATCAAACAATTCAATTCAGTCCATAGTTCATAGTCCATAGTTCATAGTTAGGCTACGCCCTGCCAACCGAGCTGACAAATAACTATGAATTACGAACTATGAACTCAAAGCTATGCACTATGAACTATAAAGACTACCTTCATCCCGAGTACGAGACGCTTTCTCGGGAGGAAATCAACAAGTTGCAGACCGAGCGTCTGCAAGAGACTATCAGGCGATGCGCCGGCGTGCCTTTCTATGCCCAGAAGTTCAAGGAGATGGGCATCAAGGCCGAGGACATCACATCGCCCAGTGACATACGCAAGCTGCCCTTCACCACGAAGCAGGACCTGCGCGATACCTATCCCTTCGGACTGGCCGCCGTGCCCCTGACCGACTGCGTCCGCCTGCATTCCAGCAGCGGCACGACGGGCAACCCGACCGTCATCCTGCACACGAAGAACGACCTCGACGAGTGGGCCAATCAGGTGGCGCGTAACCTCTGGATGGTCGGGCTGCGTCCCGACGACGTGTTCCAGAACTCATCGGGCTACGGCATGTTCACCGGCGGCCTCGGCTTCCAGTACGGTGCCGAGAAGCTCGGCATGCTGACCGTTCCCGCAGCCGCAGGCAACTCGCTGCGCCAGATTAAGTTCATCAAGGACTTCGGCACGACTGCCATCCACGCCGTCCCGTCCTACCTGACACGCCTCTACGAGGTGATGCAGGAGCAGGGCGTTGATCCGCGAAGGGACACGAAGCTCAAGACGTTCGCCATCGGCGCGGAACCTCATTCCGAGGAGCAGCGCAAGCGTATCGAGAACATGTTCGGCGTGAAGGCTTACAACAGCTTCGGCATGTCGGAGATGTGCGGCCCCGGCGTCGGCTTCGAGTGCCAGGAGCAGAATGGACTGCACTTCTGGGAGGACTACTACATCGTCGAGATTGTTGACCCGGAGACGCTCGAGCCCGTGCCCGACGGCGAGATTGGCGAGCTTGTGCTGACCACCCTGAAGCGCGAGGCCATGCCATTGATAAGGTATCGCACACGCGACCTCACCCGAGTGCTTGGCCGCACATGCCCTTGCGGACGCAACCACGTGCGTCTCGACCGCATGAAGGGCCGCTCGGACGACATGATGGTGCTGCGCGGCGTGAACATCTTCCCCATACAGATCGAGAAGATACTCATGACGTTCCCCGAACTGGCAAGCAACTACCTCATCACGCTCACCACGGACGACGACAACGACAACATGACGGTCGAGGTGGAACTGGCAGAGATGTTTACCGACGACTACGCACGCCTGCAGTCGCTGACCAAGAACGTCATGCGCGCCTTGAAGGACGAGATACTGCTCACGCCCATCGTGAAGCTGGTGCCCAAGGGCACGCTGCCCGTCAGCGAAGGCAAGGCCGTCCGCGTGGTGGACAAGAGAAAAGTGTATCAATAAACAGAATAATTGGAAGTTAAAGAAGTTAAAGGAAGTTAGCTCGCTACGCTCGCAGGGAAGTTAAAGGACAATACATTTAGGATGCCGTGTTCATTCAAGTTGAAAGACTATCGTCCTTTAACTCCTTTAACTTCTTTAACTTCTTTAACTCCCTTAAAATCACAAATAATGAAACAACTGTCTATCTTTATCGAGAACAAGCGCGGCACGCTGCTCACCGTGCTGAACGTGCTTAAGGGAGCAGGCATCCAGATAATCGCCTCCACCATATCCGACACGCAGGACTTCGGCATCTACCGCATCATCTGCGACGACCCCGAGCGTGCCTTCATCGTGCTGAAAGAGCAGGGCATCACGGCGACGCTCACCGATGTCTTCGCCATCCAGCTCGAAGACAAGCCGGGCGAAGCGGCCCGCGTGCTGGCACTCTTTGCCGAGGCCGACATCAGCATTGCCTACATGTACTCCTTCCTCCTTTCGGGCAAGGGCATCCTCGTGTTCCGCACGTCCGACACCGAGCGCACGAAGCAACTCATCAACGAGGAATCCCTATCGACGTACATTATATAATATAAGTTACGGATGTTATGATTTTTGAGGAAGTTAAAGAAGTTAGCACGCTATGCGTGCTTGGGGAAGTTAAAGGACAATAGCTTTTGCCGTTAAATCCTGGGCTGAATGCGCACAGCATTCAAAGGTATCGTCCTTTAACTTCTTTAACTTCTTTAACTCCCGGAACTTGAATTATATTATATCGAAACCATCAATCCCTTAACATACAGACGAAATGAGAAAGAAGAATCTACTTGCAGCTTTGCTGCTCTTGGTGGCAGGCTTGCAGACAGCGTGGGGGCAAGGCTTCCGCGTGTACAAGAGTGACGGCACGGTGGCGCAGTTCAGCCTTCGCACGGACAGCATCGTGTTCTACGACGGCATTGGCTCGGACGAGGACTTCGGGCCTTTCACGCCCGTCAACCAGTGCATCGTCGGCACATGGTACGAGTCGAAGAGAGAGTCGGTAACGTTCCGCGAGGACGGCACGACGGACTACATGGCTGGAGCCACCTACAAGTTCTTCCCCTATCAGGGAAACATTGTTTTCTTCAATACATCTGATGTACCGATTAACATCCTTAAGGTGTATGAGGTGACAGCAGGGAAGATGATAGTCAGTTTGCCCGATGGAAGTAATCTAAGTGTCTGGAGCAGCACGCAGCCTGTGCAGCTTGTGACGGGCATTACGCTGAGTGAAACGGCAATCACCCTTCAGGTGGACGAGTCGAAGCGCCTCACGGCAACCGTTGAGCCTGCCGATGCCGACAATCCCGCCGTGACGTGGGAGAGCAGCGACGATGCCGTGGCAGAAGTGAACAGCAGCGGCAGGGTAACGGCCAATGCCGACGGTACCTGCGTCATCACCTGCTCTGCTACTGACGGCAGCGGCGTGAAGGCTGAGTGTCAGGTGACGGTGGGTGCGCCTGCGGTGGAGGACGAGCAGACCTTCACGGTGGGCGATGTGACGTTCAAGATGAAGAAGGTGGATGGCGGTACGTTCACGATGGGTGCGACCGCTGAGCAGGGCTATGCGCCCGACAGCAACGAGAAGCCCACGCATCTTGTCACTCTGAGCGACTACTGGATGGGCGAGACGGAGGTGACGCAGGCTCTGTGGTATGCCGTGATGGGCGAGAAGCCCACGAGCAGCAGCAGTTGGAGCACGACGTACGGCCTTGGCGACAACTATCCCGCCTATTATGTCAGTTGGAACGACTGCCAGACCTTCATCACGAAGCTGAACCAGATGACGGGCAAAACGTTCCGCCTGCCTACGGAGGCAGAGTGGGAGTTTGCGGCTCGCGGCGGCACGCAGAGCCAGGGCTACATCTTCTCCGGCAGCAACACGATAGGCGACGTGGCGTGGTACGCAGCAAACAGTAGCAGTTCCATCCATCCCGTTGCCACCAAGGCTCCGAACGAGTTGGGCATCTACGATATGAGCGGCAATGTATGGGAGTGGTGCCAGGACTGGTACGGTTCATACAGCAGCGGCAGCCAGACGAATCCCACCGGTCCGTCATCGGGCTCTGACCGCGTGAATCGCGGAGGCAGTTGGGGCGACAACGCCGCGTTCTGCCGAGTGGCGATCCGCATCTACTACTCGCCGACGGGCTCGAACAGCTTCTTAGGCTTCCGCCTGGCCCTGTAGTTCTTTCCTTTGAAAAGAAAAAGCGTTTTTTGTCTGTTCTGTCAAGAAGGAGCGGCAATAGAAAGCCGCTCCGAAAAGACAGAAAAGACAGAAAACGCCTCGCGAAAAAAATACAAATTAACACGGTGCAGCAATCGTGTTAATACAAGGAAACTCCAGTCCTCCCACGGGTGGACTGGAGTTTCTGCATGGGTGGACTGTAGTCCTCCCGTGGTAGGACTGGCTTAGTCGCAGTAGTTGACTTGCTCTTCGTAATGGTCGAATGGCAAATCTTCCGTGATGCCTGCCTTGTGGAGGGCTGCGAGAACGATTTCCTGCTCTTTGGGCGAGAGGGGTAGTCGGCCGCTACGAAGCTCGAAGTAGTTGCTGCGGCCAAACTCCATAATCAGCGTCCTCATGAAGGTTTGATACTGCCCCGGGAACATCCTCTTCTGGAAACCCGTGAACCCACGAGCATACACGACAGGCTTTGCGTCGCGATAGAATGCACAATTATCGCTTTTCGTACATTTCCGTGGATTGATGAGCCAGAGGTATGTCTCGCTTTCCTGCAGCTTGGCATAGGCTATCTGATGCAAGCAGGTTGCTGCCATCGGGCAGTCCTCGTGCTGGCAGACGGTATAGTCCGCTGGCAAGGTCGTATATGTCTTCCTTGGCATAGTCGTTTGTCTGTTAGTTGATTGAGAGGCTGAAACCGGATAAAGAAGAGGGCTTGTCACTCGAGTGACAAGCCCTCTTCTCGATATGTTCTTGAGTTCTTATTACTTACTTGATAGTAACGTAAACGATACGCTGAGACTCGGGACCTTCTGCGCCGTGAGCGTTGACGTCAGCAACCTTCACGCCACGATCCTGGAGATATGCCTTCACTGCATCGCAACGACGCTGTGAGAGCTTCAGGTTGTAAGCCTTCGTGCCTTCGGGAGAAGCATAGCCGTCGATAACAACGGTAGCGCTCTTGTCGATGGTGTTCAGCTTAGCCTTGGCGGTGTTGGTGAGGACAGCCTTGTTCTGAGCGAACTCAACGGTAACGCCGTTGCCAATGTTCTTGGTGACAACCTTCTCGACAACCTTCTCGACAACCTTCTCGACGGGCTTCTCGACAACCTTCTCGACAACGTTGGTCACTGCGGAAGGAGCAACGTATGTGAAGTTCTGGTGCTCGCCGTTGCTGCACTTGAAGTGGTAAGTCACAGCGGCTGTGAGCTGACCTACTGCATTGTGGCCATAGGCTCTGCATGTGCCGTTGTCGCAACCGAGGAACATACGAGATGTCTCCTTACCGGTCTTGAGGACGATGGCGGGACGCAGGCTGATGGTCCAAGCCTTAGCTTCGCCCAGGTTGAAGTCGAAGTCAAGACCAAACTTGAAGACGGCCCTGTTCAGGTCGTTGCCGCTCTTTGTGGGGTTGCCCTTGTAGTCGCGATAGAAATGACGCATGTAGCCGAGACCGCCGCGAGCCTGAATCTCGAAGAGGCGACGTGTGCCCTTGTAACCACCGAACCAGTTCATGAGGTTGATCTTGGTGTTACCCATGAGCGTAGCATTGTCGAAAACGTTTGCGCTATGTCCCATGTTCCAGTTGGCGTTGTTGTTGAAGCCGCCCTGCAGCTGGAATTCCAAGCTCAGTACGGGAGTAACGCCCTTGGTCAGGTTGATGCCTGCAACTGCGCCGTTGGGAGTGTCCCAATCATGAAGGTTTGTGCTTACGCCACCTTCAGCACCAATTGACCAGTTGTCGAAAAACTTTTGGCCAGCATTCTGTGCGCTGGCTGCCATTGCCATTGCAAACATAGCAATAACGAGAGTAATCTTTTTCATGTTCTTAAAATTGATTAATTATTTTTGTACTTTTTCTCTTTCAAAAGGTTATTTTACACGCTTTTAGTTGCCGCAAAGTTACGACTTTATTTAGTTCCTTGCAAGAAAAAGTGAAATTTTTTGCATTAAAAGCCTCAAACGTGCACACTTTTTGCGTTTGTGTGCTAAAAATAGAGCCCAATTATCGGCCTATAAAGCTATTCGGGTTCTTTTTTCGCTTTGTCTCTTACAACAATAATTGACAATTCATAGAGCACATAAAGCGGGACGAAAACGAGCATGAGGGTGAATGGGTCGCCGCTGGGTGTGATGATGGCGGCTGCGATGAGAAGCACGACGACGGCATGCTTCTTGTACTCGCGCAGGAAGCTCTTCTTGAGGATACCGAACAGGCTGAGCAGCCAGGCGAGCAGTGGCATCTCGAAGA
Source organism: uncultured Bacteroidales bacterium (assembly GCA_902768605.1). The sequence goes on from CACXLY010000005.1 coordinate 21,901, forward strand.
CGATGCCCATGACGAGGATGAGCATCGTGAAGTTGTCGATGTAGCTCTGCAGGTTGATTTGGTTGGTGATGTTCGGGCTCAGGTTGTACTCCACGAGGAAGCGGAAGGTGAAGGGGAAGACCAGTGTGTAGCCGATGGCGCAGCCGATGTAGAACATCAGGGTGCCTCCCAGGAAGGCCGGCCGCAGATGCTTGATCTCGTCCTCGAAGAGGGCTGGCTCGATGAACCTCCATATCTCCCAGATAAAATAGGGAAAGGCAATGACGGCTGCCAGGGAGATGGAGGTGGAGATGTGGGTCATGAACTGGCTTGCGACGTTGATGTTGATGATCTGCACGTCGAAGTCGGGCGACAACTTCACTATGCCTCTGCCAATGGCATTGAGCCAGCGGTAGGTGAAGAAGTCGTTGTTTGTGGGAGCGAGGATGAAGCGGTCGAAGATGTAGGGCATGGCGATGAACGTGCCTACCATGATGACCATAAGCACACAGGCGCTGCGGAACAATGCCCATCGCAGCACCTCAAGATGATCCCAGAAGGACATCGCGCCCTCTTGAGCCTCTTCCTCTTCTATCTGTTCTGTCTTGCTTTTGTCTTCTAACTCCATGTCTGTTAAAATGAAGAATGAAGAATGAAGAATGAAGAATTTTCTACCGGACAGATAGGGGCGGATGCTGACAGGGCGGTAGCAAATTCTTCATTCTTCATTCTTCATTCTTAGTTTACTTGCTATAGCTTGCCTTGACGAACTTGGCTGCCTTGAGATAGTCGGCGCAGACCTTCATGCCGTCCATGATGTTGGGTCTGTTGCTGCCTTCCAGCTCGACAACCAGATGCTTCAGGCCTGCCACGTCGGCATTGTTGAAGATGGCATCGAAGCCTACCATGCCGCTCTCGCCAAACTCTCTGTGGTCCTTGATGTGGAGCAGAGTGAAGCGGCCCGGGTACTTCTTGAAGTACTCGACGGGACTGACCTGACCGCGGATTGCCCAATACACGTCCATCTCAAAGAAGACCTTGTCGGCATCGGTGTGCTCGACCATGTAGTCGTACCACACCTTGTTCTCCACCTTGCCGAACTCATGCGAGTGGTTGTGGTAGCCGAACTTCATGCCGGCAGCATTCACCATCTCGCCCACCTTGTTGAGATACCTGCAGATGACGTCGGCTTCGGCAAGCGTCTTGGGATAGTTGACGCCGGGGTTCACGATGTACTGCATGCCGGCACGCTTGTGTGCGTCGATGCACTGTGCCCACCATTGCAGGGCGCCGTCGAAGTTGCCCGACTTCAGCTCGTTGTCGCTCAGGTTGTGACCGACGTGGCTCGAGAGCACCTTCAGGCCGGCTGCCTCAATCTCTGCCTTGTACTCCTCGGGCGAAAGGCCGTAGAGCTTGCCGTTGTCGTAGTTGGCAGCCTCGGTGGCTGTGTAGCCCATGGCAGCGAGCTTGGCAAGCACCTCCTTGTGGTTCTGCGCAAACTTCTCGGGGTTGCCGATGAGCTCGCGGACAGAATACATCTGGAAGGCGATGTCCTTCTTCTTCGCATCTGCATTCATGCCGCAGCCCAGGAAGGTGGCGGCAAGGCAGATGAATATAAGAATCCTTTTCATCTTGTGTCCTTATATATATAATAAATAATGTATAGGTTTACTTAAGCACCTTGACGCGAATGTTGCGGTACCAGACCTCGTCGCCGTGGTCCTGCATGCCGAAGTAGCCGGGCTCCTTGCCGCAGTCCTTCATGATTTCGTAGGCAAGAGGCCAGTTCTTCTGGCTGAACTTAGAGGTCTGCACGAGGTCAACCCATGACTTGTCGGCCAAAGTGTAGCTGAGCACCTTCACGCCGTTCTGGAAGTGGGTGACCTTGCCGTTCTTCACGATAATCTTCACCTTGTTCCACTGGCCTGCGGGGTTAGCGTTCTGAGGCTTAGCGACAATCATGTCGTAGAGGCTTGTGCTCTGGCGGATGCCGAGGGTAGCGCCGAGCTTTGCGTCGGGATGGCGCTCGTTGTCGAGCACTTGGCACTCGGGACAGCTGATGTAGATGGGCTGATAGTTGAGCTTGCCGCGATTGTCGATGGTCTGCTTGATGGTCACATTGCCGGCCTTCGTCTCTTCGGTCTTGGGCTCGTCATTGTTGATGGTAGCGGTTTCCTTGCCGAGGTAGAAGATGCCGGAGTTGCCGCCTTCTGCAATCTTCCATTCAATCTCGAACTCGAAGTTCTTGAACTTGTGGGCGAAGATGATGTCGCCGCCCTCGCCCTGACCGCGACCGTTGAAGTGCAGGGCACCGTCCTTGATGTTCCACTTGCTGGGGACGTGGTCTTTGCAGTAGCCGCGCCAGCCGTTGAGGCTTGAGCCGTCGAAGAGGACATAGTAGCCGTCCTTGTCCACCTTCAGCGTGCTGAGGTCAACCTGAGGGTTCTCGATAACGACGTACTGAGGCTGAGCCTGTACGCCAGCCGCAGCAGCCAGAGCTGCTGCGGCAAGGATGTTTCTTAGTTTCATGTCGTAGAACTAAATGAGGTTTATACGGGCATGTCGGGCAGAACATAGCCGTTCTGGTACTTCGGCTTGATGAGCTCTGCTGCGAACTCGCGAGCGTTGACGGGTTCTGTGTAGGTCTTGTTGAACGTGGGGTGTCCATCGTGGATGGAGAAGCCGTCCTTCAACATTGCGCGAACGGTGGCCTTCTCGGGGATGTTGGTGAAGCGCATGTTCTCGCCGTCCCATTCGAGGGTCTGGTTCAGGCCCTGCAGACGTGTGGCGACAACGCCCATGGCAACCATTTCGTTGAAGGGACCTGCCTCGCTGAAGTCGGATGCTGTTCTTGTCCAGTCGGTCTTGCCTGCGCGGATTTCCTTGATGGCACGGATCCAGTCGCGCTGGTGGCTCTCGGTCACGCGGCGGCAAACCTTCGGTGCATTGGGCACGCGGCCGCTTACGAGGTAAGGCTTCTCACCGTAGCAGCCTACGACGAGGATGTCCTTCGTTCCGTAGAAGATGGCGCCGCCACCGCTAACGTTGAGGTCCTTGCCTACGGGCAGGCCATCGGGACGGAAGGGCACGATACCACCGTCGCTCCAAGTAACCACTACCTCGGGCATTGCAACCTTCGGGCGGTTGGGACGAGCGGGATAAGTCAGCTTAACGACCTGAGCGCTGGGGCAGCAGTCGGACATAAGCGGTGTGGAGCTGCCTTCAGCCTTGATGGGATAGCCGAGGTCGAGAGCCTTGAAGACGGGGTGCAGGATGTGGCAAGCCATGTCGCCGAGGGCGCCTGTGCCGAAGTCCCACCATCCGCGGAAGTTCCAGGGGTGATAGATGGAGTTGTAGGGGCGCTTTGGAGCCGGGCCGATGAAGGCATCCCAGTTCAGAGTGCTGGGAATCTCGTGTACCTCTTCGGGACGCTCGAGGCCTTGTGGCCAGATGGGACGGTCTGTGAAGGCATCCACGCGGGTTACCTCGCCGATTTCGCCGTTCCAGATCCATTCGCAAGTCAGGTTCACGCCTTCGCCGCTTGAACCCTGGTTACCCATCTGGGTAGCGACGCCGGCCTTTGCAGCGAGCTTGGTGAGCAGACGGGATTCGTAAACGGTACGTGTGAGGGGCTTCTCGCAGTAAACGTGTTTGCCTGCAGCCAGAGCCTCTGCGCAGATGATGGCGTGTGTGTGGTCGGCTGTACCGCAGATAACAGCGTCTGCCTTGTCCAGCAACTCGGCATACATCGTCTTGTAGTCGTGATACATCTTGCAGTTGGGGAACAACTTCTGATATTCATCGAGCACGCCTTTAGCATACTTCCAGTCAACATCGGCTATACCGATGAACTCGACGTCGTCATAGACTTCGCCCTTGCCTTTGTAGGTAACGCCGTTGATGTCAGCGTGTCCACGACCGCCGACGCCTACGCCGAGGAGTTTGATTTTACCTGTCTGTGCGGGTTTCTTTGCTTGCTTAGCCTTGCCGAGGACATCGACGGGAGCCATTGCAAGAGCAGCAGTTGCTGCGGTTCCTGCCCTGAGGAACGATCTTCTTGACATGTCTTTCATAAGAGATGTTTTTGTTTTAGATGGGTTAAACTTATGTTATTTGTTTTGTATTTCTTCCTTCTTTTCTGGCTCGGCATTGATTTCCTGTTCGATGTCGTTCATGCCTTTCTTGAATTGCGAGACGCCTTTGCCGAGGCCGCGCATGAGTTCGGGAATCTTCTTGCCTCCGAAGAGGAGCAGGATGACGAGGGCGATGATGATGATTTCCTGGCTGCCCAAGGAGCCGAGGAATAAGAGTTGATGTGTCATATTATGTGAGTTAAGAATTAAAAGTTAAGAATTAAGAGTTTATCGCGTTTATTCGTGGGGGCGGTCGATGAGCCCGTAGCCGTCTGTTGCGTGGGCACGGCGGTAGTGGATTTGTTCCAGTTCCTTTGGCGTGCCTTTCGAGGGGAGGTCGTTGTGTCGGGCATCGTCGAGCATCTTCCAAGCGTACTCGCTTGCGATGGCTGCGTCGCGGAAGCGGGGCAGGTGGCTTGGGCGTTTGCCTGTGAGGATTGCCTGGCCCATGAGTTTGCAGAGGCGGTCGATGTTCTTGTCGCCGTAGGGTTGCTCCAGTCGCTCTGTGGTGTGCTCGCCGTGCATCTCCACGACAGCCGTCTTGAAGTCGTGGGTCATGCGGACGAAGCCTTTGCTGCCGATGAGTTCCGTGTAGGAATTGTGTGTCTGGTCGAGTGCGAGCTGGCCATAGACGAAGCCCTGCGTGATGTCATAGACGACGCCGTTCTCGAAAGTGCCGTGGCACTGGAGCCACCACGGGTCTTTGTAGTCCCACATGCGGATGGCTTGGGAGTGCCCGGTCTTGTATTCAGAGTCGGCGTACCAGCGTGCGATGTCCACGTAGTGCATGCCGCAGTCGTGGAAGGAGGGTCCCTCGTATTCGTGCCCTTCTCCGGGGGAGAGTCCGGGCGTCATGTGGCAGATGCGGATGATGGCAAGCTCGCCGATTTCTCCGCTTCGGACGAAATCCTTCATGACCTGCGTGTACCAGGCATTGCGGAGGTAGAGGTTGACGGTGCAGAACTTGTCGGTAGATTCTTCGAGCTTGACGACGTCCCACTCTTCGCTGAGTTTGTAGGCGAGGGGTTTTTCGCAGATGACGTGCTTGCCGGCCTTTACTGCCTTCTCGATTCGGCTTGCCCGGGTGTCGGCCAATGCGAAAAGACCGACGCACTCCACTTCGGGGTCATTCCAGATGTCGCGTTCGTCGGTTGTGAAAATGGCTTGAGGAGCTATCTCGTGTGAGTGCTTGGCTTTTTCAGGATTGATGTCGCAGGTGTACTTCACGTCCCAGTACTCGCATGCCACAAGCTCCGTGAGGTGCTTGCGTCCCATTCTGCCAAGTCCAATGATGCCGATTTTTATCCTGTTCATCGCTCGTTTTGCCTCATTTCAGGCCATATTTCACGTTTCAGTGCGTAAAATTACTAAAAAAACTTTAGTCGGACAAGAGAATACGTTTTTTTTTGCCTTTTTTTGCAAGTAATAGGTTATTTAGACGAAAAAGACCCGTCGCGCAATCTGCACAACGGGCCAAATTGTATCAAGCTGGGCACCTAGGAGAACCTAGGAAGACCTAGGAAAGCCTAGGAAGTCATGGGAATGCCTAGGAAAACCTAGGACATCCTAGAAAACCTAGATTCTTTACTTCTTTGCTCCTCCGCTCCAGAAGTCTTCCTCGGCCTTTTGGCGAGCCTTGAAGTCGTTGTAGGCCTTCATGGCGGCAGCGTTGGCGGCCTGGTTGGCCTGAGCCTTCTGGATGTTTTCCTTCAGGCGGTTGGCAGAGCCGCTGACGGTGATGTCGGCTGCGCTTGCCTTACCGCAGTAGGCAATTGCTTCGGCGTACTGGCCGAGCAGGGCATTGATGTTGGCCATCTTGAGGTAGGACTTGCCTGTCAGGTCAGGATTGTAGTTGATGGCTTTCTCCGCGTAGGTGAGGGCGCCAGTGTACTGCTTGCTCTTGGTCAGGCCGTTGCAGATGTTCAGGCAAATCTTGCCGCGGGTTTCGTCGCTCGAAGCGAGTTCAAGAGCCTTGTTGTAGTACTCGAGCATTTTGGCAGATTCACCATCCTTCTGAGCCTTCTGAGCCAGACCGATGGCGCTGGTGTAGGAGGGTTGCAGGGCGTATGCGGCTTCTGCGTACTGATAGTAGATGTCCGACTCGTCGCAGTCGTTGTCCTGCATGATGGTCAGGCTGGAGTTCAGCTTGTTGATGTCTGTCTTGTAGTCCTCGAACTTCTTGGTGTAGATAGCGATAATCTGAGCGCTGTCGGCAGCTCCGCTCTGCGAGAAGATTTGCTCGATGGCTGCAAGCGGTGCGTCGTAGGTGGCGACGAGCTTTTGTGCCCTTTCAGTATCGCCCTCAGCCTGAGCCTCTTTGGCCAGCTGGAGCATCTTCTCGCAAGCGTCCTTGCTGTCCAGGTAGTCCTGCAGGTACTGCTCGCGTGTGCCACCTTTGGTTGCCTTATAGATGGCATCGCTGACCAGGAAGAAGGTCTGGAGGAAGTTGCCTGTGATTTCGCGTCCGCCCTGTTCGTTGACCATCTTGATGGCCTCGGAGAAGTTCTTGTAGGAGTTGCGCAGGTCGTACTCCTGTCCCAGAGCTTCCTGAGCCACGAAGTTGTAGTATTCGGCCTTGACGCTGAGCACGTCGCCCAGTGTGCTCTTCGTCTTTGCGAAGGAGTTGAGGGCGTCGAGGTTCTTCTGGCGCAGGTCGAAGAGTTCCATCATCTCGTCGAAGTATTTTCTCTTCTTAGCCTGGTCTGTTTCACCCTTGATGAGGTTGTAGAACATATACGGGCCATGAGTATAGATGCCGTTTCCAGCGAAGGGCGCGTACTTCTTGAGCCACTGGTAGTTGACATACATGTCCTTCCAGTCCTGATTGGCATCCGTCTGCTGGAACATGGTGATGTATCCCTTAGCGGTCTTGATGGAGTCCTCATTGTTCCCGGTGGAGTGCGCGATGCGCTCTTCAATGGTTTTACCTTCGAAATTCTGTGCCATTGCGCCTGCTCCGAGCATGGCGAGCAGTGCGAAAAGTGTGAGCTTCTTCATTTTCTACTTATATATAAAATAGTTCAACTTCGGGTTAGTTTCGCTGAACAAACGTAAGCGTTTTGTTCGTTTCTGAGTGCAAAGGTACACATAAAACTGCATTCTGCCAACAAAAAGTGTCTTAACGAAACTTAAAAAGCGAGAAATAGAACAATCTACCTTCTTTTTCGGTACATTTTCCCATGATATGTTGGGGAAAAATGGTAGAGTCCCTAACCATTTCTTTTGCTCGGAACCGATTCGCCGGAACGACTCATTGGTTGTCTTTTGATATTGCTTCCCATTTTGCAATCGACAAAAGTCCTTGCATCCCGACTGAAACTATTCGACAACAATAAAAATAATTAAATTTTCTGCTCTCATTTAGTTTAGACCTTGCAGGTAATTGAGAATTTTCGTACCTTTGCAGCCGTTTATTCAAAATATGTGGCTTGAAATAATTCTTATCATCGTTTGTTTTGCGGTGGTGCTTTGGGGCGCAGACCGCTTTACCGACGGAGCTTGCGGACTGGCCAGAAGGCTGAAGGTGAGCGAACTGGTCATCGGCCTGACGGTTGTCTCTCTCGGGACGAGTCTGCCCGAATTCATTGTAAGTTTCATGAGCATCCTGCGCGGCAGCGGAGACATGAGCGTGGGCAACGTGATGGGTAGCAACATCTTCAATATCCTCGTGATAACGGGCGCTTCGGCCATTATGAGGAGCATCAATGTTGAGGACTCTATCCTGTACCGGCATTTCCCCATCTGCTTCCTCGCCTCGCTCCTGCTCTTTGGCTTCGCCTACAGCGGAGGTATGATTGCCCGCTGGGAAGGCTTCCTGCTGGCAGTCCTGTTCTGCATCTACCTCTACTATAACTATCGCGTGGCGATGAAGGACAGGAAGGGAACCAAGGCCGAGCCCTCCCAACCACCTTTGGCGGAAGAAGCAAAGCCCGATGGTGATTCCCAAGCTGCGGAAATGTCGCTCTGGAAATCACTTGCCCTAATTGTGGTGGGCATGGTGGCTCTGGTCGTGGGTGGCCGCGTATTGGTAGACAATGCTGCTTCCCTGGCTCGCGAGATAGGCTTCAGCGAGAGTGTGATAGGCATGACCATCCTGGCCGGCGGAACAAGTCTGCCCGAGCTGGCCACCAGCGTGATTGCCGCTCGCAAGGGCAGCTTCGGACTGGCTTTAGGCAATGTGATAGGCAGCAACATCTTCAATATTGCCTTTGTAATCGGCTTCTGCAGCAGTGTGGTTCCAATGGTGGTGCAGCAAATCACCCTGATTGACTGGGCGGTGCTCGTGGGCAGCGTGGCGCTTACCTGGCTCGTGGCTGCGACCGGCCGCAAACTCGGCAAACTGGAAGGCATCCTGCTCGTGCTCTGCTACCTCAGCTACCTCACCTGGCTTATCTTCGGAGAAAAGATGTGAGAGGGAAGATGTAGGAAGTATGATGTGAGAGGGAAGATGTGTGAGGTATGATGTGAGGGGTATGATGTGGGATTTTCCCCTTTTTTTCTTGGAAAGAATAATTTTGAAATTAATTATTTTGAATTTTGAATTATCTTTCGTATCTTTGTCCCCCAAATGCTTTATAATAATATAATGTATAATATAAATCTAATAGTATGAAAAGACTGTTAACCATCATCTGTTGTCTGTTCTCCATCGCATCTGTTTGGGCGCAGACAAGTGAATTAGAAGGTAAAATCATCAGTGTGGGCAGTGCCGCCACTACGCTCGAAGCGGGGCAGTGGTATGTCCTTTACAATGCCGCCACCTCAGCCTACGTGCTTGAAGGCGAAGGCAATACGCTGGGCGTGACAACTGCTTCACCCAATGGTGCGGATGCCGTTTCGGGTGCCGGCTACCTCGTTCAGCTCGAAGAGACGGGCACTCAGGGTAGCTACTACCTGAAGTCGGGCCTGGGCAACTACTACGAAAACGTTCTCCCGTCCAGGAACAACGGTACTTCCTCCGAGCTTGCCGACAAGTACGCCTTCACCATTACGCAGTTCAGCACCGAAGGCCACTGGTCGCTCCGCAGCAACAACCGCTACTATCTGCAGAACAACAACGGCTCGCTCCTCGGCGCGTCGAGCAAAGGCACAGAAGGTAGCGACCGCGACTGGGCGTTCCGTACGGTCACCTTCACCGACCTCGGCAATCTGACGGGAAAGGCCTACGTCAACTTCGTGCTGAGCAGTAAGAACCTCGTCCGCCTCACCAACCGCCGCAGCTCCAATGCCCGCCTCACCGACAACGGGACGAGTACTGTGGGAATGAGCAAGAACGACAATAACCTGGCGCAGGTATGGCTCCTTGCGAAGTCGGGCAGTGGCTATACGCTTCGAAACGCGAACACAGGGCGCTTCCTCAACGACGACGACAACTTCCGCTCGCCATCAGCCACGGCTAATACCATCTACATTCAGTTCAGCCCCAACAACGGGACGAACGATGCCTTCATTAACCTCTCGGAGAAAAGCGACTTCGCGGGCAACAACTGTCTGAACCTCAATGGCGACGGCACGACGCTCTACAAGTGGGCGTGCCAAGGCGACCAGGGAAGCGACTGGAGCATAGCCCTTGTCGAGAACTTCACGATGGAGGAGGTGGAGGAACACCTGCTCGCACAAAGCGGACTGTCTGAGCCTCAAGTCGGCAAGTACTACCGAATCAAGAACATGGGCTATTCGAAATACATCAACGAGAGCTTCGGAGCCAACGTCCTCAATTGCGAAGGCAAGGACGAAAGCAAACTCTCGCAATACTGGACCTTCGTGCAGTCCTCGGGCGGTCGCTGGAACCTCCAGAACGTCTGCACACAGCGTTACATCTCCCAGCAGAACGGCTCCCTCAGCAATCAGTACCGCACGGTCACCACAAAGAATGGCGCGAACTTCACCATCCAGAGGACGGACGACGTCACAAACCTGACTTACTACATCCTCGACAGCGGGAACGTCGGCCTGCATTGTGATGCAAGTAATAACGTGGTAGGTTGGTACAGTAACAATAACAATAGCGTCTGGGGCTTCGAAGAGGTGGAATTGGACGAAGCATTCATCGAGGCAGGGCGCGCTCAGCTCAATGCCTATACCGACCTGCAGCGGAACGTCAACGCCTACAAGACTGCGCTGGGGAACCTCTTCCAGGACAAGGCCTGCACGGTCCTCAAGGACGAGATTCAGGCCCTCAGCGATGAAGAGCTGGCCGAAAACGCCGACTTCACCGCCCTCAATGCCGACATGAAGGCAATGGTGCTCAAGGTGAAGAACAATACATGGGAAAGCTTCACCTCCTCGACCGGTTACACCCGCGAAGGCTTCGAGAAGTTCTTCCGCGTCCGCGACGACTACTTCATCTACAGTAACAATCAGAAGATGTCTTGGAACGAGTACGCCGGCATGAGCAACGCTTTCGGCAAGCTCTCTGGACCTACAGGCATCGTGGGTGGCGCCGGCGACATCATTTACATTTACGTCGATGAGGAACCGAGCGCAGACTGCACGCTGCAGGTGGAAATCGTGGTGGACAGCGACAGCCCCGGCGACCACCAGACGGGCGCAACGACCAACCTCCATGCAGGCCTCAATACGGTCCTGCTGAGCGCTGCCAGCACCGTGTACATCTTCTATCAACTCAACAATCCCGACAAGTACCTTGCCGACTATCCCGCTGCCAAGATCCACATCGAGGGCGGCCAACTGCAAGGCTACTTCGACTATACCCGAGGCATGACCAATGAGGACTGGACGCTCCTCTACGAGAAACTCCTCAATAAGAGCAACATCGTCAATCTCAAGTGCGACCGCGTCGTCTTCGCCATGATTTGCAGTCTGGTAAAGAACGCCATCGGCAAGACCGGCGAGGCAGAAGGTCTGATGCGCGTTTGGAACAACTTTGTGGAGTGCGAGGAAGACCTCATGGGCTTCAAGGAGGATCTGGCAGGCCGCTTCCGCAATATATGGAACGCCTTCTCAGTCACCCACGGCTACATGTACTCCACCACTTACGGCACTTACTACGAGAACAGTACCATCTCGACCGTGATGAACTACAATACGCTCGTTTCAAGCGGCGGCGCCATCTGGGGACCGTCCCACGAGATAGGCCACAACCACCAGGCTTGCTTCAATATTGTGGGTGCAACGGAGGTGAGCAACAATCTCTTCTCCAACGTCAACGTCTTCCTCCACGGCGTCTCCACTACCAGAGGAACCAAGGTAACCGATACGCTCGAGGACTTTGCGAAGGGCAAGGGATGGTTCGGTATGAGCATCTGGGAGCAGACACGCTTCTACTTCCAGCTCTACCTCTACTTCCACGCGCAAGGTCATAAGCCCGACTTCTATCCGACCCTCTTTAAGATGCTCCGTCAGGATCCCATCCACAAGCGCTCCAATACCTACGACGCAACCCTTGCAAACGATAACGGCGTGGTGGGCGGCTACATAAGTTACGGCAAGGATGACTATCTGCACATGGCCAAGAAGATGTGCGATGCCGCCCAGCTCGACCTCAGCGAGCTCTTCGAAGTGAATGGCATGTTCGTGCCTTACGAAAAGTTCTACGTGGGCGACTACAGCGACTACTGGGTGACAACCACCGAGCAGGACATCGCCAACGCCAAGGCCTACATGGCCCGCTACCCGAAGGCCCCGAGCATTTGCTTCATCGACGACCGCATCAAGGCTTCTCCCGCCATCTTCGACGGCCCGTTCGAGGGCAAGCCTAAGGGCGCAAACCGCGTGGCCTACGATGCCAGCGAGGCTCCCATCGGCTATGCTGACGTGGGCCAATGGAGCGACTTCGTGAACGATTACCAGACGAACGGCTACTTCTACACGACGACGACCAGCCAGGGAAAGACGACCTACAAGATTTCAGGCCGAGGCGCCATCGGCTACAAGGTTTACGACAAGGACGGCAATCTCGTTTACCTCTCCAACAAGAACAGTTTCTCCTTCCCCTCAAACGTTCAGGCGAAGGTGAGGGACGGCTTCAAGATTGTGGCTTGCGAGGCAAATGGCTACGAGGTGCTTGTGCCCTTCGGCCCAGCCTTGTATCGTGGCGAGATGACGGCCTACTACGAGGGCGACTCCATACCTCATACCTTATATTATTATGGCACGGGTAGCGCAGGCGTGAGCGAGATGAATCCGCTGCCAGCCAATTCCATCGCATACATCAAGCCCGACCAGACCGAGAAGAAGCAGCCGACGGCAGAGCTCCTGGCTAACGTCAATGTGGTTGGGCCGGATAGCGTCGCACAGACTCTCGTTATCGATGGCGACAAGCAGTTCTACATCCCGACAGAGTTCAAGGCCCAGAACCTCACCTTTACCAAGAGCGGCGAAGGCTATCAGGCACTATGTCTGCCCTTCAACGAATATATTGAAGGTTTAGGCATCGTCAACGAAGATGGTTCTATTGATCGCGATATCGAAACATTTGAAGCAGGCGAGCCAGTCCTTTTCAATGGCCCTGTCAGCCTTAACATATCACATCGCGACATTCATCCTGGCTTCTTCGCAGAGACAGAGCGCGGCTACATCTTCAACGGCACTTCGTTCGTCTTTGCCGAGAACATCTCGCCCTTCACCTACGTCTGGGACGACCCCAACGGAATCAAAGACCTTAAAGACCTCAAGGACTCTAAAGACCTTAAAGACCCCGGCAATAACATCTACACCATTGCAGGCCAGCGCGTGAGCAAGCCCACGAAGGGCCTCTACATCGTCGGCGGCAAGAAGACGCTGGTGAAATAATGTCAACGAAGGAAACGCATCACGTTTAGTCAGCCATTTAGGCACGTGTCGATAGCCAATTAGGCACGTGTCGCTGGCTGATGAGGTGCGTCAGGTTACCGAAACTGAATAAAGAAATGAGCAAGAAACCATCTCAACCCCTGAGAAAACCCACGCAAAAGCAAGCCGCAACCCCACCGAAGCAGAAGTCTTCAATCTTCAGCTCCCAGCTTTCGGCGGCGAAGTTGCCAGTACTCGTCATCTTCTTTGTCCTGACTTGGCTCTGGGCAGCCTGGTACTACGGCAGCGTCTTCTATATCAGCAGGGAGTACAGCTTCTGGGTTGCAGACCTGCGGATGATGGACTTCATCCTGTCTTGCCCTTACGGCGGCATTCGCTACGTGGGCAGAGCCATACTGCAACTCTACAAGTTCCCCTGGCTTGGCGGACTGCTTCTGGCGCTGATTCTGACGGCAGGGAGCTGGCTCACGGGCTATTGCCTGAGGCTCCGGGGGACGTGGCGTCTGCTCCAGTACGTGCCGGCGTTGGTCTATGTGGCAGTCATCACGTGGCATGGCCTCGACATTTTCTTCGAAGCCCGCACCGGGTTCATCTTCGGCATACCCCTCGTGGCCTTGAACGTCCTTTGCGTCTGTGCCATCATCATCCGCAGTTTCAAGGTGAAGCCCCTCGCCGCCACCTCTCGTGGGAAAGGCTGGGCGGTGGGTTTCATCATCCTTTGCTTTGCTGCCATCATCGGCTTCGACCAGTGGCAGCGCCCCTATGTCCGCGTCATCTGCCAGCTTTTGGACATGGAGTACAAACAGGACTGGGCCGGCATCCAGAAGCTTGCCCGCGCCCATTCCATGATGAGCAACCGCCCGATGGCTTGCTCCTACGCCATCAGCCTCGTCCAGACGAACCAGGTGGCCGAGCGTATGTACGACATTCGCCTCGACTATGACTCGCTCCACATCCACGGCATCGACTGGCAGCACAATAATGCAAGCGTCCTCTATGTGCCAGAAGGTGACTACTATGGCGGCTTCATCGAGTCGTCGATGCATGCTTGCATGGAGCAGATGGTCATGACGGGGCCGACCGTCCGCCTGATGAAGCTCTTGATAAAGTGTGCGTTGATGCGCGAAGAGTGGGAGCTTGCCGAGAAGTATCTGGCCATCTTGCGCCGCATCCCCTTCGAGGGGGCGTTCTGCGAGAAGTACGGAGCGATGGTGCGCCGCATCGATTTGGTCGACTCAGACCCCGAGATGGCACAAATCAGGCTGACGGAACCCATCCACGACAGCTTCGAGAACCAGTACCAGGCGCCTCTCTTCATGGGCTATAACCTCATGCTTGTCGAGGGTCGCAGCCAGCAGGCGCTCATCAACAGCCTTTGCGTATGCCTCTACACGAAGCTCATGCCGCAGTTCGTGGAGCGACTGGAGCCGATTATCGGCACCACGCCCCCGAGCATCATCATGGACGGCATCATGCTGGCCGAGAACAAGCATCCCGGCCTCATGAAGCACTTCACGGGGCTCAACTACCGTCAGCCGCAGTTGCAAGCCTTCATACAAGCCACCCAGCCACTCATGAACGACCGTGCGGGCCACGCAAAGGAGCTCTTCCCCAAGTATAAGGGTTACTACCCCTACTACTACTTCTTCGGCAACCTGAAGGCTACCAAGAAGGGCTATACCAGCCTGTCATCGAGCAATTCGGGCGTGAACTGAGGGGGACGACGGATGAAGGACGACGGATGAAGGACGACGGATGAAGGACGACGGACTATAGACGACGGACTACGGACAACAGACAACGGAAAAAAGATATGGACAGCATGAAGCGCTATACATTATTATATATTATATCTGCTACGTTATTTCTCATCGTAGCTTGTAAGCCAAAGGCAGAGGTGCCGAGCCAGTTCACGGAGACCAATACCGAGGCTCAGATCTATCCCGACTACAAGGACGTTGTGGTGCCGCCAAACATAGCGCCGCTCAACTTCATTGTTCGCGATTCTGACGCCACAGCAAGCGTCGTCCATCTCCACAGCAAGGAAGTCGAGTTGCTTGCTGTGGCGTCGGGCAACGCTTCTGCAAGGATGGACACGACCCAGTGGCGGGCCCTCCTGACGGCAAGCCGGGGGTGCGACGTCGCCGTGGATGTCTATACCAAACGCCCCGAGGGGTGGGTGCACTTCAAGCCCTTCAAGTTCAGCGTCGCCGAGGAACCCATCGATGCCTTCGTCAGCTACCGACTCATCGAGCCCGGCTACGAGCTCTACCGCCAGTTGGGAATCTACCAGCGCAACCTCACGACATTCGACGAGGTGCCTATCTATGAGAACAATCGCGAGTATGCCGACGGCGAGAACCATTGCATCAACTGTCACAACTTCCGTATGGGCAGCACCGAGAGCATGTTGTTCCACGTCCGCTCCAACCACGGCGGAACCATCATCGTGCAGGACGGCAAGGCCCATAAGATTCAGCTTAAGGACAGCACCATCCTGACGAGCGGCGTCTATCCCTCATGGCACCCGACCGAGAACCTCGTGGCCTTCTCCACCAACAAGACCGGCCAGGCCTTCCACATCTATCATCCCGAGAAGCTCGAGGTGATGGATGCCAGGAGCGACCTTCTGCTCTACGACGTCTCGAAGAACGAGGTGAGCCACATCATCCGCACCACCGACGACCTCGAGACCTTCCCCTGCTGGGCTCCCGACGGACGCACGCTGTACTACTGCACCTCCAATATCAAGCCGCTTCTCATACCGTCCCTGCCCGACAGCACCGTCACGCAGCAATTGCTCCTGAAGTTCGACAGCATCCGCTACAACCTCATGTCCATCCCCTTCGAACCCAAGACACGCAGCTTCGGCAAACCGAAGATGGAGGTCAACGCCTCGGCGGAGAACAAGAGCATCTCCGTGCCCCGCGTCTCGCCCGACGGACGCTACATCCTCTATACAAAAGGCGACTACGGACAGTTCCACATCTGGCACAAGTCGAGCGACCTCTGGGTGAAGGACTTGCAGACAGACAGCTGCTACGCCCTGACGGAGGCCAACTCGCCCGATACGGAAAGCTTCCACAGCTGGAGCTCAAACAGCCGCTGGTTCGTCTTCACCAGCCGGCGCATGGATCAGAACTACACACGTCTCTTCATAGCTTATTTCGACAAGCACGGCCGTGCGCACAAGCCTTTCGTCATCCCGCAGGAAGACCCCGAATGGAATATCCTGCTGCTGAAGAGCTATAATGTGCCCGAGATGAGTCGCGATGCCGTCACCATCTCCATGCAGGACCTGCATCGCTGCATCTACGAGACGGAGGGCGAGAATGCCGTCTATAAGCCCAACCCGACGGCCATCATCGAGATCGACGGCACGACGGGAGCCTCGAGGAGAGCAGACAACAAATAACACATCAACCGATAACTGAAGGAAAATATGGCATCAGGCAATGAAAAAGCTCCCCTTCGCCGGGGGAGGCTCATAGGGGGACTACTCTGTCTCCTCCTTTCCGTTCCCGCTCTGGCAGAGCAAGTCCGCATCTACACGACCTCAGCCGACGGGCGGAAGCAGATGGAATATACGACGGCCAAAAGCATTCACACCAAGACGTCGAAGCATATCGCGCTCTCGCCCGAGACGAGCTATCAGGAGATGGACGGCTTCGGCTACGCCATCACCTACAGCGCCTGCTACAACCTCCTGAAGATGGCACCGGCCGACCGACGTGCCTTCCTCACCCGGACCTTCTCTCGCACAGAGGGTTACGGCGTCAGCTACGCCCGCATCAGTATCGGCTGCTCCGACTTCTCGAGCACAGAGTACTCTCTTTGCGACGAGCCGGGACTGGAGCACTTCCGCCTTCATTCCGACGAGACGCAATATGTCATCCCCATCCTCAAGGAGATACTCGCCATCAATCCCGACCTCAAGATAATGGCTGCGCCCTGGACCTGCCCCAAGTGGATGAAGGTGAAGAGCCTCACGAACCGCGTCGGTTACGACTCCTGGACGAGCGGTTCGCTCAACCCCGACCACTACGAGACCTACGCCCAATACTTCGTGCGCTTTGTCCAGGCCTTCGACGCCGAGGGCATCTCCATCTATGCCGTCACGCCGCAAAACGAGCCCCTCAACAAGGGCAACTGTGCCAGCCTCTACATGCCCTGGGCGGAAGAAGCCGCGTTTGTCAACAAGCTCGCGCCAGCCTTTGCCCACGCCGGCATCTCCACCAAGATCTATTGCTTCGACCATAACTACAACTACGACAATATCTCCGATCAGCAGGACTATCCCATCAAGTTCTACGAGGCCCTCGACCCCGATATGGACGGCCGCGAACTCGTGGTGGGAAGCGCTTGGCACGACTACGGAGGCAGCGTCACAGAGCTTGACGACATCAACCAGAAAGCTCCCGACAAGGAGATTATCTTCACGGAAACCAGCATCGGAACGTGGAACAACGGACGCAACCTCGCCTCGCGACTGCTTGCCGACATGAAGAACCTCGTCTATAATACCGTCACGCGCCAGAGCAAAGCCGTAATGGTCTGGAACTTCATGCTCGACCTCAACATGGGGCCAAACCTCGACGGCGGCTGCCAGACCTGCTACGGAGCCGTCGATATCGACCAGAACGACTACCACACACTCCACTACAACTCCCACTACTACGTGATGGCGCACGCCAGCCTCGCCGCGCAGCCGGGAGCCCGACGCGTCGGAGCAACCCTCAGCGGCTCAGCCTCCGGCATCAGCTACGTCGCCTTCCAGAATCCCGACGGCACGTACGGAGCCATCGTCTTCAATGAAGGCTCCGGCAGCCAGCAGATGTCGATGGGAGCCGAAGCGAATGTCGTAGCCCGTTTCACCGTTCCCGCCAAGAGCATCGTCACCGTCGTGCTGGGCGGGCCTGAAGTGGAAGAGGTGCGAGTGGGCAGTACCGCCATCCCTTCCACCAAGCAGCTCGGCTGTTACCGCGGCACGATAGACGTCGGACAACATGAGTGCCTCGCACAAAACTTCATAGACAATCCGGAGCAGTGGCACATCGCTCCGGATTTCTTTTGGTACGACGCAGCGGACCAGTCGCTTACCTTCCTGCCCCTCGGCGGCACGTACAGGGTCGAGATTGACAAGGTAGCGCGCACCCTCACGTGTTCTCCCTCTACCGCGCAAACGGGCGAAGGCGAGGCATTTTATGTCTGCGGACCGGCCAAGAGCGTAGGGCGACTGTTCTACTACCCCAGCACCGAGACGCTTCCTGCCAACGCCATCCCGATGGCAGAAGTAGAGGAGGGCGTCTTCGAGTTCACATTTGCCGTCGGCGAACAGGTCAACGACGACGCGCTCAGCTTTGCCTTCTTCCTCGATGCTGACCTCACTGACATGTTCTCAGGCAAGACCACGGCCCAGCACAGCCTTTCGTACGACGGGACTCGGGGCAGCAGTCTCTTTGCCATGGGCAGAGGCATGTCGGGTCACATCGACGGGCACATCTATAAGCGTCAGGCCAACCGGCCCCTTCCCCAGGGTAGCCGCTGGACGGCCGTCGTCGATATCCGGGGCGGACTAAAGGGCGCACCGGTCTTCATCAAGGAATGGGAAGCCCCCACAGGCATAGCAGACCTCAAAGACCTTAATGCCCCGAAAGGCCTCATGAACCTTGGAAACCTCAAGGGCGACTGCTTCGACCTGAGCGGCCGAAAGGTCGAAAATCCTCAGAAAGGTGTTTATATCATCAGGGGCAACAATGCATCTTATAAAGTCCTAAAGCAATAGGCGGACAGCCTTTCTTGCCGCCCAGCCTTAGGACACGTGGTCAGTTTTTATTGGTGTCCGGTAAAAATAGTTCGTTCTACCTCCTACATGTTTATTCATCAGTGTTTCGAACGAAAGGCAGCAGACAGGGCATACTTAAGTCTCGAAGAGACGACAGACAACAGACGGGGGTGTAAACCCCCGGTAATGGTGCGATGGTAAAAGAAGTCCTAAAGGGACGACAGAACACCATAAGCATGCAGAAATCAGACAAATTACATAATCTGTCGCCCTTCCAGGGCTTTGATATTGTGAATGATATAGTTCCGGGGGTTATCACCCCCGTCTGTGTTCTGTCGCACCTTTGGTGCTTTTTACTGGACACCAATGATTAATTATCCGACATCACGTTGCTGACTTGCCGACATCACGTTGCTGGCCTTCTAGCATCACGTTGCTGGCTTGCTGACATCACGTTGCTGGCTTGCTGACATCACGTTGCGGGATTCTCATTGACGCGTTTGTCGATTGCCGCTGATAGTGATGTTGTCGCTGTTTTGCTGCTCGATGCCGCTGCCGCCGATGAAGTCATTATCCGTGATGATAACGTTTTCAGCGTCCTGGAGAAGGATTGCGACGGGGCGTTCGCTCTCGAAGCGATTGCCGCGGATGGTGATGTCGCGATTGACGTGCGGCGGCGTCTGCGGCGCTTCCGTCGTGAGCATGACGCCCGAGGCTCGGTAGCTGTCGGCCGTGCCGGTGTGATGGATGCGGTTCCCCTCGACGAGGACGTGCTCCACCGGACCAGCCTCGCGCCAGCTCAGCTCAGCCCCCAACTTGATGGCCGACAGGGTGCAGCGGCTGATGTCGTTGCCCGTGACGCTGACGTCGCGAGCTTTCAGCAGGAAGGCGCGGCCGTTGTTGTAAGCCACTTTATTGTTCTCGATGCAGACACGCGGGAAGCGGCTGTGGTTGTACATCAGGCAGTCCTCGAACTTGATGCCCGTCAGAGGTTTGTCCAGAGTAACGAGCACGCGCCAGTCTGTCCAGGAGCTGTCGGCTGCGCTGACGATGGCTTCGGCCAACGTGCTCATATCCCGTCGGCTGACGATGCGGAGCGTGTCACCCCGGCTCGGCACGTCGAGCGACTGCGCATGCAGGTCGGCGTTCTCCACACGTATCTCGACCTGCCTCTCGTCCGCTTTCAGTTGTCCGTAGTCTGTAGCCTGTTCTGCTGCCCTTATCGTCCAATAGTAGTTGTGAATGTTCGTGCAGTCGTCGCCGTTGCCTGCAAAGAACGAATTCCTGATGATGAGGTCGCCGCTGCAAGAGGTGAAGTGGGTGGCGTCCGTGCTTGTCGAGCTGTATCGGCCAGGTTCAGGCTCTACGCGCAGCCCGTCGATACAGATGTCGCGGCTCATGTGTCCCACGACTCCCATACCTGAGAAGCTGCGAATCGAGACGTCTGTGAGGCTGATGCCCTCCGTCTCGAGCACCATGATGCAAGGGCGATAGTGTCCGCAATAGCGGATGATGAGGACGTCGTCCACTGCTGGATGCGAGCGCGACTGGAAACGTATGTGCCCCGGACTAATGATTTGGCCTTCACCCACATGACCATAATAGAAGTGCCCTCCCTCGCGGCTGTAGAAGTAGTAACGGCCCTGCACGATGCTGTCGATATGGGCATAGAGTTGCGGGTCAAACGTGATGTCGAAGGTGGAGTCCGTACTGGCCGTGATGCGCCCCTCGGTGGCGGCGGGGCGGCGAAGGGTGATGGTGAGGCCTTTCAAACTCACGTCTTTGCATCGGATAAAGGAGAGAATCTGCATCCATCCGCCTACGCAAAGCGTCGCGCCCTCAGCCTCGATGCTCAGCCCCTCGCAACCGGTGAAGTCGAGCCCCTTCACGTAAGGCTTTTGCGGCTGAAACAGCTGCCATTGTACCTCAAGTCCGCGCCCCAAAGCTCCGCTGATGGCCCGTCGCTCAATATCGAGGGCGACAGGGTCTTCCAGCAGATAAGTGCCCGGGGGAAAGAAGAGCGTCGTGTTCGGATGTTTGCGACAATAATCCGCAGCACGTCGCAAGGCCTTCGCGTCGTTCTTCCCGTCGTCGGGAACTGCGCCGAAGTGGGCGACCGAGACACGTTTGGCGTTCGCCGACCAAACGATACAGGCCAGCGCGAGGAAGAGGAGGAACCGTTTATGCTTCATGTTCAGAGGTAGTAATTGTTCTGCTTCTCGTAGCCGATGGTCGTTGTTGGGCCGTGTCCGCAAAGAACGGTCGTCTCCTCGGGCAAGGTGAAAAGCTTGTTCTTGATACTGTTCGTCTCAGACTCGAAATTGCCGCCCGGGAGGTCGGTTCGCCCGATGCTTCCTTGGAACAAAGTGTCGCCGCAAAGCAGCAACTGGGCATCGGGGATGTAGAACGAGGCAGAGCCGGGCGTGTGACCTGGCGTGTGGATGAGTCGGACGACGGTTTCGCCAAGCTTCACCGACTCGCCGTCGTTCAGGAGCCGTTCTATGGGAGGCATCCCGCCGCCGATATTCAGCCCGAACTGCGCGGCCATGTCCGGCATGTCTCGATACGTCTCTGCTTCATCTACATGAAAAATGGGCTTGAGTTTGTAGGTGCGATGGATGAAGGGCAAGCCGAACGTGTGGTCGAAGTGCGCGTGTGTCTGAAGGGCATACTTGAGCTTGAGGCCGTGCGCCTTGATGCTGCCCTCCAGCAACTGCTCTTCCTGTCGGTTCCATGCCCCGCAATCCACGATGGCAGCCTCAAGCGACGTCTCGTCCCATAGCAGGTAAGTGTTCTCCTGTATTGGGTTGAAAGTAAAGGAAATGTATTTCATTTGACAATTTGACGATTTACGATTTGACTATCTTACAAACTTGACAATCTTACAAATTTGACAATTTTACAATTTGACGATTTACAATTGGACAATTAAAGAGGAAGGAAAACGAGTTTCTTTGTCTCGAAGAACTCCTCTTCAAAGTATTCGTTGAGCGACGTTATCTGTGCGGCTTTGCCGAATGGCTTGGCCTCTTGCTCCAGCTCTCCGCCCTTGAGGCAGATGAGGCCGTTTGGCAGGCCGTTGAACTGCTCTTTGCAAATGCTCTTGCGCACTATCTTGACGAGGTCGGGTAGGGGCATCACGGCCCGCGACACTACAAAGTGGAACTGCCGCTTCACCTCCTCGGCCCGGCACCATTGCGTCGTGACGTTCTTCAACTCGAGAGCCTTGCTGACCTCTTCGCAGACACGAATCTTCTTGCCAATGGAGTCCACGAGGTGGAACGTCGCTTCGGGGAACATGATGGCAAGCGGGATACCCGGGAAGCCGCCGCCCGTGCCGAGGTCCATGATGCTTGTGCCGGGCTTGAAGCGAATCAGCTCAGCTATGGCGAGACTATGCAGGACGTGGTGCTCGTAGAGATTGTCGATGTCCTTTCGCGAGATGACGTTTATCTTGCTGTTCCAGTCGTGATAGAGCGCGTCGAGCGCCGCAAACTGCTCCCTCTGCACGTCGGTCAGGGAGAAGTACTTCGTTATGAGTTCATGGTTCATGGTTCAGGGTTGTTCCCTTCCTTTTGAGGGGAGGAATGGTTAGGGGAGAGGAAAATATTGGCTAACGCTACGGCCCCCAAGATGTAGGGGTAGTAGAGGTATGGGATGATGTCGAGGGGATTGACGGCCGCCAGCCCGCTTGCGATGAGCATCTGTGCGCCGTAGGGGATGATGCCTTGAGCCAGGCAGCTGAACGTGTCGAGGATGCTTGCGGCCCGTTTGGCAGGGATGCCATATCGCAAGGCAAGGTAGCGTGCCAGCGGGCCGACGCTCAGGATGGCTATTGTGTTGTTGGCCGTGCAGAAGTCCGTCAGCACGACCATCGTCGCCATGCTCAACTCGGCTTTTCTGCGGCTGCCGCGTCGGCTATTGAAGAGTTGCATGAGCCAGTCGATGCCGCCCGCCTGCCGTATTACCTGCATCAGACCAGCCGCGAGAAGCGTGACGATGATGAGTTCGCTCATACCCATGATGCCGTCGTTCATGGCGCGAAGCCATCCGAAAGGCGTCAAGGCTCCCGACGCGATGCCTATCAAGCCGGCCAGCACCGTTGCGGAAGCCAGCACGAGCATGACATTCATGCCCGCGAGTGCCGCCACTATTATATATATATAAGGTATAATGGCGGGGTAGAAGACGTCGCCCAGACGGTCGGGCTGCACGCTGACGGCAGGCAGCAAGGCATAGAGCACCAGGCAGATGACGGCGGCAGGCAGGGCAATCCAGATGTTGGCGCGGAACTTGTCCTTCATCTCGCACCCTTGCGTCTGCGTGGCCACTATCGTGGTATCTGAGATGAAGCTCAGGTTGTCGCCAAAGTAAGCGCCGCCCACCACTATTGCCACCATCATAGCCATGTTGCTTCCCGTCTGCTCGGCCATGCTGCTGGCAATGGGGACAAGTGCTGCAATCGTGCCGACGCTGGTGCCCGTGGCAAGCGAGATGAAGCAGGAGGCGAGGAACAGACTGCTTAGTACGAAGCTCGGCGGGACGGCAGTCAGAGCCAGGTGTATCGTCGCATCAATCGCTCCCATCTGTTTCGCCGTCGCCGCAAAAGCGCCAGCCAGGATGAATATCCAGAGCATCTGCATCACGCCCTGCGAGGCGGCTCCCTCTGCCAAATGACTGAAGCGCTGGCTTATGCTTTGCCCCCGGATGATGAACAGGCTGTAGAGCGAGGCGGCAAGGAAGGCAACGGTCAACGGCACCGCATAGAAGTCGTCTGCTGCAAGACTCAGGAACAAGTAGAGCAGCAGGAAAACAATCAGCGGACTCAAAGCGAGAAGCCCTTTTTTCGTCGATATGCCTTCTTTCATGCCGCGAAGTTACACATTTTTCCTCAAAATATCCCTTTTTTCGCATAAAAACATGCAATTTCTCAAAAAAAACCTTGTATGATGAACTCTTAATTATGAACTTTTTTATACCTTTGCATCACCTTAAAGCAAAACAAAGACAATAAAACATCTTATTATGGCAAAAATAGTCACAATGGGAGAACTCATGCTGCGCCTCTCGACGCCAGGCAACAGCAGGTTCATCCAAGCGGACAGTTTCGATGTCAACTACGGAGGCGGCGAGGCTAATGTGGCCGTCAGCCTGCAGAACTTTGGCAACGAAACTGTCTTTATAAGTAAGATTCCGGAAAATGAAATCGGCCAGGCCGCCATCAACAGTCTTCGCCGTTTTGGTGTGCACACAAGCTATGTGGCGCGAGGCGGCTCGCGTCTCGGCATTTATTACCTAGAGACGGGAAGCAGTCTGCGCCCGAGCAAGGTGATTTACGACCGCGCCCACAGCAGCATCAGCGAGGCCACGCCCGACGATTTCGATTTCGACGCGATATTTCGCGACGCCGACTGGTTCCATTGGAGCGGCATCACGCCGGCTTTGAGCAAGAGCACGGCAGAGTGCATCGAGAAGGCTTGCATCGCGGCCAAGAAGGCCGGCGTCACTATCAGCTGCGACCTCAACTACCGCCACAAGTTATGGAGCGCCAAGGAGGCGCAGAAGGTGATGTGCCCCTTGATGGAGTACGTTGACGTGTGCATCGGCAACGAGGAAGATGCGGAGAAGTGCCTGGGATTCCGTCCCGATGCCGATGTGGAGAGTGGCAAGACGGAGGCCGACGGCTACAAGAACATCTTCCGGCGGATGGCGCAGGTCTTCGACTTCAAGTACGTCGTGGGCACCCTGCGCGAGAGCTTCAGCGCGTCGCACAACGGCTGGAAAGCCTTGATATACGACGGCAAGGAGTTCTACACGAGCCGCCGCTACGAGATAAATCCCATCGTGGACCGCGTGGGCGGTGGCGACAGCTTCAGCGCCGGCCTCATTCACGGCTTGGCAAACGGCAAGCCGAAGGAGTGGTCGTTGGAGTTCGCCGTGGCCGCCAGCGCGCTGAAGCACACGATACCCGGCGACGTCAACATGGTTTCAGTCGGCGAGGTGGAGAGCCTCATGAACGGGAACGGGAACGGAAGAGTGGAAAGATAATGTAATGTACAATTTAACAATGTACAATGTACAATGCACAATGTATTTACAATGGAAATAATGTGCAATTTCAACGGTCCCGAATTATTAAATAACCAAATTGTACATAAATTGTAAATTGTAAATCCGTAAATTGTAAATGATATAATGTCTAAGTTTGACAAGATACAAGTCCTGCAGAAGATGCAGGCGACGGGCATGGTGCCCGTGTTCTATCACGCCGATGTCGAGGTGGCAAAGCAGGTCGTAAAGGCATGCTACGAAGGCGGTGTGCGTGTCTTTGAGTTCACCAACAGGGGCGACTTCGCTCATGAAGTCTTTGCCGAGTGCGTGAAGTTTGCAGCGAAGGAGTGTCCCGAGATGGCGATGGGCGTCGGCTCTGTAGTCGATGCGCCCACGGCAACCCTTTACATCCAGATGGGCGCCTGTTTCGTGGTGGGTCCTCTGCTCAATCCCGAGATAGCGCGCGTCTGCAATCGCCGGCTCGTCCCCTACGTCCCCGGATGCGGTTCGGTGAGCGAGATAGGGACGGCTCAGGAGCTGGGGTGCGATGTGACAAAGGTCTTCCCGGGCGACGTCTATGGTCCCGCTTTCGTGAAAGGCACGCTGGCCCCCTGCCCGTGGAGTAAGATAATGGTGACGGGCGGCGTTTCCCCCGACAAGGAGAACCTCTCGGCCTGGTTCCGCGCTGGCGCCTTCTGCGTCGGCATGGGCAGCAAGCTCTTCCCGAAGGACAAGGTGCAAACTGGTGACTGGCAGTACGTCACGGACCAGTGCCGCCGTTGCCTTGCCTACATTGCCGAGGCGAAGGAGTGAACAGCACATTTCGTATATAGAAATATTGCTGTCCGGGGAAAAGCACCGAAGGTGCGACAGACCACAGACGGGGGTGTTAACCCCCGGGACAGGTTAGCCTGACAATAATAAGCCCTGAACCAAAGGTCGACGATAGTCAAGGGGCGACAGAATATGTAACTTGTTTAATAACAACTTGCTTATGTCTCTGTCGCCCCTTTAGGGCTTTCTCTTTCGTTGCAACATTACCGGGGGTTTCACCCCCGTCTGTAATCTGTCGTCTCTTCGAGACTTTTGGCAAGCTCAACCTGACGTGTTGCGTTGCTCGACATCACACGTTGCGTTGCTTGCAAGTTCATGTACATGCAATTGCAAGTTCATGTACATTCAATTGCAAGTTCATGATGTTGCAACGAACTCGACACGTGGCATCGACTGACTTGTGCTGTGGCGTCCGGCTTTTCTTGCTGTAGCGTCCGGCTTTTCTTGCTGTGGCGTCCGGCTTTTCTTGCTGTGGCGTTTTAGCTCGTCGCCTCTTGCGTCAGTTGGCGCGATAGCACTCGAACATCTTCTCGACGTAGCTCTTCGAGAGTTTCGGGCTGACGAGGCTCGTTATCCAAACGACGGGGAAGCCGCCCAGCATGGCGAGCGCGCCGCAGTTGATGGGATTGATGGGGTTGCCCATGAGCATGTTGACGACGGTCAAACCTACGCCCCAGACGAAGCAAGCCCATACGGCCGACGTCGTGACGCCTCGCCAATAGAGTCCCAGCATGAAGGGAGCGAGGAAGGCTCCCGCGAGTGCGCCCCACGAAATGCCCATCAGCTGGGCGATGAAGGTGGGGGGATTGAGCGCGATAAGCAACGAGATGACGATGAAGAAGACGATGAGGACGCGCATCACCACGACCTTTCGGCGCTCCACACGTTCGGCCACGACGTCGTCGATGCTGCCTTCCTCCACCTCGCCCGGCAAGGACTTCTTGTCGCGATAGATGAGGTCGAGCGTCATGGTGCTTGATGAGGTCAGCACCAGCGAGGCGAGCGTTGACATCGATGCCGAGAGAACGAGCAGCACGACGAGTGCGATGAGGGCGTCGGGCAGCGTGACAAGCATGGCGGGCACAATGGAGTCGTAGGCAATCTTGCCTGTCGCCTCGTTGATGACGGGCTCGTAGAGTCGTCCGAAGCCTCCGAGGAAATAGCAGCCGCCGGCAATGATGAAGGCAAAGATGGTCGAGATGATGGTGCCGCGACGGATGGCACTCTCGTCCGTGATGCTATAGAACTTGCCCACCATCTGCGGTAAACCCATCGTGCCAAGCGAGGTCAGCACGATGACGCCCAGCAGTCCCCATGGGTCGGGGCCGAACCACGAGGCGAAACCACCATTGACGGCGGGGTTCGTGTCGGAAGGAAGCTGGGACAGCTTCTCGACAGCCGTCGACAGTCCGCCTTGAGCATTCAGCACGGCAGCTATGACGGTGACGATGCCGAAGAGCATGATGATGCCCTGGATGAAGTCGTTCATGGCCGTGGCTTTGTATCCTCCGAAGATGACATAGATGGCCGTGAAGGCCGCCATGCCGATGACGCAGTATTCGTAAGGAATGCTGAAGCCCATCTCGAAGAGACGCGAGATGCCGCTATAGACGCCTGCCGTGTAGGGAATCAGGAAGACGAAGGCGATGATGCTGGCTACGACGCGCAGGTTCTGGCTGTTGTAGCGCGTGCCGAAGAAGTCGGGCATCGTGCGGCTCTCGATATGCTGCGTCATGAGCTTCGTGCGCCGGCCCAGCAGAATCCATGCCAGCAACGAGCCGATGACGGCATTGCCGATGCCAATCCAGGCACTCGACAGGCCGTAGCGCCAGCCGAACTGCCCCGCGTAACCTACAAAGACGACGGCCGAGAAATAACTCGTGCCATAGGCAAATGCTGTGAGCCATGGACCGACGGCACGACCGCCAAGCACAAAGCCGTCAACGCTTCTGGCCTGCTTGTGGGAATAGATGCCCACGCCTACCATCACGGCCAGGAAGATGATGCCTTTATAATCACAACGAATTAATTTACAATTTGACGATTTACAATATACAATTTATTTACAATTTAGCCATTTACAAGGCGGTAGCAAATTCTTCATTCTTCATTCTTCACTCTTCACTTAATTGAACCTCACTTGCAGCTGGCACTGGATGCCGTGGTTGGCGCCGTGCACGAAGCTGCCTCCGTCGGTGAAGGCGTTCTTATAGACGTATTGCACCTGCATGCGGCACTTCTTGTAGAACCAGTATTGCAGGCCGCCGATGGCTTTGTGCTGGTCCATGCCGAGGTCGGTGTTGAAGTTGAAGAAGTCGTACGAAGCAACCAGTTCCAGCCTCTTTCCTAATTCCGGCGAGCCAAAGTGTGCCAGGGGAACACAGCCCGTCAGGTAAGCGCCCCAGCTGTGAGCGTCGCCGTCCCAACCGTTCAGGTATTCGCCGTGCACATTGAACGCTTTCGACCTGTAGTCCGCGCCGAAGGTGCAGCGATGGCGTTTGTAGTCCTGACCGAGTGCGATAGTTGGGTTATAGAGAGACGTGTTGACGGCATGTCCGCGGCCAATCTGCCCCGTCGTCACGATGTTCAGTCCTTCGATGGGACGGTACTCGAAGCGGGCGATGAAGTCCTTGAAGTTGTTGCCGTCCTTTCGGTTGATGCCCTGCCCGTTCATCACGTCCAGCTCGTAGCGGAACTTGCCGTCGTTCGTCTCGCCAAAGAGCGAGATACCCAAGTCGCGGCCGTACTGCACGCCCAGCAAGGGGTCGCTGCCGCAGCCGGTGAGGAACGTCACGGCCTCGCTATAGACATCGATGGCTTCCATTGCGGTGGGGGAGAGGGGGTTCTCGAGCGAGAGGCCGTTCTTGAACTGGCCAAAGCGGACGATGAGGGCTTTGTTCCTCGTAAAGCGATAATCTGTATAATACTCCTGCACGACGCTCGAGAAGTCGTGCATGAAGAGGAACGACCAGCGGTCCGTTATCTTGGCTTCAGCCCAGAAGAGCACGCGCTTGAGGTCGAACGTGTTGGTGTTCTGGCCGCCTTTGTGCGAGTAGGTGTAGCCCGCCTGAGCGTAGCCGTGGAGATTGATGCGGTCGGAGATGTCCTTCACCCATTCGGGAGCCTTCTCGCCTACCGCTTTACGGAGCATGGTGTGCTCCTGACTGTTGGATGATTCACTGATTTGGGCAGCTGCCAATTCTTGCCCCATCGCTGCTGTGCTGCTGAAGATAGCCAGCAACACAGCCAGCGCCTTGAAACAATTCGCATTTCTTAATTCATAATTCATCTTTTCAACCTTTTAGCTTTTTAACTTTTCAATTATTTTTTGTTATCCGAGTGCAAAAATACAAAAAACTATGAAAAAATGGTATGAAATGTGAACTTTTTTATATTTTTGTGTTACAAATCGACATCTTCGGCGTTATATAATAAAGAGCATGCAGATAAATGAGTAAAAACATCCTGATAGCAGCCTACAAGAAGTTGCAGGCACGGCTGGTGCGAAACGGCCTCTCGCATGCTCAGGCAGATGCCCTCCACGACGCCTTCTTGAGGCTTTGGACAGAGAACTATCATCCGGCAGGAGAGAAAGAAGGCGAGAAGCTTCTCTACCAGAGTATGCGTCGCAGACTGATAAGCCTCTGGCGAGCGGCAAAGCGACATCCGCAGATACCCGCCGCACATGTTCAGATAGCAGACTCGCCGCCCTACACAGAAGCAGAAGACATCTACAAGGAAATATGGGAACTGATAAAGACGCAGCTGACGCCTCTGCAACAAGACATATTGAAACGCCACGACATCAACGACGAGACTTATAGCGAGATAGCTGAAAGGCTGGGAATGCAGGAAGCAGCAGTCAGGATGCAACTCAGCAGAGCGCGAAAGAAGATAAGGGAAATCTATAAAATGAAGAATCTATAAAATGAAGAATGAAGAGTGAAGAATGAAGAATGAAGAATTTGCTACCGCACTGAATTATGCTCCGCGACAACATTCGCGCCTCAGTGCTAGAGCATCTGAGAATTGTGAATTATGAATTATGAATTGTCATATTGGGAAGACTTGGCAGAACGCTACTTCCAGGCAGAGACTTCCGAAAGGGAGGAGGCAGAGCTGCGTAAGTTCCTTTGCAGCGACGCAGCCCGCGACCACCGCTTCGACGAGATAAGAGCCACGATGTCCTTCCTGCATGTTTCTCGCCCCAAAAGCAAAACATTTGTGATGCGGCATCCTTTGGGGACGTTAACTGCTGCTGCATGCCTCTTCCTTACTGTCTTCCTTGGATGGTATCAATACCAGCAACACAACATGAACTGTGTACGAATAGCTGGCAAGGAAATAGAGGCGGATGCTTCTCTGCTCATGCAGCAGCAAATGACGGAAATGTTTAACCCCATCGACCAAAGCGACAGATGAAAAGGATACTCTCCCTCATACTGATTCTCGCCTTCGCTTGCATCGAAGTGCATGCCCAGAAGGGACTGGCCATACAGTCGGCTTTCGACGAACTGGCTGCGGGGAAGAACGTCACGGAGGTCGTGATGGGAGCGGGCAGGCTGAAGAAGTACAACCTGAGCCTCTTCCATAGTCTCGAGATAAAGATGCCGACGGCCCCAGAGCAGCAACGCGTTGAGGCTTTGGTGCAGACTGATGCCGAGCAGGCAATACTGCACAAAGAACATGGCGGCCACAAACTCTACGAACTCCCCAAGCACAAGGGGATGCATCGCTACATCTTCTTCCGACAGACCGGCCAGTCCCTTATACTTATTTATATAGAAGGGAAGGCCAGCTTGAAGCAAATCGAGTCGCAATTCCTGAAGAAACAAAACTAAGCTCATGAAACGTCATCATATCCTTTATGCAATCCTTCCCATCTTGCTGTTCTGCCGGACATCGTTCTTGCTGGCAGAAAGAGACAGCCTGGCGTGGGACTTCACCGACCTCTTCCAAGGCACGAAGGCCAACCCGTCCTTGCCCTCATCGTTGGAGGGCTGGAAGGAGCACCTCGAACTCTTTGGCAGAAACATCCCGCAAGAGGAGGTGTTCCTCCACATGGACAACACCTGCTACTTTGCCGGCGATACGCTCTACTTCAAGGCATACGTCCGCCGAAGCGACACGGGCAAGCTCACCAACCTGAGCCAACTGCTCTATGCCGAGCTGTGGAACCAGGAGGGCTACATGCTGGAGCGACATCTTGTAAAACTTAAAGACGGGCAAGGCACGGGCTCCTTCGTCCTCGGCGATTCGCTTTATGGCGGCTTCTACGAGTTGCGAGCCTATACGCGCTGGCAACTGAACTGGGGCGAGTATCAGCACCCGCATACATGGCCTGCCGAGCAATGGTTCTTCAACAAGAAGATGGCCAAGGAGTTCTATCGCGATTACGAGAAACTCTACTGCCGCATCTTCCCTCTTTACGACAAACCCGAGGTGCCAGGCGTCTATAGTCACGACATGACCGAACGTCCACACATGCGTTATTTCCGTACTGAAGTGAAGAAGGAGCCTCCCGTCTTGAATCTTTATCCCGAAGGTGGCGTGATAGTGGAGGGCACGAGGGCACGTGTGGCTTTCGAGGCAAACGAAGCTGACGGCGAGCACCTTTCGGGCGTGTTGCGCCTTTATGGAAAGGGAGGCCGCTTGCTGCAGGAGCAGCGGACAGAGAACCGCGGACGCAGTACGCTGGAGTTCGACTGCGAACGGGGTGTCACCTATTCCACGGTCTTCACCAGCGACAGCAATGCCGTGATTCGAATGCGTATGCCTAAGGCCGAAGAGAGTGGGTGCGCTGTTCGAGCCGACGTGATGGACGACAAGTTGCTGCTTACCCTGCAACCTCGAGGTGAGGCAGCCGACGAGACTTTGGGCGTTACGGTCATGGTGGGAGGCGCTTTGCATTACTTCCAGAAGTTCAGAGCACAGGACACACAAATAAGCATCCCTACCGATTCGCTTCCAACTGGTGTGGCTCAGATAACGGTTTATAATGCCCAAGGTCGTGTCTATAGCGACAGGCTTTGTTTCGTCCGTCATCAACGGGACATCGATGATGCGGACGTGCATTTTGGTGACATCAAGACAACTTATGAGCCGTTCGACTCCATTCATCTCTCGGTGCAGAACCCTATAGCTGCAGGCTCCACCATCTCGTTGGCTGTACGTGATGCCTCCACGTCCGAGTACCTCTACGATAGCAGTAACATCTTGACCGAGATGCTCTTGTGTAGCCAGATACGAGGCTTCGTGGAGCAGCCCGACTATTATTTCGAGGAAGACGACGAAGAGCATCGCCGCCACCTTGACCTCTTGCTGATGGTGCAGGGATGGCGACGCCACAACTGGATAACGATGGCCACGCCCGGCATCTTCCGCGTCAACCATCCCATCGAGAAGACGCCCGTCTATTTCGGTGCCGTCTATCGCTACGTTGCCATAGGTCACGAAGGCTGGGACGGCTGGGGCAACATGACCGAACAGGAAATCAAGAAGTACGACTTCTCGAACCCTGTAGGAGGTGAGTGGTTCTCTACGCGTATCAGGAAACCTCAGGGTATGATTCCCCTCTTGGGCAATGCTGGCGAGGAGCGCGACAAGCACAATGCCTACAGCTACCTGCTGAAGGACAACGAGTCGGCTACCTTCGACGGACGCAACTACTACGACGAGGGCAACTTACGCCGTGAAGTGCGCGTCCATGCTGAGTATCGGCAGAACACGGACATCGGCTTGAAGAGTGTCTATGGCGACATCACGACAAAGAACGGACGCTTCGTGCTCGAGTTTCCCGGCTTCTACCACGATTGCATCCTGGACCTTTCGGCATCAGACACGACGAAGTGGAAGATGTCGAAGCCGGAAAGCAGGAAGACGAAGCGCTTGCTTCGCAGACATCAGAAGAAACTCAAGAAGGGGCGTGCCGTTCCTTCGCTGGAACATCAGTGGATAAAGCCGACCGAAACGGACTATCCCGAGTTCTATGTTCGCCTGACGCCCTATTATCCTCGCTTCTGCAAGCCGTTCAGTTTCTACCATACGCACGTAGCCCCACCTCGCGAAGGTACAGTCCTGATTCCTACACTCCGCGATGGTCAGACGCTTGCTCAGGTAACGATTCGCACCAAGCATGGCGGTCTGCGAGACTTCGACCCCTCGCATCCTGCCATTACTCGCGATGCCTACGAGACATTCAATGAGTGTGTGGATGCAGGCTTCACGCCGGGATGGTTTGCAGGGAGGGAGTCTTTTGCTATGTGGACAAAGCGCTTGTTGGTTGGCGACATGAACATGTTCCGCGATTACATGACATACAATGAGTACGTC
>CACXLY010000006.1 GCA_902768605.1 uncultured Bacteroidales bacterium
TGTCGCCCTTTCAGGGCTTACTATTGTCAGGCTATCCTGTCCCGGGGGTTCACACCCCCGTCTGTAGTCTTTCGCACCTTCGGTGCTTTTCCCCGGACACCAATAGTTTTTTTATTGCTGTCCGGTGCTTTTTACCGGACAGCAATAATTGTATATAGTTGCCTAAATTATTGACATTACCTTCTTCATCGTCTTGTTTCATTTGTCTTTTTGCCAAAGATATACTGCATACTTGATTGCTGCATGGCGATGCAGCAATTGCTTTGTCGCCATGCAGCAATTGCTTTGTCGCGATGCAGCAACGAATTACCTAGTAGAAATCGGGCAACAACGCGAAAAAAAAAGGGCAATGATTCATTGCTGTCCGGGAAAAGCACCGAACCTTTGGTTCGAGACTTTTGGTAAGCCTCCATGAGCTGCTATTCGTCAGAAAGACCGATGGGAAAGGGCCTAAAAGGAAGAGAGAGAAATTTTCCCCGGACAGCAATATTTGTTTTTCTGTTTTTCCTCCCTTATATATAGAGGAAAAACAGAAAAACGAGAACGCATCTGTGCTTTCCAGGCAGACATCCCGCATCAGGTCGGCATCTTACCCGTTGTAAGAATTCATTTTACG
Source organism: uncultured Bacteroidales bacterium (assembly GCA_902768605.1). The sequence goes on from CACXLY010000006.1 coordinate 617, forward strand.
TGTAGGAAGATTGCCATTTATCCGGGGGGAGAAATCAAGCGCCCGGCATCACGTTGCCAAGCGCCCAGCATCACGTTGCCAAGCGCCCAGCATCACGTTGCCAAGCATCCGGCATCACGTTGCCAACCTGCTTTCCTCAAGTGCTTGAATAGCGTTTCGCGTGAGGAAAGCTTGTTTAGGTTTTATCGCAAATGAAGTTTTGATATATCGTATAATCTGCTTTATGGCATATGGTATTGTCACAATATATTAGCAAATATACTAATTCTTTTTCTATTAAAATAGTGGCAAGTGTCATAAAATGTTGTACCTTTGCCGCCGAACTTGGTCGCGTATGCACGCAAATCTAATACCTATACGCTGCCAAGGCAACCAGCACGCATGGCCAAGTCTCCCCACGTGCAAAACGATGTCTAATATCATTAACAAATAATATTTTATTAACCAAACAACAATCAAATCATGAAGAAAAAACTATCATTATTATTCCTCGCCCTCGTTGCGACAATCGGGGCCTGGGCAACTGTCACAATGCCGACATTGACGACAGATGCAAGTAATCCAACCTATTACACGATTAAGAACTACAGGTCTGAAAAGTACGCTTGCTACATGGGCTCTTCTTCGCAGCTGGGTCAGCAGAGCAACGTTAACTACAAGGCTCTTTGGTATTTCATGGCGAATGGCGAAGGCGTAAGCATTGTTAACGCAGCCAATCCTTCTGTGAAATTGGCTTCGACAAGCAGTTTCACAGAAACTGGGGCGGTGTGGTATCTGGTGGAGAATCCTCACTACGCAGGCTATTTCTGTGTGAGCTTGACCAGTGGTGCAACAGTCAATTGTTGGGATGACCAGGCGAGTCATACGGGCATTGGTTATTGGCAGCCTTCTGCTAGCGACTATGAAGGTACATCTTGGATTATTGCCGCCACAGAGTACACATACTCAAGTGTACAGGAACAGATTCCTGCACCCATGACTCCTTCCATTGACCCGGAAGCTTATCTCACCGTAGGCCAAAAGGTGGAGAGCATTGAGGCTTGTACAACCGCCGACGACAACAGCAAGTGGTACATCGTGACACAGAATCGTGGCGGCGAGACGCCTATGTATAATGCAGATGGTGAGGTAAAGCGTGCCGCCACTACTGTTACTACAGCTTCCCTCAGTGGTACTCTTGCTATCAACAATGCAGCTTACCTTGTCCGCTTCATTAACGTAGGCGAAGGTCTGTACAATATTCAGTTTGCAGACGGTACATGGATTGAATACCCACGCAGTGACAATCCAAACAATAATATAGTTTTAAAATCAACCGACACAAGGATTTTAGCGGGCGCATATGCTTTCTACAACTGCAACAATGGCAGCGGCAGTTATTTTGGTTGGAACCTAAGTGTTAAAGGCGGTAAGATTATTGACAACAACGGTGCCGGCAATACGCTTTCTTACTGGGGTGGCGGAACAGTCAGCGGCACTAGCGGTAACAATGTCTGGACTGTCTATGAGACAACCATAGTGGTCCCTACCTCTACTATAGAGGTGACCTACGCTCAGTATGTCAATGGTGTAGCAACTGGTCTCACCCAAACAGAAACGGTTCCGCCCAACAGCGAAATCAATGTTCCAAGTAACTTCTATAGCGGTTACAGTTCTCTTGCTTATAACTTCTCGACAGAAGGAACAATCGGAGATGAGAACGTAACAATCAAGGTTAATATTGACAAGAAGGATGGCGTGGTGTTGGCTCTTAGTGAACTGAGCAATGCCAAGGCATATACGCTAAATACTGTTCGTGGCTCTCTTGGCACGGATGGCACACAGATGGTGTCAACCTTTGGAACTTCTTATTCTGCCAGCAACTTTGCAATCATCAGCTACGAGGATAACTATTATCTTTATAGCATAGCAGACAGCAAATGGGTAGGTAACCCAACGAGCATCAGTGGAGTTGCCAATCAACCTATTCTCACCGATGATCTGAGCAATGTGTCCGCACTTGTGTTTAATGCTACAGATGTAAGTCCGCTCTTCTTTATTGGATATGGTAGCAATGGTATGAATGTTAGCAATTATACTACGGGTATCGTAGTAAATGGTTGGACAACTCTTGATGAAGGCAACCAGTACTGCATTATCGAGGTCGCTGACTTCGATGCAACCAATGCACTTGCTGCACTTGAGGATTACTTCAAAGGTACTACCGCTTTCGCAAATGCTATTGCACGACTTGAGACCTATACTTATGGTATGAGCCTAAATCAATACAGGTTAATAGTAGAAGAAAATGATTATACATCTCAGGCTGAAACTATAATTAGCGGTTTAAAGACACAAGGTTTTTCTGCCGAGAACCTTACTTATGCCCAAATGTTGTTGGATGGAACTATCCTGAATATGCCCTCTGCTGGTTTCTATCGCATTAAGGGTAAGACTAGCGGCAAGTATCTTGCATCGGGCTCAGCAAGCAATAATAAGTATAATATGAGTGATGCCACTGATGCATCTACTATCTTCTACTTTGGCGATGGTAAGCTGTCTAATTTTGGCTCTGGAATGTGTAATGGCATGACAACAAGCTCTTGGGCATGGGTAACTGGAAACGAAGCGTCAACTGTTGAGTTCCAGGATGGTTTGACAAATGGTGGCTATGCAATCAAGTCAACTAATGCGCACTTCTATGATAATGGTGATAATACCTCAAGTGCCGACCGAGGTGGCAATTTGGCTATCAATTCAAGCACCAATCCTCGCTATACTAGTTGGTATCTTGAGAAAGTGTCTGAGCTCCCCATCACCCTCAATGGTCCTGTTGAAGGCAGCTACTATGCTACTTTCTGCGTTCCATTCAATGTAGTAACGCTTGACGGTGCTACAGCTTACACGCTCAGCAAGGGCGAAACCGAATTGACGATGACGGAGGTTAGTGGCCCTGTTGTTGCTGGCACTCCTGTCCTGCTTGTTGGCACAAGCGAGACTGCAACCGCAACGATTGGCAGTAACTATAGTAACGCACCTGTATCAGGCACAGCTCTCACAGGAAACTACTTCGCTATTCCATTCGATGGTGCAACCAACTACGTCCTTGGTACGGATGGCACGAAGGTGGGCTTCTTCCACTGGGATGGCACAACGCTGAAGGCTAACCGTGCATATATTGCTGGTGAAGCAGCTGGCGGTGCCAAGGGCTTCTATCTGGATGATAGCTTCGCAACAGCCATTCAGAAGCTGACGGATGCAGCTGACGGCAACGCCATCTATTATGACCTCAGCGGTCGCCGCGTAGCAGAGCCTAAGCAGGGTCTCTATATCGTGAACGGCAAGAAGGTTGTCGTGAAGTGAGAAAGTGAACGATAGTAATTAACGCTTAATTCATCTAAAGAAATGAAGAAAACATATCTATGCCCTGAGGCTCTCGTCATAAAGATACAAATTAATGAAAGTCTTCTCATTAACATGTCAGAAACTACGGTTGAAGGCGGTAATGGCGGTTGGGTCAAGGAAGAAGAAGACTACAATCCTATCTCCGATAAGAAGATTTGGAACGACGAATGGTAGAGTGGTAAAGTGCTTTTCATAGCATTAGTTTTTATGGTTGAGGAGATGTCGCCTGTGCGGCATCTCCTTTTTTTATGCTACTTGCGGCATTGAGTGTTCTTTCACGAGGCGTTTTATATGCATTTAGATAGAGAAAACAGAAAAAACACATCAGATTGTACATTTTTTAACTGCAAAACGCTTGTTTGTACGTTTATTTTTGCTAACTTTGTGCGCACAAAATAATAATCAATTCATAATTCATAATTCTTAATTCATAATTCATAATTGGGAATTCATAATCCATCATAATATTAAATAGCTTTTTTTTATGTCAACAAGAAGAGATTTCCTGAAGGGTATGGGTCTGGCTACTGCCGGCCTTACCTTGGCTCCGGGCGAGATGTTGGCTGCCAAGAAGACTGCGCAGCCTGCAGCACCGAAGAGCGACAAAGTGAGGATTGCCTACATCGGTATCGGCAACCGCGGTCAGCAGAACATTGATGAGTTCGCCAAGACGAACATGGTGGATGTCGTAGCGCTTTGCGACGTCGACCTGAAGGGCAAGCAGTGCGAGAAGGTGCTGAAGATGTACCCCAATGCAAAGCGTTTCACCGATTTCCGCAAGCTCTTTGACGAGTACAGCGACAAGTTCGACGCTGTTGCCGTCAGCGTGCCTGACCACACGCACTTCTTCGTCTGCATGGCTGCCATGAAGCACGGCAAGCACGTGTATTGCGAGAAGCCCCTCATCCGCACCTTCCAGGAGGGCGAAATCCTCATCGAGATGGCCAACCGTCATCCCGAGCTCGCCACGCAGGTGGGCAATCAGGGCCACTCCGAGGGCAACTATTTCCAGTTCAAGGCTTGGCAGGAAGCTGGCATCATCAAGGACGTGACGAAGGTTGTGGCTCACATGAACAACGACCGCCGCTGGCACAAGTACGACTGGAACATGACGAAGATGCCCGAAGGCGATCCCATCCCCGACGGCATGGACTACGACACGTGGCACGGCGGCATCCGCTACCACAACTTCAGCAAGCTCTACCATCAGGGCGACTGGCGCAGCTGGTACGACTTCGGTATGGGTGCTCTCGGCGACTGGGGTGCTCACCTGCTCGACACGGTGCACGAGTTCCTCAACCTCGGACTGCCCTACGAGATCAACATGAAGTATGCGAAGAACCACAACGAGTTCTTCTATCCCTTCTCGAGCACCATCGAGTTCCGCTTCGGCGCTCGCGGCAACATGCCTCCCTGCGACGTCATTTGGTACGACGGCACCGACAACCTGCCGCCACTGCCCGAGGGCTACGGCGAGAGCAAACTGGCCGACGGCATCCCCGCAAGCGGTCAGGGCGAGTACACGCAGCAGAAGATTAACCCGGGCAAGATCATCTACGGGCGCGACCTCACCTTCAAGGGCGCAAGCCATGGCAGCACGCTCGAAATCATTCCGAAGGAGAAGGCAGAGGCCATGAAGGACAAGCTGCCGCAGGTGCCCAAGAGCCCGAGCAACCACTACGTCAACTTCCTGCGCGCCTGCCAGGGCACAGAGAAGACGCGCTCGCCGTTCCAGATAGCCGGCGTGCTGTGCCAGGTGTTCTGCCTCGGCGTCATCGCCCAGCGCCTCAACACGCAGCTCTTCTTCGACCCGAGGACAAAGAAGTTCACCAACAACGAGTTCGCAAACGCCATGCTCAGCGGCATGCCCCCACGCCGCGGCTGGGAAGAGTTCTATAAGATTGACTAAAAACTAGGAAAGCCTAGGAAGACCTAGGAATGCCTAGGACACCCTAGGAAATCCTATAAATAAAATAAAAGCAATGAAAAAGATTATATTAGCTATGGCGATGCTGACCATTCTGCCTGCATCTGCAAAAGATAAGAAGACTGTGGCTCAGCAGCCTGCTCCTGCTCCCACGACGGATAACGTGCTCACTGAGCAGGAGCAGCGCGAGGGCTGGAAACTCCTCTGGGACGGCAAGACGACGAACGGCTGGCGCGGTGCCAAGCTGCAGACTTTCCCCGAGAAGGGCTGGCGCATCGAGGACGGCGTGCTCAAGGTTGAGGCTGCCAATGGTGCCGAGAGCGGCAATGGCGGCGACATCGTGACCGACAAGACGTACCACAACTTCATCCTGAAGGTGGACTTCAAGATAACCGAGGGCGCCAACAGCGGCATCAAGTACTTCGTCGATCCCGACATGAATCAGGGCGAAGGCAGTGCCATCGGCTGCGAGTTCCAGATACTCGACGACCTGCGCCACCCCGATGCCAAGCTCGGCGTGAAGGGCAACCGCAAGCTCGCCTCGCTCTACGACCTCATCCCTGCTCCCGAACAGAAACCCTTCGACATCACGGCATGGAACACGGCCATGGTCATCGTGAAGGGCAGCCACGTGGAGCACTGGCTCAACGGCGTGAAGATGCTGGAGTACGAGCGTAACAATCAGGAATGGAACGCCCTGGTGGCCTACAGCAAGTACAAGAACTGGCCCGACTTCGGCAATCGCGACGGACGCATCCTGCTGCAGGACCACGGCAACGAGGTTTGGTTTAAGAACGTAAAGATTAAGGAACTGTAACACTATGTTTTCCTAAGAAGTCCTGGGTATTCCCAGGAAAGCCTAGGACATCCTAAAAAGCAAAACACAATGAAGAAACTCTTTCTGGCAGCCATTGCCACATTCCTTTGCGTAAGCACTTACGCCATAGACGACCCCGTGCAGTACGTCAACCCGCTCGTCGGCTCACACTCCACGGGCGGCCTCTCCACCGGCAACACCTATCCCGCCATCGCTGTGCCCTGGGGCATGAACTTCTGGACGCCGCAGACCGGCAAGATGGGCAACGGATGGTGCTATACTTATGACGCCGAGAAGATACGCGGTTTCAAGCAGACGCACCAGCCCAGTCCCTGGATGAACGACTACGCCATGTTCAACATCATGCCCGAGAGCGGCAACGCCCCCATTTACGATGAGGACCGCCGCGCCAGCTGGTTCAGCCACAAAGCCGAGGTGAGCAAACCACATTACTATAAGGTATATCTTGCCGACTACGACATTACGACGGAGATAGCTCCCACCAATCGCGCAGCCATCTTCCGCTTCACGTATCCCGAGGGTAAGAACTTCGTCATCATCGACGCCTTTGATCGCGGCTCCTACGTCAAGGTCATCCCCGGCGAGAACAAGGTGGTGGGCTACACGACGCGCAACAGCGGCGGCGTGCCCCACAACTTCAAGAACTACTTCGTCCTGCAGTTCGACCGTCCCTTCACTTACACATCGACGGCCGACGAAGGCAAGGAGAGCCAGAACCTCGAGATGCAGAGCAAGCACGCGGCTGCCGCTGTAGGCTTCCAGACGAAGCGTGGCGAGCAGGTCAACGTGCGCGTCGCCAGCTCCTTCATCAGCATCGAGCAGGCCGAGCAAAACCTCAAGGAGCTTGGCAGCAAGAGTCTGGAGGAAGTTTCCGAGGCAGCGCGTCAGGAGTGGAATAAGGTGCTGAGCGTCATCGACGTAGAAGACCACAGCGACGTCGACCGTCTGCGCACCTTCTACAGTTGCCTGTATCGCAGCACGCTCTTCCCCCGCAGCTTCTTCGAGATTAATGCGAGCGGTCAGGTCGTGCACTACAGCCCCTACAACGGCGAGGTGCTGCCCGGTTACCTCTTTGCCGACACCGGCTTCTGGGACACCTTCCGCGCCCTCTTCCCCCTGGTCAACCTGATGTATCCCGGCATGAGCCAGAAGATGCAGGAGGGCTGGGCGAACGCTTACAAAGAGAGCGGCTTCCTGCCCGAATGGAGTGCGCCCGGCCACCGTGCCTGCATGGTGGGCAACAACTCGGCGAGCGTAGTGGCCGACGCCTACCTTAAGGGCATCCGCGGCTACGACATCGACGCCCTGTGGGAGGCCGTGAAGCACGGCGCCAATGCCGACCTGCCCCACACGACGAGCGGTCGCAAGCAGTGGCAGACGTACAACAAGCTGGGCTACGTTCCCTATGACAGCATCAACGAGAGCGCAGCCCGCACCCTCGAGTACGCTTTCGACGACTGGAGCATCTACAAGCTGGGCCAGGCGCTCGGCAAACCCGAGAAGGAGATTCAGGTCTATGCAGAGCGTGCCATGAACTACAAGAACCTCTTCGACAAGAGTCACAACCTGATGCGCGGCAAGTTGGCCAACGGCGAGTGGGCGCCCAACTTCAACCCCTTCAAGTGGGGCGACGCCTTCACCGAGGGCAACAGCTGGCACTACTCATGGAGCGTCTTCCACGACCCTCAGGGACTCATCGACCTCATGGGCGGCAAGGACGTCTTCAACCAAATGCTCGACAGCGTCTTCATCCTGCCTCCCATCTTCGACGACAGCTACTATGGCGGCGTCATCCACGAGATACGCGAGATGCAGATCATGAATATGGGCAACTACGCCCACGGCAACCAGCCCATCCAGCATATGATATATATGTACGCGTATAGCGGTGAGCCCTGGAAGAGCCAGTACTGGCTTCGCGAGACGATGAACCGCATGTACAACGCCCACGCTGATGGCTATTGCGGCGACGAGGACAACGGCCAGACGTCCGCTTGGTACATCTTCACGGCGATGGGCTTCTACCCCGTCTGCCCCGGCAGCGGCGAGTACGTGCTCGGTGCGCCTTACTTCAATAAGATGACGCTTCACCTGGAGAACGGCAAGGACATCGTCATCACCGCGCCACAGCAAAGCGACGCGAACCGCTACGTCGGCTCTCTCCGGGTCAACGGCGCGGAGTACGGCAAGAACTACGTGACGCACACCGACCTCATTGCAGGCATGAAGATGGACTACACCATGCAGTCGCAGCCCAACCGGCAGCGCGGCACGTCGGCCGATGCCGCTCCCTATTCCTTCAGCAAGGAGTACAAGCCAGCCGGCAAGTCAAAGAAAAAGAAGTAACACCCTATAAGGACTTTAAGGACTGCAAGGTCTTTAGAGTCCTTTTTTTAAATCCATTGACTATGAGAAGATTATTCCTCCCCTTCCTCTGCATGATGGCATGCCTCGTCGATGCCGGAGCGCAGGTGAACATTACTTACGACGACGAAGCGCAGTGGAAGGCGTACGAAGACTTCAACGCGGCGTTCCTCGACAAGTCGCGCAACATCTACAAGGCCGACACGAAGCAGCCCAATGCCAGCCATCGCGGCAACGGCTATCGCGACAACGACGTCTCGGGCTGCGCTGCTGCCATCTGGTGCCAGGCCATCATGTACGACATGGTCATCAACGCCTACAACCGCGCCAAGGCTGAGGGCGACGAGGCTCGCATGACCAAGTACAAGAACCTGCACAGCAGCATCTACAGCGGCGAGAAACGCCACTACGTCAACTTCGACTTCCATAACCCCAACACCGACAACGGCTGGTTCGTCTATGACGATATCATGTGGTGGACGTGCGCCTTGGCTCGCGCCTACGACACCTTCGGCAAGTCGGAGTATCTGACTAACTCGGAGAAGAGCTTCCTGCGCGTATGGTACGGCTCTCCCAAGGTGGGCGACGACGGCTCGTATGCCGACCCGGCCCGCTTCGAAGGCAAATACGGCGGCGGCATGTTCTGGGAGTGGCAGCCCATCGCTCACGCCAACCCCCACAAGCCCGGCGACTTCCGCTCGGCTTGCATTAACTTCCCGACGGTCATCGCCGCCTGTCTGCTCCACCGCCTCGTGCCGGAGGGCCGCACGGCGCCTACTGCCGCCTATCCTACGAGGCAGACGAAGGAGTGGTATCTGGAAAAGGCCAAGGAGATTTATGCCTGGGCAGACGCCACGCTGGTCAACAACAACGGACGCGTGGCCGACGGCATTCACGGCGGCGGACCTGAGTACACCGACCACCTCTACAATCAGGCCACATACATCGGCGCCAGCTGTCTGCTCTACCTGCTGACAGGCGAGGTGAGCTACCTGACAAAGGCACAGAAGGGCGCCAACTACGTGATGAACAACATGTGCAACGCCTACATCCTCAAGTACGAAAACGGATACGAGCAGGGCATCTATGCAGCCATCTATGCCCAGTACATGAAGCTGCTCATCTACGATTGCGGCCTGAGCCAGACGCTGATGAAAAAGTACATGAACCACATCAAGCGTAACATCCAGAAGGCCTACACGACGATGGATGCCACGCGCGGTATCCAGAACGGCAACTTCGCCAAGCCGACCGCCGAGGATGCCGTCGTGGAGAGCTACGGTGCCAGCGGCATGCCCGCTCTCATGCTGATGTTCCCCGCCAGCGAAGGCGGGACAGCCATCAGTCAACCCGAAGAGGACCGCTACGACGGCCCATCGGACGTCTATACCCCTGACGGCAAGCTCGTCATGAAAGACGCCACGCCCGAGCAGGTCCACCAGCTCGACAGCGGTCTCTACATCTTCCAGAGGAAGAAGATTCTGGTGAAGTAAACTTATCCCGCGAGAGGGAGAAAAAAACGCCACGTGTGGGAACGCCTCTTCCCACGTGAAGGAACGGCCTTTCCCACACGTGGCGTTGGCCTTTCCTTCACGTGGGGTAGAAAACCCCATCATATTATGAAGAAAACGTTACTCTATCTGGTGGCAGTCACCCTGCTGATTATCGGCCTCTCGTATGCCTGTGTCCGTTGCCTTGAGTACCTCAGGGACCGGACTTCCGACGCGACGGACGAAACCAGCCAATTCGTGACGCTGACCGACGCGGTGCCCGACGCCATCCTGGAAATCCGCTACTTCGGCACCTACAACTTCGTGGGGACGCGCATCGACGGCTATCTCGAGCCGACGGCCCTGTTGACGCGCGCGGCGGCGGATAGCCTCCGGGCCGTCAGCGACGACGTAAAGAAGCTCGGCTATCGGCTGAAGATTTACGACGCCTATCGTCCGCAGCAGGCCGTCGACCACTTTGTCCGCTGGGCCGAGAACGTGAAGGACACACTCATGCGGCATTACTTCTATCCCGACCTCGACAAAAGCGTCCTCTTCGACCAAGAGTATATCTGTGCGAAGAGTGGGCACACGAGGGGCTCTACCGTGGATCTCACGCTCTTCGACATGCAGACGGAGAAGGAGCTGGATATGGGCGGGACGTTCGACTGGTTCGGTCCCGAGAGCCATCCCGACTTCTGCGGAGACCCGGAGACACAGGAGTTTACGGGCGATGGCAGCAAAAGCCCTGCCGGACGAAGCATTACGGAAAGGCAGTTTTGTAATCGCATGATACTGCGCGAAGCGATGATGCGCCACGGCTTCAAGCCGTTCCCCACCGAGTGGTGGCACTTCACGCTGCAGGACGAGCCCTATCCCGACACCTACTTCAACTTCCCCGTCCGTCAGCTCTGACACTTACGCGGAAGGCGCATGGCGAGTCCGCCCAGGCAGCCCAGGCAGACACCGATGGTGTTGGCCACAAAGTCGAGCCACTCCCCGCTGCGACAGGTGGTCAGGTGCAGCTGCGCAAGCTCCAGCAGGCCACCCATTGCGATAGGCGCCAGGAAAGCAAACACAAAGAGCTTCCACACCTCCAGACGCTCGTGGCAACGGCGGTAGTCGAACCAGATGGCGAGTGTCAGCACGCCGTACATCACCATGTGCGTCCATTTGTCTGCCAGCGGCACGTTGACATCCATCTTCATGTTGGCCAAAGGCAAAAGTGAAAGCAGGACGATGCTGACTGCAACAAGCAGCGTAAACGGGTAGTGGCGGAGGTATTTGTGTAGCATAATAAGCCTCATTTATTACAAATCGGTGCAAAGATACGACAATTAGTTCATAGTTCATACGCCATAGTCCATATTTTTTTCGTAACTTTGCCCCAAGTTTTGGCACAGCCATAACTATGAACTATGAACTAAAGAATTATGAATTCAGAAAGGGGACGTTTCGGTAGCCAGCTGGGAGTCATCCTGGCTTCCGCAGGTTCGGCGGTCGGTCTGGGCAATATCTGGCGGTTCCCGACCGAGGTGGGGAAGGGCGGCGGCGCTGCTTTCATCCTCATCTACCTCGGCTTCATCTTCCTGATTGCCATGCCGGTGATGGTCAGCGAATTCGTTATCGGACGCGCTTCCCGCAGCAACGCCGTCGGCGCCTTTCAGAAACTGTCGCCCGGCAAGCCGTGGGTGGCGGCCGGCATCATGGGCGTGCTCGGCGGCTTCCTCGTGCTCTCGTTCTATTCCGTCGTGGCAGGCTGGACGCTCCACTACACCATACAATCCGCCCTCGGACAGCTGCAAAGTTCTCTGACAACAGACAACGGACAACGGACAACGGACTTCGGCGCGGCGTTCAACGCGTTTGTCTCCGACCCGCTTCAGCCCATCCTCTATCTCGTCGTCTTTATGCTCTTGACGCACCTCGTGGTGGCCCGCGGCATCCAGCACGGCATCGAGCGCTACTCCAAGCTGATGATGCCCCTGCTCCTCGCCATCATCGTGCTCCTCGTCGCCTTTTCGCTGACCATGCCCGGCGCAGGCGAAGGCATTCGCTTCCTCTTGCAGCCCGACCTGGGAAAGGTGACGCCCGACGTCATCCTCGGTGCCATGGGGCAGGCCTTCTTCTCGCTCAGCGTCGGCCTTGGCTGCCTCGTGACCTACGCATCCTATTTCGACAACGAGACCAGGCTGGTGCAGTCCGCCACGAATGTCTGCATCATCGACACGATGGTGGCAGTGCTGAGCGGCTTCATCATCTTCCCGACCGTCTTCAGTGTCGGCATCGCGCCCGATGCAGGCCCGGGCCTCGTCTTCATCACGCTGCCCAACGTCTTCCTGCTTTGCTTCAGCGAGATGCCCGCCATAGGTTACGTCTTCTCCCTCCTCTTCTATGTCCTGCTCCTGCTTGCCGCCCTGACGAGCAGCATAAGCATGCACGAAATCTGTACCGCCTTTATCTCCGAGCATTTCCACAAGAGCCGTCGCCGCGCGGCCGTCATCGTGACGCTCATCTGCATAGCGCTCGGCAGCTTCTGCTCGCTCTCCTTCGGCCCCTGGCAGGACGTCACCTTCTGCGGCCGCGGCATATTCGACCTCTTCGACTACACCGTGACGAAGTTCCTGATGCCGCTCGGCGGACTCCTCATAACCCTATTCGTCGGCTGGTACCTCGACCGCAAGCTCGTCGAGCAACAGCTGACCAACGAGGGCAGCCTCGCGGTGCGCACGCTGCGCCCACTGCTCTTCCTCATCCGCTGGATGGCACCCATCGGCATCCTCCTCATCTTCCTCAACGAGCTTTTCCCTTTATTCATAAAATAAATAACTCGCGAGAGATTATGAATTGTGCATTATGAATTATGAATTAAAAGAGAGTTTCGGCAGCAAGATAGGCGCTGTGCTGGCCTCTGCAGGCTCGGCGGTGGGCCTGGGCAACGTGTGGCGCTTCCCGACGGAAGTGGGCAACAACGGCGGCGCGGCCTTCATCTTCGTCTATCTCATCTGCATTGCCATGATAGGCATACCCGTCATGATGAGCGAGTTCCTCATAGGCAGGCACACCCACACCAACACGATCGACGCCTTTGCAAAGCTTGCGCCGGGCAAGTGGTGGCGCATCGAGGGCATTGCCGGCGTGTTCGTCGCCTTCCTGATACTCAGTTACTACATCGTCATCAGCGGCTGGACGCTCTTCTACCTCGTGGAGTCGTTGAGCGGCCGACTGCTGGCCGACCGCGACTACAGCGATGTCTTCACCGGCTTCGTCAGCGACACGTGGATGCCGATACTGGCGGGCGTGGCCTTCATGGCGCTAACCCACGTCATCATCGCCAAGGGGGTGCAGTCCGGCATAGAGCGTTTCTCGAAGATCATGATGCCTTTGCTGCTCTTCATCATTGGCATCCTGGTGGTCTGCTCATTCAGTATGCCGGGCTCTTCCGAGGGCTTGCGCTTCCTCTTGAAACCTGACTTCTCGAAGCTGACGGCCAGTGTGATCCTCAGTGCTGTCGGGCAGGCGTTCTTCTCGCTCAGCCTTGCCATGGGCTGCCTCTGCACCTACGCCTCCTACTTCCGTGGCGATACGAACCTGCCCAAGACGGCAGCCGGCGTCAGCATCATCGACACGGTGGTGGCCATCCTGAGCGGCTTCATCATCTTCCCTGCAGTATTCAGCGTCGAGGAGGTCAGCGTGGATGCCGGTCCGGGACTCGTGTTCATCACGCTGCCAAGCGTCTTCAACATCGCTTTCAGCCATGTGCCTTGGCTCGGCTACATCTTCTCCGGCTTCTTCTATCTGCTGCTCCTGCTTGCCGCGTTGACCAGCGCGATGTCTCTCCACGAGAGCGTGACGGCTTACGTTCTCGAGGCCTTTCACATCTCGCGCCGTAAGGCTGCCATCGCCGTCTCGGTGAGTTGCATGACGCTTGGCGTGGCCTGCTCGCTTTCGTTCGGCGCGTGGAGCGACCTGACGCTTTTCGGCCTGAACATCTTCGAGCTGTTCGACTTCACGGCCTCCAAGATCATCCTGCCCATCGGCGGCATCATCATCTGCCTCTTCACGGGCTGGTACCTCGACCGAAAGCTTGTTGAGAGCGAGTTGACGAATGGCGGCACCCTTCGCTTCCGCTTGTTCCGCCTCTATTATTTCATCATCCGATACGTCGCGCCGCTTGCCATCGCGGCCGTCTTCCTGCAAGAAATCCTGTCATGAAACGTCTGCCCACCCTCACTAACGCGCAGCGACGCGCCCTGCTCGTCATCGAGTGGGTGCTGCTCATCGGCATCATCGGCTTTGCCGTCTGGAAGAAAGAAGACCCCTCTAAATCTCCCCTTAAAGGGGAGAATAAGACGCAGGAAGTCTCCCCTTTAAGGGGAGATTTAGAAGGGTCTCTTCCTGCGGAGCCTTCCTTCGAGTCGTTCCCCTTCGACCCCAACACGGCAGACTCCACGACGCTGCTTCGCCTCGGCCTCTCCCCCTGGCAGGTGCGCAGCATCTATCGCTACCGGGCCAAGCACGGACGCTATCACAAGCCCGAGGACTTCATGCGTGTGCCCGGCATGACCAACGAGCAATGGGACCGCCTGAGGCCTTACGTCCGCATCGCCACCGAGTTCCAGTACGTCGCCCCTTCTGCCTCGCCCGAGGAGGAAAGGCTTGAGGGCCTGCGCTCCCTCGCGTTGGAGATGGAGGATTCTGCCTATCAGGATTCCATTTCAAGAGGAGACACGGCGGTGCATTCCACTAAGCTGTCGCCCGGCCAGACCATCGACATCAACAGGGCCGACACGACGCAGCTGAAGAAGATACCCGGCATCGCGTCGAAGCGCGCAGCACGCATCGTCGCCTACCGCAGGTCGCTCGGCGGCTTCGTCAGCGTCGAGCAGGCCATGGAGGCCATAGAGATGCCCGACTCCGTGCTGAAATACATGGCCCTCTCGCCCGTCGAGGTCACGAGGATAAACGTCAACAAGCTCTCCGTCCAGCAGTTGATGAAGCATCCGTATCTCAATTTCTATCAGGCCAAAGCCATCAACGAGCACCGCCGCAACAAGGGCGACCTGCACTCCTTCGACGAGCTCTCGCACCTCGAAGGCTTTCGCCCCACCGACCTCGACAGGCTCCGTCCCTACATTTCATTCGAGTAGCCACGGGGTTTTTCGTGTCTCGTCTCCCGACTTTGCGTGTGTAGTTCATTGCTGCATGGCGATGCAGCAATTGCAACATCATGATAATTCAATTGCTGCATCGCCATGCAGCAATGAACTACCCTTGCGTCGAGGGGCGACGACCACTGCCGCTTCGGGCATCATATACTGCCTCAAGGATGCTGCGCGACTGCATGATATGCAGCTTTCTCTGTCCCTTCCTGCATTTTCTCGCAAATAATTGTATAAGTTTCAATTCTTTTTCGTAACTTTGCAACGCAGAGTGTATTCCCGCGTCTCTTCGCGCGTACTATATATAATAATGTATTATCAACTTTTAAACAATATGACTATGAGACTTAAATCACTACTTTTTACCTTGCTCATGCTGGCATGCTTCAGCACGGCAAAGGCAGCACATGTGTATGTTGGAGTAGAATACGGCTCCACGGGCGATGAAACTAGAGGTTACGAATTGCCCTCTTTTGCTCGCTATTCTGTGTCACGCCAGATTTATACAGCCAGCGAGATAGGCAGGTCAGGTTTCATCAAGAGCATCAGCTTTTGTTTGCGGAATATGAACTATTGGAATGGCGCCCGGTATGTCGAAGCTGGCACTTTACAACGAAAAATTGACCTCTATTTGAAGCACACATCCGCAACGGAATTCTATTGCAGCGACGAAGAATATAATTTCCGAGCTGGCGACATGGTGTACAGTGGATGGTGCGTGTATCACGAATACCAATGGATAACGATTGAGTTCGACGTGCCCTTCTTCTACAACGGCGTGGACAACCTTATGATAGGTCTCGACGACAACACAGGAGGGAACGATTTTTATCTTTATTCTCTTGTCTTTCCGACGACGAAGAGCCAGGCTCATACTGTTTCCGCATCTTCATCTATAAATTATGTTCCTTTTGATATTGACATAAATGCCCCTATTCCGGGTGACTATAACAGTAGAACTTACAACTTCAAGTTGCAGCTGGATATTGAGATGTATGATACCGACCAGCTGTCCTCTCCCCTCAGCTATGTAGGCGTTGGCAAAGAGCAAGTCCATGACGACAAGGTGCCTCTCTCTTCTCTCTACAAGTACTCCATCACGCAGCAAATCTATACGGCCAACGAGATAAGCAGCGCCGGAGAAACCAAGCTGATCCACAGCATCAGCTTGTTCAACACAGGCAGGGAGAAGACGCGAAAGATTGCCGTCTGGTTCTTCCCGACAGAGAAGTCGTTCTTCAGCGGCTTCGACGACTGGATGGAAACACCGAGTGAAGGCCCGCTGTTCGAGGGCGAGGTGACTTTCTACGAAGACGACTGGACATTAATACCTTTCTCCCGGCCCGTCCTCTCCAACGGCCGAAGCAACTTCATCCTCTGTGTGAACGACGAGACAGGCTCCTATCAATACGGCGGGCAAACGACTTTCCTGTCCTTCGAGGCAACGCAGGACCAGACAATGTATATGTATAGCGACCATAGCGAACCGTACGACCCGTCTGCCATCAAAACCTACAGCGGTTACTATACCAATGTGAAGAACCGAGTCGCATTTAATGGCGAGGTTAACATACCCACTACTCCCAGGCCGACAGAAATCCATGTCGATGCGCTACCCACCGTGGCTACCGTCACATGGAGCAGCGAAGGAAGCTACTGGGAGCTTCAGTACAAGGCAGACTCCGAAACAGAGTGGCACAAACTTAACGCGACCGAGAAGAGCTGCGAGATTACCGGGCTGATGCCTAAGACAAAGTATCGCGTCCGCATCCGAAACATCAACAATGGAGCAAGCTACTGGCTGTCCACGGAATTCACGACGCTCGACAACATGCCTACGGATATCACCAAAGCTCCGTTGGCAAAGTCTTGCACGATTAGATGGACGGGTTACAGCGACAGCTACGATGTGCTGTACCGTGAGGCATCAGACGACCCCAGCTTCTTCGAGGACTTTGAGGGCGGCTTTGCAGCCAAGGGCTGGTCAGTCAATACGATAGGCCAGGCCCGTAATGATGGGCAAGGCTGGTTCACGGAAGACGTGACATTAAGGTCAACTGAAGAGGCTACCTACACGAACTATAGCGGTTCGAAGTGTGCCGTTGCCGAGAGCTGGGCGAGTGGCGTCGGTGGCATGGAAGCCGACAACTGGCTCATATCGCCGTTGGTTGACTTGGGCGGCACGCTGAAGTTCTGGCAATGGACGAGCGACAGCTATGCAGACAGCTACGAGGTCATGGTCACAGCCAGGGAAGTCATCAATTTCACTACCGTGCGTCCGCTTAGTCCCGGCGCACGTGGATGGTCCCAAGTCGTCGCCGACCTCAGCGAGTTCCAGGGGAAGCAGGGCTTCATCGCCATTCATCACAAGTGCACCGATAAGATGTGGCTTTTCATCGACGACTTCGCCATCTATCCTGCAGAACCATGGCAGAAAGTGACTACGACAGAGACGGAGGTAACGCTCACGAACCTCAAACCAACCACGAAATACGAATACAAGATTGTTGGCCACCAGACTGGATATGAGGATGTGTCAACCGACATTTTCGCCTTCACGACTGGTGTATGGCAACCTGTCATCATGAACATCGACATCGTTCCCGACGTGACGAGTGCGGAAGTAGACTGGGTGGGCAACAGCGAAAGCTACGAAGTGGAGTACAAGGAGGCAGGAGCAGCGTCCGAGCCTTTCTTTGACGACTTCGAGAACGGCCTTGCCGACAAGGGCTGGAAGGTCTATACACAGGGCGAGACGACTGGCGGCGAGGGATGGTTCACCGGAAGCATATTGGATATGGGTGTTGCCGAGCTGAACCACAGCGGCAAGAACTCTGCAATTGCCGAGAGCTGGTCAAAAGAGACAAACGGCTTGGCTGCCGACAACTGGCTCGTTACGCCCCAAGTTAACCTGGGCGGCACGTTGAGGTTCTGGCAATGGATTCGCGGAGATTACCCGGACAGCTTCGAGGTCTTGCTCTCCACGACGGGCGACGCCATCGAGGACTTCACCACGACACTCCGTCCGCTCGGCCCCGGTCTGAACAGATGGAACGAAGTCGTCATCGACCTCAGCGCATACGAAGGTCTGCAGGGCTACATCGCCATTCACCACAAGTGTACCGATATGTTCTGGATGGCCATCGACGACTTCGGCATCTATCCTGTGGAAGGATGGACGAAGGTGGCTACGACAGAGTGTCAGGTGACGCTGACCGACCTGCAGCCCGAAACGACTTACGAGCTCCGCATCACAGGCTTCTCCGACGGCGAGGCAGAAATCGTCAGCGACATCGTCAGCTTCACTACCGAGGCGGTTCCTGGTCCCATCGACCTTGTGCTTGACTGCAAGGGTAGCAACTCAGAGACCATCCAAGCCAACGACGGCGCTTGGGCGAACGTCACCATCAACAACCTCACGCTCAAGAAGGACGGCAAGTGGCAAGCCGTCTGCCTGCCCTTCGACGTGGACGTCGAGAACAGCCCGCTGGCCGGAGCAGACGTCAGGACGCTCGAGTCGGTGACCGTCACGAACGCAGTCTGCACGCTCGACTGCCCGACACCCCAGACCACGATGGAAGCCAACAAACCGTATATCCTCAGGTGGGATGAAGGCGAGGACATCGTGAACCCAGTCTTCGAAGACGTTACCATCAAGTTTGTCAGGATGGACGACAGCGGCCAATGGTTGAAAATTGAGGGTGCAGGATATTTCGGTGCCCGCTATGATTATATCGGCATAATGCCCGATATGTTATATCTCGGCGATGAGAGTCCGATACTTACCAAAACAGATACGAGCATAGAGCTTCATGCCTTTGAAGGCTTCTTCTTTATCTATACCTCGATCCAAAGCGTGGCAAGCGTCTTCGTGCTGAACACGGGCTATGAGGACGAACTGATAACCGGCATTGCCGGCGTTAACGCTAACGCTGACTCTGACGCTATCTATAACCTTGCAGGCCAGCGCATCAGTAAGACGCAAAAGGGCGTCAACATCGTAGGCAGCAAGAAGATTCTGGTGAAGTAAGGTCCCTAAGGTCTTTAAGGTCCCTAAGGTCCTTAAGGTCCCTAAGGTCTTTAAGGTCCCTAAGGTCTTTAGGGTCCCTAAGGTCTTTAAGGTCCCTAAGGTCTTTAAGGTCCCTAAGGTCTTTAAGGTCCCTAAGGTCTTTAAGGTCCCTAAGGTCCCTAAGGTCTTTAGGGTCCCTAAGGTCTTTAAGGTCCCTAAGGTCTTTAGGGTCCCTAAGGTCCTTAAGGTCTTTAAGGTCCTTAAAGTCCCTAAAGTCAAAAGGCCCACTCGTGCTCCGAGCATGAGTGGGCCTAAGCTTTCTTTATACTACATTATTTAGCGAACTTGACGACGCTGCCGTCAGGACGACGCATGATGAAGAGGCCGTTCTGACGCGTCACGCCAAAAGGGAGCGCTCGCCCCTGGAGGTCGTAGCACCTGACCTTAAGGTCCTTAAGGTCCTTAAGGACTTCAAGGTCGATGATGCCGTCTGGTGTCTCTTTCGCGTCGATGCGCTGCAGGCGGAAGTGGTCCACTTTGAACCATCCGTGGCTGTCGCTGGTGGAGCGCGTGCCGTCGGCCTTGTAGTTGCTGGTGCGGATGCCGAGCTTCAGGCTTTCGCCCTCCTTGAGCGTCACCATCACAGCCATCGGGTGCAGCGTCATCTTGCCTGCACCGGACGGGCCGTAACCGGCGAAGGTGTTCGTCTCGCCCGATGTGAGCATCGACGCCTTGTAGTCGCTCTCCTTGCCGTAGTACTGGACGTTCTTGTTGGCGAAGAGGCGGCAGTTGGCCAGCTTGTCTTTCTGCACGCCCAGCAGGCAGGTGACGAGGTAGGTGCCTGCGCCGAGCTTCGATGCGCTGACGGTCTGCGAGAGCTCGTACGAGTTGGGCAGAGGCTTGCCGCTTGCCCAGAAGACGTTGATGCCCCACAGATGCTTGGCGTCCTGGTTGATGCCCCACGAGTTGCCGTTCGTGATGTTTGTCGCCCTCCAGCCCTTAGGCACGCCGCGTATCATGCTGCCTTGCGGGTTGAGGCTGCCGGCGGTGCCGCCATACTCGAAGTCGGGATTGGCGAGCAGGCTCGTCAGGTCTTCCTCTCCGGCACTGAACGGAATGCTTGCCAGCGCGCTGACCGAGATGCCCGGGTCCATGAAATAGACGCGGACGCTCACCGTCTTGTTCTCTGTGCTCAAGTAGTGGACGGCTGCGGGGATGTAGCCCTGAGCCACCGTCTCGTCCCACGACTCCGTTCGCTCCGTTTGCTTGATGGAGATGACGGTTGGCGTTGCGCCATCGACGGCGATGCCAGCGCGGATGTCGTAGTCTGTGTTGAGGCGGAACGTCGGCAGGCAACGCACCTGGATGACGTTGAGTCCCTCCTGCACGGGCAGGGTGTAGTCGGCGTAGGGCGCGCTGCCGGCCGAGCTGTAAGCCGTCATGTCGAGCGGCCATACGGTAGCTGTGGTGCCCCGGATGCCCAGCCCTTCCAGCGTCTTGACCGTCGGGGAAGCGCTCGTGTAGCTGCCGCCGGCGATGATGGTGACGTTGGGTTGCAGGATGCTGCTCTGCTGTTCAGCCACGTCGCTCGATGTGGCAACGGCCGGCATCAGGTGCTGGTTCCAGTTGTTCGGCTTGTAGTCCATCATGTTCTGCCACTTGCCGCCCGCGATGCCCGTGTTGTATCTGTTCGTGAGCGTCTTGATTTCTTCGAAGGCCGACTGTGCCTTCTGTGCGTAGTCGAGAGCCTTATCGCCCTGTCCTGCCCAGGCATAGATGAAGCTTTGCCGTGCCCTGAGCAGCTTGATGTTCTGGTCGGTGCAGGCGCAGACAGGGTATTCGAGGAGCTCGTAGTAGGCGTTGCGCAGCGACGAGGGAATGCGCGAGCGCAGGGCCACTACCTTATCATAAAGGTCTTGGTATTCGGCGATGCGCGCGTCGATTTCCGCGTTCGAGTGGTCGAAGTGGCAAAGCTGCACGTGCTCCGGCTTGGCGGCAATGCCGAGGCGATAGTAAGCCATCTTTATCTCGTTGATGTCGTCGGCGAAGTCCTCGCCGAAGGTGCGCGCTGCCCAGTCGCGGGTGTAGAGGTGGGCACGCTCCGGCGTCCAGCTGTCGATGTCCCAGGCAAGGTCCATGCAGAACTCGAGCTCCTCCTCGGCAGGCTTGATGTCGCCCACATTGATGATCCACTGGTCGCGTATGCCTTGTGCGTAGCCTTTGCTCAACTCGTAGCTGCAAAGGGAAGGCGAGATGCTGCTCAGCCAGAGGTAAGAGTCGGGCGAGCCCCAATAGGAGAGGTGGTAATAGACGGCGTTGCCGCCCGAGCGGGCCTGCTCGGCCTCATTGGGCATCTGGCGTATGTAGCCGTGATTGTCGTCCACCCACATCAGCGTGACGTCGTCGGGCACTTGCAGGCCTGCATTGTAGCAGTCGAGCACTTCCTTGTAGGGGATGAAGATTTGCGGGATAGTCGTGGGGTCGCCGATGCTGTCGGCAAGGAGCTGGCGCTGATAGGCGATGATTTCGGTCAGTGCCGCCACGCGCTCGGAGGTGTTGCTGTAGCCGTTGATGCCCGTGTCGTGAACGCCACGCATGCCGAGCGTGTAGATGGCGTTCTTGCCGCGGCTCTCGCCCACGCGCTCTGCCCAGTAGCGCTTTATCATGTCCTTGTTCGTCTTCCACACCCAGTCGTCGTTGCCGTGACCGCCGAACTTGTCGCCCGTCTTGCCCCACTCGTACTCGTTGTCGCGCAGCATCTGTTCGCAGTGGCTCGAGCCCATGTAGATGTCGTACTTCATGATGAGCGGGATGTTCGTCTTCTCGAACCAGAAGGCACGGGAGCCGGCGTGCATGGCAGGCCACAGCGTGTTGGCACGGAGGCGCAGCAGCAGCTCCATGATGGCGGCGTAGGTCTTTGGGCCGAAGTTGTTGAGGTTCGTATCCATCTTCTTCGCAGCCCAGGGGCGCAGGCCGAAGTCCTCGTCGTTGAGGAAGATGCCGCGGAACTTGACCGATGGCGAGCCGAAGACGCGCCTGCCGGGCGTCACGTAGAGCTGGGTCTTCTTGGTCGGCGTGACGTCTGCCCACCATATCCACGGCGAGACGCCAGCCATGCGGCTCAGCTCGAACATGCCGTAGGCCGTGGCGCGAGGCTGCGAACCGAAGATGACGAGTGCTTTCGCCACGCCCTCCATCGGGTTGTCGATGACCTGCATGCCGAAGGCTTCCCACTTGCCCTCGACGTCGCTCACGTCAATCTTGCCGTCGGCGATGAGCTGGTCGATGTGGCTCGACTGCCCGATGGTGCCGACGATGATGGGGTTCTTCAGCGTCGTGGGTTCCGCTTTGTACTTTATGTACGTCTTTCCCGTGACCGCTTTCAGGTCAGCGAGGAGGCAGTCGGCAACCGTCGTCACCACCTCGGCATCGTTGCTGTCATAGAGGACGATGGCTTTGTCGGCTGCCGTCGAGCCAGCGATGGCAAAGCATCCGTCGACGGGAGAGGTCACGACTTGCAGCTCGTCGGCACTTGCAGAAAGAGCGAAGAGCATTAGAATCACGTAAAGCAGGGATTTCGTTTTCATGTTGTGTGTTGGTTTATGCCTTTATGCGTTGTCACGTGCAAAGATAGGAATTCTTTTGCAAAATAATACAATCTTTGCCAAGAAAAAGGCTTTAATTGCACTTTTCTGCACAAAAGACGTGGTTCAAGGCGTGATGAGTACAAAAACATCACGTTGTCAGAGAACCAGCAACGTGATGTTAGATGTCCAGCAACGTGATGTTAGATGTCCAGCAACGTGATGTTAAAGAGTCAGCGACGTGTTGTTAGAAGTCCAGTAACACGTGGATAGTTATTCGTCAGGGAATGAGCATCGAGCTGTCGCCGTAGCTGAGGAAGCGGAAGTCGTGGGCGAGGGCGTAGTCATAGACGTCGTGCCAGCCCTCACCGATGAAGGCGCTGACCAGGAGGAGCAACGTGCTTTGCGGCTGGTGGAAGTTCGTTATCATGCGGCGGACAATGTGGTACTTGTAGCCGGGCGCTATGATGATTTGCGTGCTGGCGTGGAGCACCTCCTCGCCGCGCTCGTCCATGTAGCGGAGTAGGGCAGTGAGCGCCTCCGTCGTCGAGAGTGAGTTGTCGTACTCATACGGCATCCACTGGGGAACGTGAAGGGGAGACCCACCCCAGCCCTCCCTTAAAGGGAGGGAGTTCTTTGCGCAGTAAGTCTCCCCTTTAAGGGGAGATTTAGAGGGGTCTACCAGCACTCCCATATAGTACAGGCTTTCGAGGGTACGGACGCTGGTCGTGCCGACGGCAATCGCCTCGCCGCCGTGGGCCAGGAGCCGCTCGATGGTATGGCGATGGACTGCAATGTGCTCGGTGTGCATGTCGTGCCCGCCGATGTCCTCGCTCTTGACGGGTCGGAACGTGCCGGCGCCGACATGCAGCGTCACCTCTTCCCGCTCAATGCCGCGAGCATCGATGTCCTGGAGGACGCGCTTCGTGAAATGCAGCCCCGCCGTAGGAGCCGCCACCGAGCCCTTTATCTTCGAATAGACCGTCTGGTACGTCGTCTTGTCGCTCTCCTCAGTCTTGCGGTTGAGGTACGGCGGGATGGGAAGTTCGCCCACGGCGTCGATGACCTCGGCGAAAGAAAGGGACAGCCCCCCTCCAACCTCCCCCCGAGGAGGGAGGCTTTCAGGGTTCTCCTCCTCCTCAGTGCAGAGGGCCGACCATCGGAACTCAATGAGTTGGCTCGTGCCGTGTGTGCCCTTGCGCTCGGCAGTGATTTTGAATTTTGAATTTTGAATTTTGAATTCCCGCGTCAGCTTCCCTTCCTTCCATTTCTTCGAGTTGCCAACGAGGCAATACCACGAGCAGGAACCCCTCCGGGCGAAGTTCTCCTGATACTCCACCGGGTCGGCAGGCTCCAAGAGGAATATTTCGATGAGAGCCCCCACCCCCATCCCCTCCCCCGAGGAGGAGGGGAGAGAGGGGTCAGAAAGCCTCCCTCCTCGGGGGGAGGTTGGAGGGGGGCTTTTCCTGAAATGTAGCCTCGCCTGGATGACTCGCGTGTTGTTGAAGACCATCAGGCTTCCCTCGGGCAGCAACGAAGGCAGGGAGCGGAACACCGTCTCGCTGATGCGTCCGCCTTCATAGACAAGCAGTTTGCTGCTGTCTCGTTCCGGCAGAGGAAACTTCGCGATGCGTTCTTCGGGCAAAGGATAGTCGTAGTCGCGTATCTGAATGTGTTTTGTGTCCATAAAGCAGGCACAAAAGTACAACAAAAACTGTAAAGAGGAAAGTGAAAAGGGGAAAAATATCTGCTTTCTTGCCTCAGAAGATAAATTCTTTAAACCTGAAACCTCAAACTTTGAACTTTATTTTGTATATTTGCAAGCGAAACATACAAAACTCTAAACTTATACGCTTATGAAACTGACAGGAAGAAGAGAAAGTACAAACGTGGACGACCGTCGCGGCATGTCGGCTGCCAAGGCTGGCGGTCTGGGCATCGGTGGCATCATCATTGCCCTGATTATCTCGTTCATCACGGGCGCTAACCCCCTCGACATGCTGACCAATGCCGGCATGCTGGGCAACATCACCGAACAGGCAGAGGGCGGTCGCGAGTTCACGGAGGAAGAACAGGCGCTCGCCACGTTCTCCAAGCAAATCCTTGCCGGCACGGAAGATGTCTGGACAGAGGAGTTCAAGAAGATTGGCCGCACCTACGAGCCGCCAAAGATGGTGCTCTACACGGGCGCAGTGCAGACAGGCTGCGGCAACGGCTCGGCAAGCATGGGCCCCTTCTATTGCTCAGCCGACCAGTGCCTCTACATCGACCTCTCGTTCTTCACGTCGATGAAGCAGCAGCTCGGTGCCGACGGTGACTTCGCCTATGCCTACGTCATCGCTCACGAAGTGGGACATCACGTGGAATACCTGCTCGGCACGCTCGGCAAGGTGCATCAGCAGATGTCGAAACTCAACCAGACAGAGGCCAACAAGCTGAGCGTGCGCCTCGAACTCCTTGCCGACTTCTATGCAGGCGTCTGGGCATATCACGACAACAAGATGTTCGGAAGTCTGGAAGACGGCGACCTCGAGGAGGCCATCAACTGCGCGCAGGTCATCGGCGACAACTATCTGCAGGAGAAGGCCCGCGGCTACTCTCAGCCCGAGACCTTCACCCACGGCACCTCCAAGCAGCGCATGAAGTGGCTCAAACTTGGCCTACAGACAGGCGACATCCGCCGCGGCACAACCTTCCAATGCAGCGACGCCGAGCTCTAAGTTCTTAAAAGAGAAAATTCATTGTACCTGACGAGTTGGAGCGTTTCTGCTTCAACTCGTTTTGCATACGCCGGATAGCAGTCTTGTAGAAGAACGTCACAAGAAACTCGATGCTGTCCGAATGGAACAATTTCAATGCGCGGATATATTCTTCCTTCGCTTCGCAAGGAATAATAACAATCGGGTGTCCGCTCTGCAGCAGAATCTTGTTCGAAAGCAATCTGCCCATACGTCCATTGCCGTCGCGGAAAGGATGCAAGTAAATGAAGTAGCCATGAAAAGTAGCGGCGATAAACATACGAGGGAGGTCGCCTTTCAAAGCTTTTTCGGTCTCCTCAAATAATGATGGAACTTTGCGAATCAATTCCTCGTGGTCGCCAAACAATGTATCTCCTGCAGCCATATCCATCGTCGTATATTCTCCGGGCTTTGCTCCAGGATGGCGATATTCAATTGTGTGTTCTGTAAGAATTTTGTGAAGCTGGAGCAGATAGTCCTCCGTTAAAGGCTCGTGGCAAGTCTGTGCCATAAACTCGAAAGCATGGAAGTGGTCGAGCATCTCCATTGTCTCCACCAAAGGCTTTCCCTGAGGCACCACGCCAAGGCTTAGCTCCTTCAGTGCCCTCGTGTCGTTTATGGAATATGAGTTCCCCTCGATGCCGCAACTATGTGCAGAGAAAAGCACCTCGTTGTACGTCAACAATTCCTCCGGCGACATCTTGTCTGTCACCTTTTGCTGGTATTCCAGCATCAGCTCGCCGTACTCTTTCTCTAAGTCTTCACACATAAACGTACACGTAATTTCTGCTGCAAAGGTACAGAAAAAATCAATTCTTCACAACAAAGAGTACAGAAAGTTACAAGAAAAGTACAGAATCTAATGTGGCAGCCACACAGAACGTGTGGCTGCTTGCATGTCGTTTGTATTATTTCAATCCAGAGACCGTTACTTTGATAGTGGAGTCATCTACCACTCATCGTCCCAGATACTGTGTTTATCCTTAACCAGTGCTCCTCCTGGATTCTGCGGGTCGTCTGTATAAACATCTTGATCTGTTGTTGATGTTGAAATCAGGTGTTTAGTCCTGATTCCTATCTGTATTATTTGCGGAGCATTATAAGTTGATTTCATATACTTTTATTTGATAAATACCTTTTTGCCATTGATGATATTTATTCCCTTTTGAGCCTTGTTCAGACGTTGACCCGCAAGGTTGAAGATATTCTCGTCTTTTAAGGGAGAGTTAGAGAGGGTCTTGATGCTTGTCGCATCATCATCACTTTCATCATCAAGGATAACCTTCAGAGCCTTGACGCCAGTCACACTCGCTGTCGGCAGCTGCAAGTAAGCCTTGCCTGCTGCCAGCTCACCAGAAGTGGAGAGTGTGTAGAAGCCTACACCATGCGTGCCATTTGCAAGGATAAAGTTAGTTTTATCACCATCTGTGGGATAAATGGTGGTAGCTTTTGTCACGCCTTTCAGCAGATTGGAATAAGTCACGTCTGTCGTCGTTCGTGGGATTTTATAGCTACCCTCTGCCCCCATAATATAAAGTCCTTCGCCAGCAGGTACTTCTGTAACTTTTGTCAGCGTTAGGGTGTTTGTGGTAGAGTCAAAATCGCTGGCTACGTAGGCCTTAATAGATGCGACCCCAGAGAAGTTTAAAGCATAGAGAGAGCTGAATGTGGTAAAACCAGAGTTACCGACATTAATAGTATTGATTTCTATAATTTCCTTAAAATCCTTCCAATACTCAGCCGCCTCGTAAATAGCCTTGCATCCAGAGGGTACATATAGCGAAATATAATGTCGCTGGTAGAATGTGTTTTCGTTAATGGTTAATGGTGTATCCTTGTCTACCCTTACATCATGCAACCTTATACAGTTAGCGAAGGCATTATTTCCTATGGATGTTATTGTACTTGGGATGTTGATTGATAGTAAATTTTGACAGCCATCGAATGCACGATATCCAATACTTGTAACACCTTCAGGAATTGTTACGGAACGTAATCTTTGAAAAGAGTATAAAGCGTATTGACCAATGGAAGTTACCCCGTCTGGGATAACTACATCTGTTACCTCATTGCCATTAATATAAAGATGATCTCCATAACGCAATGGATTTGAATCGAAATCTTCAAAATGAATACTACAAATGCTTTCTATATCAGTGAACTCCACATAATTTATATAACCCGTGATGAGATTAAATGCACCTGTCGCAATGGATGTGATACTGGCAGGAATGTTGATGTATGCGAGACTTCTACAGCCATAGAACGCATTGCGACCAATGGATATAACACCATCTGGAATTATTACCGATGTTAGTCCTCTACAATCTTTAAATGCATTGTCGGCAATAGATGTAAGTCCTGTAAAGTATTGTAGCTCGTCAAAAGAGATAATAGATGTGTATTCGAAAACATTTTCGATTGTTGTAACAGCCGCTGCTTCCGAAAGACTCAAGACACCATCTCCATTCGTGTCCCAGTGTTCCAAGCATATCGCTTCAACCCTTGCATCTGCAAAAGTGATATATTCAACTATTTCTTTCCAACCACCTGCAGCCTCATATGCAGACTTACTACCCATTGGTACATACAAAGTGGCATTTGCACGATTAGGAAAAGAATATGCCGGAATTATAATCGGATTATTATTTTTAATTGTCACTGATGTTAGATTTGGACAATTATAAAATGCCCAAGTACCAAAGCTGGTTATTGATCCAGATATAACGAGGGTTTCCAAGCCAGGATTATCCATAAAAGTATAAGCCGGCACTGAGGTAACATTATTCCCCAATGTTAAGGATGTAAATTTACAGTTACTGAAAGGATAATACACATCTTCATCGTCTTCATAGTATGGAATTTCTCGATCTATTATAAGTGCGCCCCTGTAATTACTAAAAGAACCTCTACGTATCCGAGTAAGATTATTACCTTGAATGGTAACGGAAGTTACAGAGCAATTTTCAAAAGAATTTTCCATAATATCTACTACACGATAGGTCGTTCCGTTGTATGTTACTGTTTCTGGAATAACAATATCTCCGCTCATGTCCGAGGTGAAGTATACATTGTAAGGATTTCCCCATATATCATTGTCATCTTCATCTTGGCCCAACCACTCATAATTAACATAATAATCATATCCATCAGGAACACTCCCTCCATTTTTTGTAGATATTAGAGACTGAAATGTCACAATCGCAGTTGAATTCCAATCTTGTTTCAAATAATAAATTCCATTAGCCTTAAAATCGTAGGCCATCGCGTTGACGTAGATGCCAAACAGTGCCAGCAGGGTTAGAAATAATTGTTTTAGTTTCATAATGTAAAATGTTTAGTTATTATTAATTTAGTTATTTGTCTTTTCTCGTATATAAACAAAAAAAACGTGGACTTCATCGTCTACGTTCTCCCTGGTATCGGCAAACACCATTGCTATCATATACGAGTAAAAGCCCACGCCGTAACAACGTGAGCATCCTGGACTTACTCATGATAGCTCTTTGTTGAAATTTTGCCGATTTCGGGGAGAGCATGAATTTAAGTTGGACGCTTTTTGTCTATATGTCTAATCTTCTTTGTTTATGCCATAGGCTTTATTCTATTGAAAATTGATAATTAAAATATGGACTCTATTATTTTGTCAACAATCTCGTTAAAATACTGCTCTTTTATGCTTCCGAGACGACGAACAACATCACGTTCAATGTAACCTGTTATAATTTGGCACTACCACACTCGGCTTGGCAAAGGTGTGCCCGACAATCATCTCGTCGGTAAGACAATAGGAATACTGAGGATTGAGCCAATCGTTGGAAGTGATGAGTACAAGATAGAACATGCCATCTTCTGCATCTTGCAGTTCATCATTTGAAACGATAATAGCAGGATGAGGTTTGAATGTCCCGTCTGGAAAGAAAAAACTGACCTCTACGATGTCTCTTTGATGGTATTTCATAGATAACGAGCTATTACTCTTGACATTGACTTCTGTGAGTGGGCAAGAAATGCGTCCCTTGCTGCTCGATGAGCTTCTATCTCTTCGGGAGTGGGTTCGTCAGGCTTTATTTCCTTTTGAATGAACAGCCCTGTGGCCAACAATGTCGCAAGCTTACGCCGTGCAAGAGCATTGTGTTGATTATATTCTAATGTTACGGTACACATGTCCTTATTTATTTATAGTATTATTTTGTACTGCAAAGATACGAATTATAAATGAAAAAATGAAAAGTGAAGAGAGGAAAAATAACGCTTCATGCGCCGATTCAGCAAAATCCACGTGTGAATATTGCGAAATTCTCGTGTGGATTCGATAAACTATACACGTGTAATTGCCAAACTGCTCACGCGATCTTATTTTCTTATTATCTTAATTTCTTATTTTTTATTTTACGAGCACCTTGCGTCCGTTCGTGATGTTGATGCCCTTTTGTGGTTTGCTTACGCGCTGACCGGAAAGATTGAAGATGCCGTCCTTAGAGGCCTCAAGGTCCTTTGAGTATTTAAGGTCGCTTATTCCATCGAAGATGTCGTAGAAGAGTTCCCAAACGTTGGCAAACATATAGGCTTCGTGGCAACCGGCAGGAACATTGAGCGTTACGCCCTGATAATGACTTTCGGTAAAGGTTGTGTAGTCTATTGAAGGAGGTTCTGTTGCCCAGCAATTAACTTCCTGTAGAGCCGTGCAGCCATCGAAGCACATCATGCCTATGCTCTGCACATTCTCGGGGATGGTGATGCTGGTCAGAAGGGGACAGTCCTTGAAGCTGCGGTTGCCGATTTTCGTCACCGTCGAGGGGATGATGACCCTTGTCAGTTGTGAGCTGCTGAGGAATGCCACGTTACCTATCTCGGTGACTGTGTAGGTGGTGCCTTTGTGCTTGACTGTTGATGGGATGGTGACTTGTCCCCAATAGCTGTTGTAGCTGGGGTTGCGATGGACTACACTTACTGTGTTGGCACCTGTGATGGCGTAGAAGACCTTGCCATCCTGGAAGTGATAGGGCAGTTCGACGATATTGCCAAAGTTCTTCCAGACGTTATGAGCCATGTAGGCAGCCTTGCAGTCCTTCAGCACATAGAGTGTCAGGTCATTTATTTCCGAGCCGAAGGCATAGGGAGAGATTGTGGGCGGTGTCGTGGCCAGGCAAGTGATGTCGGAGTTGCTGGCATCGAGGAAGGCATCCACAAAGGCTTCATTCTCTATGCGGTCTATTGTGGCGGGAAGTGTCAGATGCTGCAGGTAGGGACAACGGTAGAAGGCGCGCTCGCCGATGGTTGTCACGACATAGTACATGCCATTCTCTGGGCTTATTACATTTTCAGGTATTTCCACCGTGCCACTGTAGGTGCCATAGTTTGTATCCTTGTAAGTCACCTCGGCAGTTGCATTGCCTCCTGCATCCTTATAATAGATGTAGTCCACTTCGAAGTCATATTGCGCAGGTTCCTGAATGTTGGTGAAGTTCTTCCAATAAGGAGCTGCTTGGTAAAGCCCCATAGAGCCTGCAGGAACAATCAGAGGGACATCATAGTTCGAGAAAGTATTGGCATAAATGGTTGGAGGTGTTGGAGCGAGGCAAGTTATCTTTTCCAAGTTCTCGCAACCTTCGAAAGCCAGTTCGCCAATATCTGTCACACTGCTTGGAATTGTAATGTCGGTCATTGTTACGCAGAAGAAGAAGGCTTTTGCCTCGATGGCTGTCACAAGGTAAGTTGTGCCAAGATAGCCAACAGAAGCAGGGATGACCACACTATCTCTATAAAAATCAAAGAAATCATGTCTGTTGGTTACAGCAACCGTGTTGTTGCCAGTTATCTTATAGAAGATGCCATCCTTCATGAAGTCGTATGGTTTGATGGAAAGATAGCCTGGATCTGAAGTGCCTCCATCAATATGGGCATAGGCTTTATCTATATGACTGGAATTATATTCTGTATCCTTTTCCCCACGAAGAACGTAGCAGCCGTCAAACATAGAGTCAGAATTATTAACTTTGTCCGTGTTCCAACCTGTGCCTACATATATCTTACTCAAATCATAACTACATGCAAACATCTTAGACATGTCCTCCACATTCCCCGTGTCAAAGCTACTCAAATCTACAAACACTATGTCGTTGCACATATCAAACATTTCGGACATATCTGTCACCCGCCCTGTATCAAAAGTACTCAAGTCGAGATATTTCAGGTGGGTGCACTTCCAAAACATCTCTCTCATGCTCGTCACATTTGATGTATTGAAGTTGCTCAAATCAAGACTTGTCAAGCCCTCGCATCTGTCAAACATTTCTGACATGTCTGTCACTCCTGCAGTATTGAAATTGCCCAGATCAAGACTCGTTAAACTTTTGCAGTTACTGAACATGTGAGACATATCTGTTACATTTGATGTATTAAAGTTGCTCACGTCAAGACTTGTTAAGCTCTCGCAAGAACCAAACATAAGATCCATTTCTGTCACATTCATTGTGTTGAAATGGCTGACATTGAGACTTGTCAGAGATCTGCAGTCGTAGAACATCCAATCCATATCTATCACATTTTCCGTGTTGAAGTTGCTTAAATCAAGAGTTGTCAAGCTTCTGCAGTTTTCAAACATTCTGGACATGTCTGTCACATTCGATGTATCAAAGCTGCTCAAGTCAAGGCTTATCAAACTCTTGCAACCACCAAACATAAGATGCATGTTTGTTACATTCTCTGTGTTGAAATTGCTTATGATGAGATATTTCAAAGCCTCGCAGCCCCAAAACATTGAACTCATGTCTGTCAAATTCCGCGTATCGAAGTTGCTCAAGTCAAGGCTCGTCAAAGCTTCACAGCCTTGAAACACATCAAACATATCTGTCACATTCGATGTGTTGAAGTTGCTGACATTGAGGCTTGTCAAGGATTTACAGAGATTGAACATGCTAGACATACGAGTTAACCTCGGGGTGTAGAAGTGACTCAAGTCGAGGCTTGTCAAACTTTCACACAATTGAAACATGGCACCCATGTCTCTCACTTTTTCCGTATTAAAGTGACTCAGGTCAAGACTTGTCAAAGCCTTGCAGTTGTTGAACATAAAGCTCATATTTACTACTTCGCTTGTGTTCAAGTTTGCCATTCCTTCGATGGAAGTAAGATTCTCCATGCCATCAAACCAACTATAGGTAGAAGTTGGGCGGGCATTTGCGTATGACGAGTCAAACACGACTCTATTAACACTTAGCGCGTCATTTTCCCAAGGAAGGTGAGAATAGGTATACTCTCCAACGACCACTATATTATATGTAACGGGATATGAAGTGCCAGGACGGCTGCTGCGCTGATTGTCATAGTAGAACGTCAAAGTGCCATCATTGAGAACCGTGTAGGCTTCCTGTGCTTTTACAGACTGCAAACCAACTATTAATAGCAGGACGAGT
This sequence comes from uncultured Bacteroidales bacterium, assembly GCA_902768605.1. The sequence goes on from CACXLY010000006.1 coordinate 33,531, forward strand.
GCCAAAAAGTTTCTGAGTTTCATAGTTGTTCTGTTTATGTTTCCGTTTGCAAAGATACACTTTATAAATGAAAAAATGAAAAGTGAAGAGAGAAAAAATAACGCTTAATGCGCCGATTCAGCAAAAACCACGTGTGAATATTGCAAAATCCTCGTATGGATTCGATAAACTACACACGTGAAGTTTTAGTTGGGATTATTTGGTAATGTACGTGTTTCTTTGTACCTTTGCGGTGCAATACACAAACAAGACTATGAAGATAGGCGATCAAGTGCGCTTTCTCTCCGAGGTGGGAGGGGGCAGAGTGAGTGGCTTCCAAGGGAAGAACATTGTCCTCGTGGAGGATGAGGACGGGTTTGAGATACCGATGCTCAAGCAAGATGTAGTAGTGGTTGGCAACGAGGAATACGACATCGGGAAGGTGAACACAGCCCCCTCCCCATCCCTCCCCCAGGGAGGAGGGAGTGAAGAAGCCGCGCAGGAAAGCATTCCTCCTCGGGGGAAGGTTTGGAAGGGGGCTCCTCTCGAGCGCAGGGAAGGCGAGCGGCTCAACCTCTACCTCTCTTTCTTGCCTGATGAGGTGAAGGAAATCTCCAGCACGGGCTTCGAGTCGTACCTCGTGAACGACAGCAACTACTACATGCAGGTCTCGCTGATGAGCGCGGAGGGAGCGAGCTGGCGACTGCGTTTCTCGGGCATCATAGAGCCTAACAGCAAACTTTTCGTCGAGGCTTTCGACCGCTCGCAGGTCAACGATTTGGAGCGCCTCTGCGTGCAAGCCATCGCCTGGAAGCAGGACAAACCGTTCTCGCTCAAGCCCGCCATAACAACAGAACTTCGCCTAAACCTGACGAAGTTCTATAAACTGCACGTCTTCCACCCGAATGAGTTCTTCAATGAACCCAACTGGACGGAAGACGTTATCCGTGATGACAAGCCTGTCCGGAACGTCTTTGTGGATGCCGAACAGGTGAAAGAGGCAGTACTCAATTCATAATTCTTAATTCATAATTCATAATTATTTCTTTCGCCCTGTTTTCAGGCGTCCCTAATTATGAATTATGAATTAAGAATTATGAATTGGCAACTATGAATTATGAATTAAGAATTATGAATTAATTTTTGGTGTCGCCGAACTTCGTGTCTGTGTGCATGCGGCGCATTGCTGCGTCGTCGTGGCGCGGACATATCATGAGGAACTCTCCCTCTTCGGCAATGACGTAGTCCTTCAGGCCTTTGATGACGGCGGTGTGACCTTCCGGCATGCGGATGATGTTGCCCGAACACTCGTATAGATACGCGTTGGTGCCCATCAGGACGTTGCCGTCGGCGTCGCTCGGAGCGTCCTTGCCGATGCTTGCCCACGTGCCGATGTCGGCCCAGCCGAAGTGGCCGCGCTGCACATAGACGTGCTCGCTGCGCTCCAGGATGCTGACGTCCATGTTGTAGTTGGGCAGCACGTTGAAGCTCTCGGGCACGAGTTTCGGGTCGGCACTCTCGGCTTCGGCCATCATGCGGGGTATCTCGATGCGGTACTCAGGTACGAGCATGAACAGGTTGTCGAGCATGACGCGGCTGCTGAAGCACAGCAAGCCGGTGTTCCAAAGGAAGTTGCCCTCCTGCATGAAGATGTTGGCGAACTCGTCGTTGGGCTTCTCGGTGAACGACTTGACGGGGAAGATGTCGTGGCTGAGCGGCTCGTCGTCGTTCATCTGGATGTAGCCGTAGCCTGTCTCAGGTCGCGACGGCGTGATGCCCATCACGAGAAGTCCGTCGTTCTCGCTGACGAACTGCAGTCCGTCGAGCACGTCCTGCCGGTACTCTTCCTCTTTGAGGATGAGCTGGTCGGAAGGCGTGACGAAGAGAATGGCCTGTGGATTCTGTGTGGCGATGAACACGGAACCCCACGCCACGGCTGCCAAGGTGCCTCGGCGCAGCGGTTCCTCCAGGATGTGCATGTCGTCCACCTCGGGCAGCTGCTCATAGACGAGCGGCAGGTACGCCACGTTCGTGCTGACGTAGATGTGCGAGGGGTCGATGAACTTGGCGACGCGGTCGTAGGTCTGCTGCAGCAAGGTGCGTCCCGTGCCGAAGAGGTCGAGGAACTGCTTGGGCTTTACCGTACGGCTGATGGGCCAGAGGCGACTGCCGTTGCCTCCGGCCAGGATGAGACAATACTTGTTGTCTGCCATGTGATGTGTTAGCGAAGTTTCTTAATGACGGGCAGCAGCAGGCTCTCCATGACTGCGTAGCCATCGGCATTGGGATGCACGCCGGGATTGTCGTTGGCCAGTTCAGCCTTCATGGCTGTGCCTTCGGCATTGACCATGGCGCTGAAGTAATCGACATACGGAATCTTGTTTGCCTCGGCGTATGCCTTGACGCGAGCGTTGAGCTTGCGTATCTTGTCCATGCTGTCGGTTACTGACGGACGCCAGCTGAAGCCGCCGGCAGGGAGGCAGCTCGTCAGGATGACCTTGCACTTGTGGTACTTGGCGAGCTCGACCATCGAGAGAACGTTGCCGTAGGTTAAGTCCTCGTCGTATGCTCCGGTGTTCTCGGCGATGTCGTTTGTGCCGTAGTTGATGACCACGACCTTGGGCTGCAGGTTGATGACGTCCTCGCGGAAGCGCAGGAGGAACTGGTAGCTGGTCTGTCCGCCTATGCCGCGGCCGATGAGGTTGTTGTCCTTGAAGAACTCAGGCCGCGTGCGGGGCCAGCCGTCGGTGATGGAGTTGCCCATCAGTACGACGCGCTTCTCGCCCTTTGCAGGCGCACCAAGTTCCTTGTTCGACTCTGCGTAGCGCTTCCAGTTGGCGAACTCATGTTTCTGTGCCTGTATGCCGAGTGCGATGCTGAGCAATGCCACGGCGGTGATGATTCTTGCTTTCATGATTATGGTTTTAATGGGGTTAATGGGTTTAACGGGCATTATGGGAGGTCAGAAGGCCTTTCGGATGCTTTCTGCTATCTGCTCGAATTCCTCGGGTGTGAGTTTGAGATGGGGGTTTGTGAAGCGCATGTCGGCCTCGCTCTGCATAGGGACGAGGTGAATGTGGGCGTGCGGCACCTCCAGGCCGAGCACGCACTGGCCGACCTTCACGCAGGGGATAGCCTTCTTGATGGCCTTTGCCACCTTCTTTGCAAACACTTGAAGCCCTGCGAGTTCATCGTCCTCGAGGTCGAAGATATAGTCCACTTCGCGCTTGGGAATCACGAGGGTATGACCCTTTTGCAAGGGGCTGATGTCGAGGAAAGCGTAGTAGCGTTCGTCCTCAGCAATCTTGTAGCTCGGTATTTCGCCTGCTACGATACGTGAAAAGATACTTGGCATTGTTATTTACGATTTGACGATTTACTATTTACGATTTATTTACGATTTAGTAATTTAACTATTTACTTCTCCCCTCTCCTCGGAGAGGGGTCGGGGGTGAGGCTGTCGAATCCCTTCATTTAATCAAACGCGATGCTGACCACCTCGAGTTGGATGGTGCCCTGCGGCACTTTGATCTCGGCGATGTCGCCCACTTTCTTGCCGAGCAGTCCCTTGGCAATCGGGGTCTCCACACTTATCTTGCCGCTGCGGAGGTCGGCCTCCGTGGCGCTGACAATCGTGTACTTCATCGTCATCTTGTTTTTCACGTTGCGCAGTTCGACGGTAGAGAGGATCTGCACGGTACTGGTGTCGAGGTGCGTGGTGTCGATAATCTTAGCCTCGATAATTGTTTTCTTGAGCATGGCTATCTCAGTCTCGAGTTTGCCTTGCCATTCCTTAGCAGCGTCGTACTCGGCATTCTCCGACAGGTCTCCCTTGTCGCGGGCCTCTGCGATGGCAGCGCTTGCGGCGGGGCGGTCGATGCTTTCCATGTGCTGCAACTTTGCTACGAGCTCGTCGTAGCCTTTTTGTGTCATGTAAGCCATTTAATCTGTTTATGTTTTAGTTATACATTATCTATATATATGGTGGCTTGGGATGGGTCGCGACGTCTTTTTCCTTTTTGCGAAACGCGAAAAAAAAGAAGAATCCCGACTGGCGAAGTCGGAACCCTTGACCTTATCCTTTTTTATGTTAGCCGTCTGCAAAGGTAGGGATTATTTCTTTTCAATGCAAACTTTTTCAGGAAAAAATTATCACCCTACGTGTTTTTCTGCTTTCGCCGTTGTGCTAAAAGACTTTTTTCTGTTCAATATGTCGCATCGCCTGTGCTTTAGTGTCGTAATTTGTACTTGCCTCCGACGAGCATCTGCACTGCACCTTTCATCTCGAGCGAAAAGAGGAGGCTTGAGAGGTCGCCAATGGGGATGTTTGTCTCGACAGCGAGGACGTTGATTTGCTTGCTGTCGTCGCGGGCAAGTGCCTGCAGTACACGCTGTTCCTCCGCTGTGAAGTCGTCGGCAAAGAGCTCTTGCTGGACGCCTTCGGCAAGCTGTTTGCGGTGCTGCACATCGTCGGTCCAACCCATTGCCACGCAGAAATCCTCGGCCCCGGTCAGCAGTGTGGCGGCATTCGAGAAGATAAGCTTGTTGCATCCCGACGAGTAAGTATCGAAGACGCGGCCCGGGAAGGCCCACACCTGCCTGTCGTAGCTGAGGGCGATGTCTGCGGTGATGAGCGAACCGCCTTTCGTCGCGCTCTCCACCACGACGACTGCATCCGCCATTCCCGCCACGATACGGTTGCGCTGCACGAAGTTGCGCTTGTCGATTGGCGTTGCCGACATGTACTCCGTCAGCAGTCCGCCCTGCGCCACCATCTGTTTTGCAGTCTCCCGATGATGCCGCGGATAGATCTGGTCGAGCCCGTGGGCCAGGACGCCGACCGTCTCCAAACCCTCGTCCAATGCTGCCCGATGGCAATGCACATCCACGCCGTAAGCCAGTCCGCTCACGACGAGAGCGTCGGGGCAAAGCCGCTTCAGGTCGCGCACGAACGAGCGGCAGAGGTCCTTGCCGTAGGCCGTAATCTGTCTGGTGCCCACCATGCTGACGATGTGCTGCGTGTTGAGGTTGGCCGTGCCGCGGTAGTAGAGCAGAATCGGGGCGTCGTTGCAGTCCCGGAGCCGCTGCGGATAGCCCTCATCGTTCAAGCCCAAGCACTGAATCCTGCCCTTTCTGCAGAACTCCAGCTCCTGCTCCGCCCGGGCCAGATATGTGTCAAAATGGCCCATTCCATCGAGAGTTTTCTTCGAAGCAGACGGCAGAACCTGCCTCAGGTCGTTGCGGTTTTCGTAGATGGTGACAGCCGAACCCAGCTCCTGAATCAGCAGGTGCAGGTTCGTGAGGCTCAACGAAGTCATCTGCGTCAAAGCCATCATGTATAAAGTCTCCTGGTCGGACATAGTCTTTTCTTATTAACTGACGTTTCGGATGTTATCTTTTTGAGGGGGAGTTAAAGAAGTTAAAGAAGTTAGCTCGCTACGCTCGCTTGGGAAGTTAAAGGACAATAGCTTTGCAGCCAAGTTTGGGGCTGATAGTTTTCCAACCTTTATGGTATCGTCCTTTAACTTCATTAACTTCTTTAACTTCTTTAACTTCCGATAGATTAATGCCTGATTAGTGCCTCTCCCTTCATTCTTCGGTCAGGACGATGCCGTATTTGCCAAGTTTCTCTTCCAGCTCGGGGCAGCGGCTGAGCTTGCCTCCGACGAGGCACACGACATCGACTTTCCCCCGGGCTGCCAGCTTCATGTCACTTGCGCGATAGATGTCCTGACGGAAGATATAACGGATTCCCTCCAGCTTCATATTGAGGCAAGAGACGAATTCATCGCGGCTGTGGAGCGGCGTCTTGTAGTCTATTGCCACGCGCGCCACGACGGAGACGATGTCCTGCTGCAGCATCTCGGCAAAGCTGATGCCTGCCGAGAGCATGAACTCATGGCGGGTGTGCTCCATGTAATGTTGATAGTTGGCATTGTTGACGATTCCCTCAAGGTCACATTCATAGTCGCGAACCTTCATTTTCAGTTTGTAAATGTACTCCATAATGTTATAAGTTCTTTGCTGCATCGCGACGAAGCAATTGCTGCATGGCGACTCAGCAATTGCTGCATGGCGATGCAGCAATCAATTCTTCTTCAAGTATTCGTATCCGAAACGGCATCGGAGGCAGTCCGTCCTGTCGCAGTATTGGCGTTTCAACTGTATGAGTGCCTGGCTGTCGGCAGCCGTGGAGACCTTCAGCCCGCATTCCTGCCACTGCCGCAGGATGTAGTTGTTCTCCGCGGGAAGCGTCTCCAGGAGCCGGATGGCACGCTGGCAGATGTCGTCGTTGCTGGTGTGGCGTCCGTAGGCAAAGAGCAGGGGCACCACCGTGTTGATGATGAGCAGGCGGCGGCTTGCTGCCGTCATTCCCTTCACGGCGAGGCACGTCTGCAGCTCCTCCACGCTCTGCGCGCCCAGCAGACTGCTCATCTGCGCCCGTCCGCTGTGGTAGAGCTCCGCGATTTGCAGGATGCGGGCGGAGGGGAAATTGCTGGGGCGGGTCCGCAGGAAGCGCCAATCGGCCCGTTCCATCGCGTCGCCGAGGCTGAATTTGTGCTTCAGGAACGCATACTCCTGGCTGAGGAGCAGGACCTCCTGACTGCTTCGCAGACCCTCCACTTCGTCGATGAGGCCCGCCATCCCCAGGAAGAGCGCCTCGATCTGAAACAGGTCGTCGCGGTGTTTGCCGGCAGCCGAGAGGGGTATTCGCATGGCCCAGCGCTCGAAGGCATCGCCGTTGAGACCGAAGCCGAAACTGCGGCTCAGCGTGACGAACGTGGCACGCTCCCAGTCGCCCCCTGTCCGCTCGGCCCGTTCGGCCACTTTCTCCGACCTCTCCTTCAGCCTCTCCACGAGCAAGGCATCCATCCAAGGACGCACTTTTATCGATGGAATCGAGGAAATTATGCGGTGGCAGCGCGGATAGTCCTCCGTTCGGCACAGCTCTTCGTAGCTCCGCCGGATGTGCTCCGGAATGTCGAGCCGGACCTGCGGAAGCGTCTTCCCCTCCTGCGTCACGACCTCCGCGTCCACCTCTCCCACGACGTGCAGGATGACGCTGTTGTAGGCCGCATCGCTCTCGTGGCCGTGCCTGTACCAGTCCGACGAGCGGAGATGCACCTCCACATTGCCCGCCCAGACCGTCCCGTCCAGCCGAATCTTCGCATTGAAGAAGTCGGGGCCCTGGTCGTGATTGTGCAGACCGGGGTCGATGACCTCGACCGTCTGCCCCTCCGACGTTGTGAGCGGTTTCAGGGGCAATATCTTGTGTTTCCAGACGTAGTGGAGCAGGCGTTCCATACTTATTTTGGCCTCGTTAACTTATTTTGTGAAACAAAAGTACGCATAATTGCGCGAAAAGCAGTACTTTTGCACGAAAAATATCAGATAACGTATGAAAATAGCACTTATAGGGTACGGCAAGATGGGCCGCATGATAGAGGAAATAGCCCTGCAGCGCGGTCACGAAATCGTCAGCATCATCGATATTGACAACCAGCAAGACTTCGAGAGCCCTGCTTTCGCCAGTGCCGACGTCGCCATCGAGTTCACGACGCCCTGGACGGCTTACGACAACTATCTCAAGGCTTGGCGCGCCGGCGTGAAAGTCGTCAGCGGAAGCACGGGCTGGATGAAGGAGCACGGCGACGACGTGAAGCGTGCCTGCGCCGAGGGCAACACGCTCTTCTGGGCCTCGAATTTCAGTGTGGGCGTCGCCATCTTCAGCGCCGTCAACACCTATCTTGCAAAGATAATGAACCGTTTTACGCAGTACGACGTCAACATCGTCGAGACGCACCACGTCCACAAACTCGATGCACCGTCCGGCACAGCCATTACCCTGGCCGAGCAAATCGTGGAGAACCTCGACCGCAAAGCGCGTTGGGGACTGCACGAGACGCAACCCGGCGTGCTCCGCATCGACGATGTCCGTCGCGGCGAAGTGCCTGGCATCCACGCCATAACCTATGACTCGCCCGAGGACATGATAACCATCACCCACGACGCACACGGTCGCCGCGGCTTCGCCCTCGGTGCCGTCCTCGCCGCCGAGTACACGGCAGAGCACGCGGGACTGCTCACGATGTCCGACCTCTTCAGTTTCTAATTCCCATCTCGCCCTTTAATTCCATTTGACCTATTAATCCCAAAACATATGACAAAGAAGAAAAAATATCAAGCCACCAAGAAAGACTGGGCAAAGGCCCTCGTCGCCATCGCTCTCTACATCGCCTTCCTCTGCTGGGTAAAAGCCTGGTGGGGACTCATCATCGTGCCGTTCATCTTCGACGCCTACGTCACCCGCCGCATCCCATGGACGTGGTGGAAGGACGCGGAAAACCCTGTCGTCCGCACCGTGATGAGTTGGGTCGACGCCATCGTCTTTGCACTCGTGGCTGTCTATTTCGTCAACATCTATTTCTTCCAGAATTACACCATTCCATCGAGCTCTTTGGAGAAAAGCCTGCTTGTGGGCGACTACCTCCTCGTGAGCAAGATGAGCTACGGACCCCGCGTGCCGCAGACGCCCCTGCACATGCCGCTCTGCCAGCACACGTTGCCCTTCGGCGGCAAGAGCTACTTGGATTGGCCGCAATGGAAATACAAGCGCGTGACGCCTAAGCCTGTAGGGCTCAACGACATCGTCGTCTTCAACTATCCCGCGGGCGACACCGTGGTCAGCAACGTCAAGTATCAGACCGAGTACTACGCCATGTGCTACGGCATCGGCTCGCAGCTCTATCAGCAGCAGACGGGCTCTGTGCCTCAGCCCGAAGACATGACGCCCCTCCAGCAGCGGCAGTACTTCAGCACCATCTATGAGCTTGGACGGCAGTACGTTCGGCTTGCCCCGCAAGACTTCGGCGAAGTGAGCTGGCGTCCCGTTGACCGCAGGGAGAACTACGTGAAGCGTTGCATCGGACTGCCCGGACAGACGCTCGAGATACGCGATTGCGTCGTGTACCTCGACGGAAAAGAGAATCCTGCACCCAAGAACGTGCAGTTCAATTACCACGTTGAACTCAAGACGAGCTACATCCCCGAAGCTCTCGTCTATGAACTCGGCCTGAGCATGAAGGACGTTCAAGACATGTACCAGACCGGCGAGATACCCCTGACGTTCGAAGCGAAGAAGGCGCTCGAGGCGCATACAGAGTACGTGGAGAGCATCACGCCCATTCCGGAGCGCAACATGGGGCTCTATCCGCAGAACGCCTACACGGGCTGGACGCAGGACAACTACGGGCCAATCTGGATTCCAAAGAAAGGCGAGAGCATCAAGCTGTCGCTGGACAACATCGCCATCTACGAGCGTCCCATCCGTGTTTATGAGGGCAACGACCTGAAGGTGACTGCCGACGGCGACATCCTCATCAACGGACAGAAGGCTTCGGAGTACACCTTCAAGATGGACTACTACTGGATGCAGGGCGACAACCGCCATTGCTCTGCCGACTCACGCTACTGGGGCTTCGTTCCCGAGGACCACATCGTGGGCAAACCCATCTTTATTTGGCTGAGCACAGACGTCGACAGAGCATGGTTCAGCGGCCATCATATTCGATGGAATCGCCTGTTTTCGCTTGTAGATAACATTAAGTAAAGTATGCCCTGTGCCGCGAATTGCACGAATGGCACGAATTGGTTACGCCCTTGAAGGCAAAGAGTAATTCGTGCATTTCGTGCAATTTGTGGTTAAGTATCGAATAGTCGTTTGAGTTTGCTAAATGGTTCTGCCTTGCTGTTATCTCGCCCCGGTTTCCCACTACAGCGCTTACTATCGTGCCGACGAGGTGCGGCTTGAGGTGTGCGACCACTTCGCGAAGCAAACCTTGCGCAACCGTTGCTGGATTGACAGCCCGAATGGAGCGCTCGCTCTCACCATTCCCGTTGTGAAGACGGAGGGCAAGACCTTGATGCGCGACGTGCGCATCAGCGACCACGGCAACTGGCGGCATCAGCATTGGGTTGCCCTCGAGAGCAGCTACAGGCAGTCGCCTTTCTTTGAATATTACGCCGATGACTTCGCTCCTTTTTATCAAAAGAAGTGGGATTTCCTGGCCGATTTCAACGAGGAACTGATGATGTTGGTTGCCTCGCTGCTCGATATTGAGAAGCCCGTAACGCGAACAGTTGCGTTTGAAAACTCCCTTCCTTTAAGGGAGGGCAGGGGAGGGTCTTCTCCCTACTACCAGATGTTTGCCTCGCGACACGGCTTCTTGCCCGACCTCAGCATCGTAGATTTGCTTTTTAACCTTGGACCGGAGGGCGTGTTATGGCTGTAACTGTTCATCCCCTGCCGGCTTCATCCCAAGGATTGCCTTTGCCCAAGCAGTTCACCTTTCCTTTCTGCTACGAGCCTCACCCGCTATGCATTGCCGCGGCTGACGAGGTGCGGCACTATATAAGTCAGCGCAAGGAGTGGTACGACGAGCTGCAACGTGGAAAGATGTTTGGAGTGCTCATAGTAGACCCCTCTAAATCTCCCCTTAAAGGGGAGACTTCTTATCCTGTATCCTCCCCCTCTAAGGGGGAGTTAGAGAGGGTCTCGCTTTCGTTCCTTGCAGCCTTCTCCGGCACGCTCGACGGCAAGACGCAGCACGAGTACTTCGTTCCGCCGGTTTTCGACTTGATGGCTCCGGGTTGCTATTTCCAAGAGGAAGAGCAGGTCATTAGCGACATCAACCGTCGTATTGTGTCGCTCGAGCGTTCCCTAAGGCCGAGTCCATTGCGGGCAAAGATGGAGGAAGAGCTTGCCGCCTATAAGAGGCTGATGCAGCAAAGCAAGGCAGAGCGCGATGCCCAGCGTAAGTCTATATTTCCCGATGAAATGGGCGAAAATGAGCAAAGGTTTGTTCGAGAGAGCCAATTCCAAAAGGCGGAGTATCACAGGCTGAAGCAGGCTTGGGAGCATCGCGTCTTTGATGATGAGGCAACGCTGCGAGAGAGGCAAGACGAGATAAAAAGACTGCAGACGGAACGTCATGAGCGCAGCATCGCCTTGCAGCAGTGGCTTTTCTGCCAGTTCACCTTCCTCAATGCCCGAGGCGAGGAGAAGTCGCTGCTCGAGCTGTTCGCTCCTGCCATTCCACCGTCCGGGGCAGGGGAGTGCTGCGCGCCGCGTTTGCTGCAGGCTGCTTACAAGGAGGGCTTGCAACCGCTTTGCATGGCCGAGTTCTGGGTGGGTGATTCGCCAAGGGACGAGGTGAGGCACGACGGGCATTACTATCCGGCCTGCCGCAGCAAGTGTCGTCCCATTCTGCGCCACATGCTTGAAGGGCTCGACGTCGAACCCAATCCCTTGCTTGCCAATCAGGAGAAACTGCTCGCCCAATTGCACATTATATATAATAATAAGGAAATGGCCGTTGTCAGCAAGCCGGCAGGGATGCTTTCCGTGCCAGGCAAGGACGACCTGCCCAACGTGCAAGATGCAATAAAAAGCGCCATTCCATCGGCAAAAGGCCCGCTCATCGTGCATCGCCTCGACATGGATACAAGCGGCTTGATGCTCGTTGCGTTGACCGAGGCGAAGTACCACCAGCTTCAAGACCTCTTCCTGCATCGCCGTATCCACAAGGTCTATCATGCCCTGCTCGAAAGAGAGATGCCCGTCGGACAGGAGGGCGACATCAACCTTCCCTTGCGTCCCGACATCGACGACCGTCCCCGGCAACTGGTGGACCGAGAGCACGGCAAGCCTGCCGAGACGCATTACAAGGTGCTGGCCAACAAAGACGGGCATGCCCTGCTTGAGCTCCGACCGATAACAGGCCGCACGCATCAACTCCGCGTCCACTGCGCCCACCCCCTCGGACTCGACAACCCCATCGTCGGCGACCGCCTTTATGGCAAGGCCGGAGAGAGGTTGATGCTCCACGCCTATGCTATTACATTCGAAGACAAAACCTTCACTGATACTATGAATTGTGAATTATGAAGCAAAGCTCGACGAATGTCAATTATGAATTGTGAATTATGAATTATGAATTGAAACTTGACGTCCACACACACACCGTGATGAGCGGCCACGCCTATAGCACCCTGCAGGAGATGGTGACGGCTGCCCAGCAGAAAGGCCTCGACATCCTCGGCATCACAGAACACGCGCCAGGCATCCCGGGCACATGCAATCCCATCTATTTCCGCAACCTGCACGTCGTGCCTCGACAGATGGGAAGCCTGCGCCTCCTGCTTGGTGCCGAGCTGAATATCCTCGATACGAAAGGCACGCTCGACCTCGACGAGTACTACTACAGGCAGCTCGACATCCGCATCGCCGGCATCCACATCCTGTGCTGGGAGGGCGGCACCATCGAGGAGAACACTCAGGGCATGATAAACGCCATCCGCAATCCGTGGACGCAAATCATCTCGCATCCCGGCGACGGCGCCGCGGAGCTCCTCTTCGAACCGATTGTGCTGGCGGCAAAGGAGTCGAAGACGCTGCTCGAGATCAACAACAGCAGCCTCAATCCCCGCCGAAACAAAGAGACGGCCCTCGCGAACAACCTCGAGATACTGCGCCTGTGCAAGCAGTACGAAGTGCCTGTCGTGCTGAGCAGCGATGCCCACATCAGTTACGACATAGCCAATTACAGCTTCATCTGGCCGTTGCTGCAAGAGACGGAGTTCCCCGACGAGCTCATCATGAACTACGACACAGAAAGGTTCCTGGAATATATCTCGGCATGAAATCGCTGCCAACAAACAATATTGGCGCGAGTACAAGCAAATGCTTAAATTTCATGCGTAGTTGCCATTCTAAGGAAAGAATATAGCTTATTTCCTTACTGTCTTTTTGCCGTCAATGATGTTAATGCCACGTTTTGGCTGTTGCAGCCTGCGACCTTGAAGGTCATAGATGTTGCAGGAATACTTGTCGCTGGCAAGATTGCTTATAGCTGTCGCGATCTCTATGTGAATGAAGTCTTTCCATTCCTCAGCCTCCCCGTATGCTTCTTCGCTACCTTGGGGAACAAAAAGGATGCATTTCTTATGGTCTATAGTCCCAAAGACATGCGTAGCACAGCTTGGCGGCTCTATAGCATTACATGTCAAGGAGGTCAGGTTATAGCACGAACCGAAAGAAGAACGTTCGATACTTGTCACACCGCACCCAAGCGCAACAGAAGTCAGGCCGTCGCAAAAGTCGAAAGTATATTCTCTGATGGTCGTCACGCCATCGGGTATTGTGATTGATGTAAGGCCAGTACACCCCTTGAATGCGCTCTTTCCTATGCTTGTCACACTCTGAGGAATAGTAATTGAGGTCAGGCCGCTGCATTTGCCAAAGGCACCATCACCAATAGTATTCACAGTTTCAGGGATGCTAATGGAAGTCATATTGGTGCAAGACTCGAAGGCTCGTTCGCCAATACTTGTCACGATATACGTCTTGCCATCATGAAAAACTGATTCAGGGATAACGACATCGCCAGAATAGTCGTGAGATGATGGTCTTCGAGAAGTCACCTCCGCCTCATCGTCAGATAAGTTGAAGTAGAAGCCGTCAATCAGAGCATCAAAGGCTTGCATCGTAGTGCTTGCCATGAGCACGAGCATAAGGGAATAAATCTTTTTCATCATTAAATCTATTGTTTGAATGTTTGTTTCCGCTGCAAAATTACTCGTTTTTACACAAGCGGGCAAATAATTCTTGTTTCAAGTTGTTTCATGAAACGCATTGAAACAAACAAACAGCTCTCTGTTCCATTTTTTATTTGTATTTTTGCAGCAGAAATGACATATAAAGAAGTAAAAGATGGGAATTAAAAAGAGCGTCTGCTTATTCTTTATCCTGCTGATGGCATCCTGTTCCAATGACGGCATCATGGAGAAGATGGAGCAGATAAAGACGTTTGGTAATGGGAATCCCGAGATGGCACTCACGATGCTCGACTCTTTGGAACTTGACGTCCGGGACAAAGGCGAGTACGTCAGAAACAAATACGACCTGCTCCGAATCAGACTCAACGACAAAGCCAACCACATGCCAAGCTCCGACATGATGATAAAGAAGCTGGTGGCTTACTTTGAGGAAAAGGGTTCCGTTCCCGAGAAGCAAGAGGTCTATTACTATGCCGGCAGCATCTACCGCGACCTTCAGGACACGCCCCGCGCCCTGGAGAACTTCTTCAAGTCGCTCGACTATGCCATCGACCATCCGAAGGAGTGCGACCCCATCATGCTTAGGAACACTTACTCTAACCTTCATTACCTTTTTTATATGGTGAAGGATTATCCTGATGCGCAGGAATATGGAATGTAGTGTTACCCTTCAATCACATCGCGGCCACATATCTTGACATGGATAGCATGCGACAGGCAGAGGCGGCAAGTGACTCGGCTTTCGCTTACATCATGCAGTCTGGTGACATTCACAAGTATCAGGAGTCGCTCTCCTATCTGCTGTATTACTATTCATATATGGAAAAAGTAGAGAAGGCAAAGAAGTGTATGTCGCTGATGGAAAGCAATCCACTGGAAAATGGCGATTACTGTACCTGTATGACCTACGCATTCTACTATGAGGCATTGGGCAAGAAAGATTCTGCTGCCATCTATTGCAAGAAGGTTCTCGAGGACGCAAAGGACACGCTCTATATGTATGATGCGGCAAAACATCTTTTCACCTATTACGATGAATTGGGCGACGAGCACAATGCCGCCCGCTATGCCAAAGCATACATGGACATGAGTTCTGCGATGGACTTCGGCAGGCGTCAGGAATTGTCTGCTACGGTCAACAACCAGTACAAGTATCACCTTGACAAGAAGAAGGAGCAGCAACTGAAGGACGAGAAGGAACGCTACAAGACGACGCTCATCGTGGTCTGCCTCGCTGCGCTGTTGCTGGCTTCTCTCGGCGTCATATACTATATTTGGAAGAGGAACAGACATCTGAAAGAAATTGTGGCACTTTTGGAAGAGAATAAAGCGAGGGAGCAGCAACTGGCAGAGCGGGAAGAACAAAACAAGGCAATCATCAAGCTGATGCACAAGACGGAACTTGAAGGAACTGCGGAGGAGGTTATCGAAGCCGTACGGCAAGCATCGACAGGCAAGAGGGAGATGACTGCCGCCGAGTGGAAACAGCTCTACTGTGCTGTCGATGAGCTTTACCCATCGTTCAAAGACAAGTTGGTGAAGGAGTTAGGCAATTATTCAGAGCAGCAGCAACAAGTCTGCTACCTGATGCGCATCGGCCTCTCCAATCCGCAGATTCAGAACATGACCAACCTCTCGCGCGCTACCGTCTGGCGCTGGGTGAAGAAGTACGAGTGGGTGCTTGCAACGACTTAACACGTTAAAAACATTTTGGAATTATTGGAATATTGACATTACCTTTGTCATCGTCTTGTTTCATTTGTCTTTTTGCCAGAGATATACTACATAGTTGATTGCTGCATGGCGATGCAGCAATTGCTTTGTCGCCATGCAGCAATTGCTTTGTCGCCATGCAGCAACGAACCATATCTGTGGAATCGAACAGAATCTGCTGCCGCATCTTGCTACGCAGCAGCAGGATGGCGCTATGTCAAGGCTTATGGGGGCTTGCCAAAAGTCTCGAAGAGACGACAGACCACAGACGGGGGTGTTAACCCCCGGTAATAATGCGACGACAGAGAAAGTCCTGAAAGGACGACAGAGCCATAAGCAAGTTCTTATTAAACAAGTTATATATTCTGTCGCCCCTTTGGGGCTTATTATTGTCAGGCTAATCTGTCCCGGGGGTTACACCCCCGTCTGTGTTCTTTCGCACCTTTGGTGCTTTTTCCCGGACAGCAGTAAAAAACGAATCCTTCTGATGGGAATTTTTGGACCGTCTGCAGTTCGGAGCAATCAACCCACGTGTCGCGGGGCAACTATGCTGCTTGTTATTTCTTGTAAGACTTTAGCCAGCGGTCGATGTTGCGCTTGAGTCCATCGTATTTGGCACGCTTTACGGCAGACCCTTTGAAGAGCTTGCGGTATTGCTCTTCTGTGAGGTCTTGCCAGTCGTCGGGCGTCATCTTCAGAAGCGCCTCGGAGGGTTGGAAAGCTTGTTCTGCTGTGGGATGCGCCTCTTTGAATTGCGGTGTGGCCCTCAGGCAGCGGTCGCAGCCATAGAAAGTTGTCGAGAGGCGCAGATTGTCGGGCAAGGGTCCGCGATGCTCGATGGTCTGATAGCTGATGCATAGTCGGGCATCGAGTCCCTCGGGTGTAAGGGCGGGGCAAGACCCACCCTGACCCTCCCTTAAAGGGAGGGAAGAAGTCTCTCCTTTAAGGAGAGCTTTAGAGGCTTCTAAGGATTGGTCCAAGGGCTCGTCGTATTGGTCGGCTTCCTGCGTCAGGAAAAGCTCGCCGAGGAAAACCGTGGGGCCGTAGCCCGGCACGCTGATGAAGCCGCTGCCCGGGGTGATGATGCCGATGCCGCTCCGCCAAGCCCAGTACCGCTCCAGGACGGGAGCCGTATCGACAAAGCATCGGCCTTCGAGTCCGCAAACCTGCATGAGTTGCTTCATCCGCTCCCGGAGGACGTCGTGGTAGTCGCGGCCCTGTGCATAAAGACTGATGGCGGGCTGGTGGTCCGCGGGCATGAAGTTCATGGCGAGGCTGACGATGGTGCGCACGCCGGGCACGAGGAGGCCGGGCTGCAAGCGCATCTCGACACCCCGGCGCATGTAGTCCATGTCGGCGCACAGGCCGAGCTCCAGCCATCGGCGGTATCGGCTCGCAAAGGGCTCAGCCACGGGTTCCGCCTTTGCCAGTCCGCAAGCAACAAAGCCCAAGCGCAAGGCCTGGGCTTTGATGTGTTTGCTATTCAATGACGCCGAACTCATATCCCTCTTGTTTCAGCCAAGCGAGTATCTCGGGCAGGGCGTGCTTGAGCTTGTCAATGCTTTTGAGCGAGTCGTGCAGCGTGATGATGCTGCCGTTTCGCGTGTATCGCTTCACGTTGTTCACCACGTCGTCGGCAGTCAGGAGACGGCTGTAGTCGCGCGTCACGACGTCCCACATCACGACCTTGAAGCCGCAGTAGCGCAGCACTCGGTACTGCACCATGCCAATCCATCCGTGAGGCGGACGGAAGAGCTTCGAGTGGAGAATCTCGTTGGCTCTCACGATGTTGGACAAGTACGTCCAAGGCGTATGGCGTGCCCCGGAGAGGTGGTTGAAGGTGTGATTGCCGATGCCGTGCCCCCTGAGGCGTACCTCGTCGAGCAGATGCGGGTACTTCGCGGCGTTGTCGCCCACCATGAAGAACGTCGCCTTCACGCCGAAGCGGTCGAGCGTGTCGAGGATGAAGGGCGTGGCCTCAGGGATAGGTCCGTCGTCGAAGGTAAGATAGACGGCCTTCCTGTCGGGGTTTATCCGCCAGAGAGCGTGAGGATAGAACCAGCGGAAGATACGTGGCGGTTGCTCAATGAACATCTTGTGTGTTAGTTGGGAGTAAACTCACTTTGTTCGTGGGAGTAAAAGGGGAAGTAAACTCGCTTCGCTCGTGGAAGTAAAACGCTTCGCTCGTGGAAGTAAACTTGCTGTGCTCGTGGAAGTAAACTTGCTGTGCTCGTGGAAGTAAACTTGTTGCGCTCATGGACGATTGCTGTTTCGGCTGATGGCTTCGGCATAACCGTTGAGTTTCCAACTTGTTCCGTTGATTAGGCTTTCAAGCTTGTCGTGCGTAGGTTGGTCAATGTATTCTATGTCACGCGACAACAGGATATAATACTTACACTCTTCAAGTGAGCCTTGGGCAATGTTCATGAAGCGAAGCTTGTCTGCTCGGCTCAATTTGCGGTAGCCTTCACAGATGTTGGCTGCAATGGAGACCGCTGCACGGCGGAACTGCGACGTAAGTCCATAGCGCTCTTCTTCAGGGAATGGCTTTGTTGCAGCATAGACAGCCTTCACAAACTCGTGAGCCTGCTGCCAGCACTCCAAGTCCTTGAAACTACGGCTGTTGTTCCTTTTCGTTTCCATTAGTATTGTCCAGCACGAAGTGCTTTACTCCCAGCCAACTGCTGGCTTTTCTTCCTTTATTTCTTTTACTTCCTTTTATTACTTCCTTTTATTACTTCCTTTTTCTTCCTATAAAGAATCTCCTTCGTAAGGTTCTTCCTCTTCGTATTCTTCCTCTTCGGCCTCGACGCTTTCGTCAGCACCCATGCCGACAGAACCGTAGAAGCGAGCCTGTATGAGCTGGTTGTAGATGTCGAGCTTCTTGGCAAGTTCCATGACCTTGTCGCTGCCCGCGCTCTCCAGGACGCTTATCGCGCTGTGCATCTGGTACATGCTGCTCAAGCATTCCTTCTGGGAAAGCAGGAGCATGTTGCCGGGCAGGTTCAGGTACCACTCCAGGTACTCCGACGCTTTATTCGCCACGGCGAGCGCGATGTCGTTCGCTTCCTTCTTGCCGCCAATGGTGTTCCAGACGCGTGCCAGTTCGAGCGAGCCGCTCGTGAAGCTGTGAGGCACTGCGGTTGGCGGGATGGCCTGCTCGACCTTCTCGACAACCTTCTTCGCCATATCGTTTTTGCCCTCTTGGACGAGGCGTGATGCCAGCTGCGCGAAGATGCGGCGATGGGTGGAGCACATGCGGGTGACGGTCTCATCGAGATAGATGCCCGGCTTGTCGATGCCTCCGAAGGCAAAGCGCGTCATGAGGTTCTCGTACATCTTCTCCGTATCGACGTTCATTCCGCTCCTGGCCGTGTTGAACGGCGTGATGCGATAGACAAGGCCTTCCTGCACGAAGTAGTCGTCGAGGTGCCCGTAGTTGTCCGGTCCGACAGTCATGGCGACGTAGAGCGGCCGCTCCCAGTTGCATTGGGCTATCATCTCGTACATCATCATCTCGCTCTTATAGACAGCGCGCTTGCCCTTCAGGCTGATGTGCATCTTGTCGGGGATGCTGTCGCCCGCTATCATCATGCCGCTGCGGCGGACAGCGTCCTTGTCGATGGTGAGCACGATGCTGTCGGTCGGTATGAAGCGCAGCTCGGGGTTGTCGCTGAGCACCCAGTTGTCGATGATGCTCTTCAGCTCGAACGGGTCGTCGCCCAGCAGGTCACGAAGCGTCTGCGGGTCGTCCTTGTAGGATTCTACGAGGCGCTCCAGCGTGCCCGGTCGAATGGTGACGCCCTCGCGAGTGCCTGCCACGTACTGCAAGCGGCTCCAGTGGATGGGCACTGCCGGCGAGTCGTAGGCGGGGCGCTTCATCTGGTCGATGTACCAGTCGGTCTGCAGATAGGATAGGTTGCAGACGCGGGCATCGGTGCGGAAGCCTTCCGTCTCCTGTGCGTACCAGAGGGGGAAGGTGTCGTTGTCGCCGTTTGTATAGATGATGGGGAAGTCGCCCTTAGAGAGCGATTCAAGGTAGTTGCGGCCGAAGTCGCGGCAGGTGTAGCGTCCGCTGCGGTCGTGGTCGTCCCACGTCTGGCCTGCCATCTGTATGGGCACAAGGATGCAGATGCAGCTGATCAGTGCCGCAGCCATCTCGCTGCGGAGCAGCTTATGCAGGTAGTAAGCGATGCCTGCCACGCCGAGGCCTACCCAGATGGCAAACGCGTAGAACGAGCCGGCATAGGCATAGTCGCGTTCACGAGGCTGCATGGGCGTCTGGTTGAGGTACAGCACGATGGCGAGGCCCGTCATGAAGAAGAGGAAGAAGACGATGCCGAATTGCTTCTCGCCCTCGCCGTTGTTCTTCTCGTCGTTCTTGAAGAGCTGCCAGAGCAGACCAATCAGGCCGAGCAGCAGCGGCAGAGCGTAGAAGACGTTGCGGCCCTTGTTCTCGCGCAGGTCGCTTGGCAGTTTGCTCTGGTCGCCGAGGCGCATGTTGTCGAGGAACGGGATGCCCGTAATCCAGTTGCCGTGTTCCCATTCTCCGTAGCCTTGTATGTCGTTCTGGCGTCCCGCGAAGTTCCACATGAAGTAACGCCAATACATGAAGTTGACTTGGTAGCTGAGGAAGAAGCGCAGGTTCTCGAGCTGCGTCGGCGTCTTGATTTGCACCATCTCTCCACAGCGCTCGTAGGTCTTGACGGTTCCCTTCACGCCGCCCATCCAGCTCTCGTAGGCTGAGGGATGTGGGTCCGTGGAGCTCCACATGCGGGGGAAGAACATGTTCTGCTGATAGACGTAATCGGTCTTATAGCGCTGTATCTCGTAGCGGTCGGGCTCGTCGGGCGTCTGCTTCTCCTTCCTTTGATATACGGGAGCGCCCTTCTTGCTGACGGGCACGCAGTAGTTTCCGTCGGGCTTGAGCTGGACTTGGCTGGTGTAGGCGGGTCCGTAGAGCAGCGGGCGGTCGCCGTACTGCTCGCGGCTGAGGTAAGTGCCCAGCGTGAAGATGTCCTCGGGCGAGTTCTGGTCCATCGGCGTATTAGCGGAGCTGCGGATGACGATGACGGCATACGAGCTGTAGCCTATCATAATCATCAGCATGCAGAGCAGCGACGTGTTCATCAGCCGCGCAGAAACGAGGGGCTTGCCCTCTTTCTTCCAATTGAGCGCGACATAGAGAAGACCCAGGACAATCACGCCGAAGATGATGCTCGTCCAGCCGTAGCCGTAGAACGGGATACCCAGCATGCCCACGCTCAGCAGGTAAGAGACGATCATGCGGATGCGGCTCTTCTGCTTGATGGTTTCCCAAATGCTCCAGAGCACAATGCCGACGAGCAGGGCGATGTACACGATGACGCCCGTGTTGAAAGGCATGCTCAGGGTGTTGACGAAGAGCAGTTCGAACCATCCGCCTACCTTCACGATGCCCGGCACGATGCCGTAGAGCACGGCAGCAATGAGCAGTCCGCTGCCTACCAGCGACAGCATGGCGCCCTTCAGCGTGGCATTCTTCACCTTTCTATAATAGAAGATGAGGACGAGGGCAGGCAGACAGAGCAGGTTCAGCAGGTGGACGCCGATGCTCAGGCCGGTCAGATAGGCGATGAAGATGAGCCAGCGGTCGCTTCCGGGCTCGTCGGCGTGGTCTTCCCACTTGAGCATCAGCCAGAAGACGACAGCCGTGAAGAGGCTGCTGTAGGCATACACCTCGCCCTCTACAGCGCTGTACCAGAAGGTGTCGCTGAAGGTATAGACCAGGGCGCCGGTCAGCGCGCTCGCCTCGACCGTGATGAGCTGGGCCAGGTTCTGCACCCTGCCGTTCTCCCCGACCAGCTTGCGGGCCAGGTGACTGATGCTCCAGAAGAGGAACATGATGCAGGCGGCGCTGAAGAGGGCGCTCATCATGTTGACCATCAACGCGACTTTCGTGGGGTCGCTCACAAACTGGGTGAAGAGGTTGGCGGTCAGCATGAAGAAGGGTGCCCCAGGCGGGTGACCGACTTCCAGCTTGTAAGCTGTCGTTATAAACTCGGGGCAGTCCCAAAAGCTCGCGGTGGGTTCCACCGTGCTGCAATAGACGTAGGCAGCGATGGCGAAGGTGAGCCACCCCATTAGGTTGTCAACTAGTCTGAAATGCTTCATTACGTTTCCTTATATATGTAAGATGAGTAAATTCCGTGCAAAGGTACGACTTTTAATTCATAATTCATAGTTCATAGTTCATAAATTCTGCTTTTCTTAACTCTAAATGCAGATTGCTTACATTTTTTTAGGGAAAAGTTTGCAAGAGTCGTAGGATTGTTGTACCTTTGCAGCGCAAAAACGGGAAGGACATCGTTTTTGGGCGCTTAGCTCAGCTGGTTCAGAGCGTCTGCCTTACAAGCAGAGGGTCGGGGGTTCGAATCCCTCAGCGCCCACAAGAAAGAGCAAAGTCGGAAGGCTTTGCTCTTTTCTTATGGGGCTATGGGCTGAATGGGGTCGGTCGATGGGCTGAATGGGCTTAATGGGTCTAATGGGCGGAATGAAGACGCGACACGCCAACTCCGAAAACGACACACTAGTAAATCGTGATTTAGACACTAGTAAATTGCCAACGAGACACTATTAAATTGCCAATTACACGTTAGTTGTTTCAAAACGTATGCTGCGTCAGGAGTTCCCCCTAAAGGGGGGTAGGGGGTCTTCTGCACTCGGGGATTACAGTTCTCCCAGTTCGCGGCTGATCTCCTGCAACTCCGCCTTGATGCTTTGCAAGCGTCCGATAATCTCGGATGTGTCGCTTGCTGCCTTGCGGTTCTTGCTCAGGACTTGCTTCGCCGCAGCAATCTTCATTCCTCTCACCTTGAGCAGGTTATAGACGAGACGCACCTCCTCGATGTCCTCTTTCGTGTACATTCGCACGCCCCGGCCGTTCTTCTTGGGGTTGATATTGGAAAACTCCTTCTCCCAGAAGCGCAGTAGTGACTCGGCCACATTGAATTGCTCGGCCACCTCGGCTATGCCGTAGAATTTCTTAAGTTCTTTGTTGGGATTGTATGCCATGACAGAATAATTCCTAATTAATAATTCATAATGCACAATTTCGTTGCAAAAGTATAAAAATAATGTCAAAAATCAAAGCGCATGGCGTATAATTCATAATTATTTCGTACATTTGCACGCATTTTAACGCACGAGAGAGTGAATTCTAAATCGTAAATCGTAAAATCCTATATCATATGATGACAGCAAATGAGATACGCGACTCGTTCCTCAAGTATTTCGAGTCGAAGGGACACAAGATTGTTCCGTCTGCACCGATGGTCGTGAAAGACGACCCGACCCTGATGTTTACCAACGCCGGCATGAACCAATGGAAGGACATCATCCTCGGCACGCGCGACCCCGAACCTCGTCGGCGAGCCGACAGCCAAAAGTGTCTGCGCGTCAGCGGCAAGCATAATGACCTGGAGGAGGTAGGGCATGACACCTACCACCACACGATGTTCGAGATGCTGGGCAACTGGTCGTTCGGCGACTACTTCAAGGAGGGCGCCATCGACATGGCTTGGGAATACCTCGTCGACGTGTTGAAACTCGACCCCCGAGACCTCTATGTGACTGTGTTCGAGGGTTCGCCCGAAGAAAACCTCAAGCGCGATGACGAGGCCGCAGGCTTCTGGTTGAAGCACGTGCCGGCTGACCACATCATCAACGGCAACAAGCATGACAACTTCTGGGAAATGGGCGACACGGGTCCCTGCGGACCTTGCTCGGAGATTCATCTCGACAGTCGCTCTGCAGAGGAGAAGGCCAAGGTGCCCGGCCGCGAACTCGTCAACAAGGACGACCCGCAGGTTATCGAGATCTGGAACATTGTCTTCATGCAGTACGAGCGTAAGGCCGACGGCCACCTCGAACCGCTTGGCATGAACGTCATCGACACCGGCATGGGCTTCGAGCGACTCGTTCGCGCCATCCAAGGCAAGCAGTCGAACTACGACACCGACGTCTTCCAGCCCATCATCCGTGCCATCGGCGACCTCAGCGGCTACCGTTACGGCGAGAAAGAAGAGACGGATGTGGCCATGCGCGTGGTAGCCGACCACCTCCGCACCATTGCCTTCAGCATCGCAGACGGTCAGTTGCCGGGCAACGCGAAGGCAGGTTACGTCATCCGCCGCATCCTGCGCCGCGCCGTACGCTACGCCTATACCTTCCTCGGACAGAAGGAAGCCTTCATCTATCGCCTGCTGCCCGTCCTCATTAAGGAAATGGGCGCGACCTATCCCGAATTGGAAGGGCAGAAGGAGCTCATTACGAAGGTGATGAAGGAGGAAGAGGAGAGCTTCCTGCGCACACTTGATACCGGCATCAAACTGCTTGACGGGGTGATGAAGGAGGCAAAGGCAGCAGGCCAGACGGAGATTGCCGGCGAGAAGGCATTCACGCTCTTCGACACCTACGGCTTCCCCTTGGACCTCACCCAGCTCATCTGTCGCGAGAACGGTCTCACCGTGGACGAGGCCGGCTTCAACGTCGAGATGCAGAAGCAGAAAGAGCGTGCCCGGGGTGCCGCCAAGGTAGAGGCCGGCGACTGGCACATCGTAAATGACCAGGTTACTGAGCAGCAGTTCGTCGGTTACGACGAAACCGAGTGCACTTGCCACATCGTGAAATACCGCGAGGTGAAGCAGAAGAAGGGCGTCGTCTATGAAGCCATCTTCGACCAGACGCCGTTCTACGGCGAGATGGGTGGTGAGGTAGGCGACTCAGGAGTCATCGTGAACGGGACGGAAATCATTAGGGTCATCGACACGAAGAAGGAGAATGGCGTGAGCGTTCACCTCCTGGAGCGCATTCCGAAGAATCCCGCTGCCGAGTTCATGGCTTGCGTGAATGTGGACCGCCGTCATGCCATCGAGGCCAACCACACTTGCACGCACCTGCTCGACGAGGCGCTGAAGGAGGTTCTTGGCAGCCACGTGGAGCAGAAGGGCTCGCTCGTGACGCCCGATTACCTGCGCTTCGACTTCTCGCATTTCGAGAAGGTGACGCCCGAACAGATTCGCGAGGTGGAACATCTCGTGAACGAGCGCATCCGCTATGACTTGCCTTTGATGGAGTACAGAGATACGCCCATCGAGGAGGCCAAGAAGCTCGGCGCCATCGCACTCTTCGGAGAGAAGTACGGCGACAAGGTGCGCGTCGTCCAGTTCGGCTCGAGCATCGAGTTCTGCGGCGGTTGCCACGTGAGGAGCACAGGCCAGATCGGCATGGTTCGCATCATGTCGGAGAGCAGCATTGCAGCCGGCGTGCGCCGCATAGAGGCTATCACGGGCAAGGCCGTCGAGGAGCATATTGACAAGCTGCAGGACATGGTGACGAGCCTGCGCAGTCTCTTCAACAACGCTCCCGACCTGGTTGGCACCATCCAAAAGGCCATCGCCGACAACGCCGAACTCAAGAAGCAGGTGGAGGACGTGATGCGCGAGCGTGCAGCCGACCTCAAGAAGCAGATGCTCTCTGAACAAAAGGAGATAAACGGCCTGAAGGTCCTGAAGGCCATTACGCCTCTGGGCCCGGAGTTCGTGAAGGACATCGCCTTCCAGCTCCGCTCGGAAGTGGAGAACAGCATCGTCGTGATAGGTTCCGTGGCAGGCGGCAAGCCGTTGCTCACCGCGGCAGCCTCGGACGGCGCAGTCGCTGCGGGCGTCAACATAGGCAAGAACATCCGCGAGGCTGCCCAGTTGATGCAGGGCGGCGGAGGCGGCCAGCCCCACTTCGCCACAGCCGGCGGCAAGAACGCCGACGCCATCCATCTCGCCGTGGAGCGCCTCATCGAGCTTCTCACGGTATAAGGAACCGAGGCTTATAATATATATAATGTAGGAGTGCGACGCGTCGTGCTCCTACTTTTTTATACCGGCGTTGGCCGATGCTTCACGTGGCGTCGCCTGATGCTACACGTGGCGTTGGCCGATGCTACACGTGGCGTTGGCCGATGCTACACGTGGCGTTGGCCGATGCTACACGTGGCGTTGGCTGATGCTACACGTGGCGTTTCCCGATGCTACACGTGGCATTTTCCGATGCTATATAAAAAAATATTGCTGTCTGGGGAATATTTCTCTCTCTTCCTTTTATGCCCTTTTCCATCGGTCTTTCTGACGAATAGCAGCTCATGGAGGCTTGCCAAAAGTCTCGAAGAGACGACAGACCACAGACGGGGGTGTTAACCCCCGGTAATATTGCGACGAAAGAGAAAGCCCTGAAGGGGCGACAGAGCCATAAGCAAGTTGTTATTAAACAAGTTACATATTCTGTCGCCCCTTCGGGGCTTATTATTGTCAGGCTAACCCGTCCCGGGGGTTAACACCCCCGTCTGTGGTCTTTCGCACCTTCGGTGCTTT
>CACXLY010000007.1 GCA_902768605.1 uncultured Bacteroidales bacterium
CTTTATCAGTTCGACTGCGATGTCCACGCTTTGAAGGAGGCCCTTGGTGTCTATGCCGCTCAGGACGAAGCAACCTTTGTCGAGGGCTTCGGGACGCTCTGTGCTGGTGCGGATGCAGACAGCAGGGAAGGGATGGCCTATGCTGGTGAAGAAGCTGCTCTCCTCAGGAAGTGTGCCGCTGTCGCTTACTACGGCAAAGGCATTCATCTGAAGGCAGTTGTAGTCGTGGAAGCCAAGCGGCTCATGTTGGATGACACGCTTATCCAACTGGAAGCCACTCGTCTCAAGACGCTTGCGGCTACGCGGATGGCAACTGTAGAGGATGGGCATGTCGTACTTCTCAGCCATCTTGTTGATGGCATTGAAAAGCGAGAGGAAGTTCTTCTCCGTGTCGATGTTCTCTTCGCGGTGAGCAGAAAGAAGAATATACTTCTTCCTTTCCAAGTGGAGAGTGGAGAGTTTAGAGTTGAGAGTCTGTGGTAAGTTGATAGTGTCAAGTTGGGCGTTCAACTTATCAAAGATGCCTGAACTCTCAATCTCTTTCAGATTGTTATGCAACACTTCGGCCATGGGAGAACCTGTGACATAGGTGCGTTCCTTGGGCAGGCCTGTGTCGGCAAGGTATCTTCTTGCATGCTCGGAATACGCCAAGTTGACATCGGAAATGATATCGACAATGCGGCGATTTGTTTCTTCGGGCAGGCATTCGTCCTTGCAGCGGTTGCCAGCTTCCATGTGGAAGATGGGGATGTGCAGACGCTTCGCTCCGATGACGCTCAGGCAGGAGTTGGTGTCACCAAGGACAAGGACTGCATCGGGCTGCACCTCCACCATGAGCTGGTAGCTCTTGGCAATGATGTTGCCCATTGTCTCACCAAGGTCATTGCCCACGGCCTCCATATAGATGTCTGGGTCAGCAAGCTTGAGGTCCTTGAAGAACACACCATTGAGGTTGTAGTCGTAATTCTGACCGGTATGTGCCAAGAGGCAGTCGAAATATTCGCGACACTTGTTGATGACTGCTGCCAGGCGGATAATCTCTGGCCGCGTGCCGACAATAATGAGCAGCTTCAGCTTTCCGTTATTCTTAAATTTTTTCATGAATGAGTATAGGATATTTTATGATTCATCTTCTATCTTTTGCAGGTATTTCCTCGGTACATTTGTAATGGCAACGGCCATGACGTTTTTGATGGGAATGACCACACAAAGATGTTTCTTGATGCTCTTCAGCGTTCCTTCTACGCCTTCAAACACGCCGCTCGTTATCCTGACCTTCTCTCCAGGTTTGCATGCAAAACCAAGATTCTCGAGCATAAGCACATGTTCGTTGCCACTGTCGACAACACGCATGAAATCTGCCATCTGTTTGTCGGGCACATGGGTGATTTCAGATATCGGATTGAAGGATTCGTCACGGCCAATGGTCATGACATAGCGAAGATGGTCGTATTTTGCCTTGTCTGCCTTGATTTCCTTCAAGTCCTTTAGGGACGTTTGTATGAAAATGTAATTGACAAGCAGAGGGGCGTACGTCTTTTCTTCGGCATTTACCAAAATCTGGGGAATGTAGGTCCTCTCTATTGTCGATTCCTGGGCAAGCAGTTCATTCAGTTCATTCTGACGCTTGACGCTGGAATGAAATATCCGCATAGGATACCAGCGCACATAAGATTCCTGAATGTTATTTTTTAGGCTATACCTTGGGGACTCCGCATCAGGCGATGCAGGTGAAAAACGGGATACCCGTCCGTGATTTTCGTCTTCTATGTACTTATTTTGAAGCGACATGCAAAGACTACTACTAGGTGCATGGTGGCACCCAAAGTGTTGCCTCTCTTGCAAAGAGATGCTGTTAAATCTTTTGCAAAGGTAAGCAAATAAATCGGAACAACGGACAAAACAACCAAATAATTTTTTAAAAACGGGTGTTTTTATGATTTTAGTCAATTAAATAAGTTCAAAAAGATGTGGAGTCATTTCTGATTTTTGATAAACAGAAAAAGGAAGATTTAATCACTTTTGCTTATGTTGAGTACTTTCAAACATATTCATTTCTAATCGATTATTTTATATCTGCCTCTCTTTGCAAGAGAGGCAGATGTTTTTATTTCTAACTTGTCTT
This sequence comes from uncultured Bacteroidales bacterium, assembly GCA_902768605.1. Next base: position 2,126 of record CACXLY010000007.1, read on the forward strand.
AGGTAATCCTGCTTTTCTTCGTGTTATAGAGCATTTCTCGACCTTTGAGCTATTTTTCTTTTTGTCTCAAAGTTGAAGAGATTAAATGATGCACATTATCATACCACTGCCAAGCGTTTACGGTAGAAGATATCATGCCCAATTCTCTCGCGTACGCGCACGACTTTATAATATAATAAATAATAGGTATCAAGGCATGGTTAATGAACACTTCCCATTCATATAGCGGCTTCTTCCTATTCTTTTCCGAGAATAGTCCGACTCAAGACGTTCCATAGTAAACTTAACAAAATCCTTGCCCGTAATTTAGGCAAACATAACGCACAAATTAGGGATATAAAACACCAGCGGGACAAACAAATTTCCATTGCTCATCCCGCTGGCATTAAGTTGCCTGCACAGAAGATTACCTTCTAATACTCATCCTCGTTGAAAACTTTATTCCAGACACTTTTATATTGATTACCAGCCACTTGTGTTGTATTTAACGATTTTTAGCCAAACAAACCGCACCTTCTGAGACGATGTAAGGCGATTGTAATGTATGTTGGACAAACAAATTCACCACGAGGAGTTATTTGTTAAGTTCGTTTTCTTTCAGTGGGCAAAAGTACAAAAATTATCTGAAACGACATGCATGATTTCCCCTTTTTCAAGTTCATCCTACATATAGCCGAAAAACAGCCTCCGCATCACTGCGAGAGGCTGGCATAATGTTTAACTTGTAAGAGAGTATTCATGGATGGATGCTATGTTATAGGCTGACCTCTGGCACTATCTGACCATCAAGGAGGTTGATGATGCGCTGAGCATAACCGGCATCTCGCTCAGAGTGGGTTACCATCAGGACGGTAGTACCTTCCTGGTTCAGTTGGGTCAGGAGTTGCATCACTTCGAGTCCGTTCTTCGAGTCAAGGTTACCTGTGGGTTCATCAGCGAGGATGAGCTTGGGATTCATCACCACGGCACGCGCGATGGCCACACGTTGCTGCTGACCACCGGAAAGTTGCTGGGGGAAATGACGGGCACGATGCGAGATGGCCATGCGGCGAAGCATCTCCTCCACACGCTGCTTGCGCTCCTTCTTGGGTACGCCGAGATAGGTCAGCGGCAGTTCCACATTCTCTTCTACGTTCAGTTCGTCGAGTAGGTTGAAACTCTGGAACACGAAGCCTATCTGTCCCTTGCGAACTTTCGTGCGCTGGCTCTCCTTCAACGAACCTACGTCCAGACCATCGAGCAGATAGGTGCCGCTGGTGGGATTGTCGAGTAAGCCCAATATATTTAATAAGGTAGACTTGCCACAGCCCGAAGGGCCCATGATGGCTACGAACTCACCTTTCTTTACTTCGAGCGACACACCGCCCAATGCTACGGTCTCCACCTCTTCAGTGCGGAACACTTTCTGAATGTTTTCTAACTTAATCATAATCATATCGTTTTTATTCTGTTTTTAGATAATCAATGGGATTATTATTTGCCACGCGTTTTGTTTGCAGATACACGACGACGGAAATGACGAAGAGAACTTCGACGGCATTGTCAACGAAGAGGACCCACCTCAGGGGCACCTTTTCGGCAAACTGCTCCATCAGCAAGCTGCTGAAATACCAGCCCAATACCACGCCAATGATGACGGAGGGCAGTGCGATGATGTGGATGCTGCGCATGAAAAGCGCCTGCACCTGGCCCATCGTGGCACCCATCACCTTGCGGATGGCCAGTTCCCTACTGCGGCGCTGCACCTCGTCGCGTACATAGCCAATGAGTCCGATAAGCGTGATGAGCAGCGAGGCCAGACAACCTATCAGAATCAGGTCGCGGGTGTGGCGCGTGTCGTTGTAGCAGCTCGCCAGTTCTGCGGCGTATGGCTTCACGTCCAAGTCTGCATCAGGATAGAAGCGGTCGCATAACTGCTGAACAGCCTGAAGGTTGTCGGATGTCATGTCTTGCAGTTTCATCATGATGTGGTGTGTTAAGACATTGCCGTTGGCCACCATCATGGGACGTTCCTCGCGTGTCACAAGTGAGCCCAGCATAAAGTTCTTCACCACGCCCACCACGGTCATGGGATATTCGTCGCCTACCGTGGCATTGACGAACTGCCGGCCAATGACATCATCGATGCCCGCCACCTCCTTCATCTTCTGCGCGAACCGTTCATCCACAAGCATCTCCTGCGTCCAGCCGGGGTGCTCCACCCGCTTGAAATCTCTGCCCCGCACCAGCTCAAGTCCCATCGTCTCCACCAGTCCTTCCTCTGCAAAGAACAGATTGGCGCAGTTGAACAACTCCTGCGGACTGCCCGGCACGAGTACGTTGTCGCCATTCTGCCACTCGCAGAAGAGCGAATAGGCCGCTGCCGTCTTTTCAACACACGGCAGGCGCTCAATCTCACGAGCCAGTGAATAGATGGAGTCGCCATGAAGGGCATTCACATTGACGTAAGCCACCAGGTCGTATTCGTAGCCCATGTCTTTCGACAGCATATAGTCGTACTGCCGATAGATGGTAGAGAGCACACAGAGCAGCATCGTCGAAAGTACAAACTGGAAGGCCAGCAGCGACAACTTCCATAGTCTCTTGTTCTCTGAATAGAGCCGGTAGGCGAAGGTGAGCGGAATGCGCGAATAGATGACCCCGGGCAAGATGCCGCAGCACAACAATACAATGAAGCATACAACTGCCAATACCATGAAGGTCTGCCGGGAGAAGAGTGTCGCAATGCCAACACCCATCAACTCACCAATCCAATCCCTTCCTGCCAAGAGCAGTAACATCATCATTGCCAAAGCTACTGCGAGATGGATGATGGCTTCCTTTAGTGTCATCATGTAGATCTCGCGCCGTGGGGCACCCAGCACCTTGCGGAGTGCCACCTGACGTGCACGGTTCACCAAGAGGCTGATGACAACAAGAATATAGTTCATCACCGCCGTGAAGAGCATCACGAATGCTACGACCGAGAGGATCATGCAGGTGGTTCGCACCGTAGTGTCCTTCATTCGCTGACCGGCAACACTCACCAGTTCGTAACTGGCATCTGTGTAGCCGGATTGTTTCAGGTCATCCCACGGCAGGATGCGCTGCAGCAACTGCTTGATTTCGCTGTGCACCTTATCCATGTCGGCATCGGGGCGCATACGCACATACGAATGATAGCGGTCGTTGCCTATCAGGTTTCCCGTGCCGTCCCATGTGTAAGTGCCCAAGGAAGGCATCGACATCAGGATGTCGTAGCGGGAGCAACGGGAGTTTTCGGGATAGTCCTCAAACACTCCGCCGATGGTCATCGGCTTCATCGGGGCAGAGGCAAAGCAGAAAGTCTGACCAATCACCTCCCCGCCGATTTTCTCGCTCAGACGCTGGCTAATCATGCATTGTCCGGCAGTGGAGAGGATACGCTTGGCATCGCCCAGCAAAACATTTGTAGCAAAGATGTCGAAGAAGCAGGAATCTGCAAAAAGGGCTTCTTCGAAGAAGTGCCGTTTGCCGTCCTCAAGCGTCAGCTTCTCTTCGCTGAACTGGCCTGTGAAGCGCGTGGCAGTCAGGATTTCGGGAATCTCTCGGCCTAACACGGGGGCAATGCCTCCCGACGTGGAACCATACCGTTGCGGCTCCTGGCCTTTGCGCTGGAAGGTTTCTTGCAACTCATACACATGTTCTTTGTCCACGATGCAGCAGTCGTAGTTCCTCTCCAACTGCACCTTGGCTATCAGCACCAGCCCGACGGTAAGTCCGATGGCGAGCGATGTGATTTTGATGAAGGCTCCCTGGCCTTTCCTGAAGAAATTCATATTACTGTGTAGCTATTCGTTCTTTATACTGTTGACAGGATTCTCGTTGGCGGTGCGCCAGCTCTGGATGATGACAGTCAGGAGGGTGACGGTGCCAACGGCGAGAAGGGCCAGCGGGAAGAGCCACCAATAGATGGGTGTGCGCTCGGCAAAGGACTGGAGCCACTCACGGCCGATATAGTAGGCAAGAGGGGCGGCAATGATGAAACTGCCGATGAGTAGCCACACGTAGCGTCGGTAGAGCATCATCAGAATTTCGCCCGTAGAGGAGCCGAACACCTTGCGGATGCCAATTTCCTTGCGGCGATACTCCGTCTCAAACATCGTGAGGCAGAACACTCCAATAAGGGTGATAACGAGGCAGATGGCAGCAAACCACAGCACCTGGCGGATGAAGCGGAACTCCTCCTGATAGAGATTCTCCAACAGTTCATCGAGGAACTTTACTTCTACATCTTCGCCGCTGCCCATGGCTGTGAGCCGCTGGCTGACCTGCCGCCGCACAGCCAGTTTGTCAACACCGGCTGCCACGCGTATGTTCACTATTCCAAGCTGGTCGCCCCAGCCGCTATACTTCTCGCCAAAAATGACGAAGGCGACGGGCTCCTGTGTGCGGTCCTGACGGGTGGAGGCATAGCGGACGTTCTCGCACACACCTACGACGGACAGGTCGCCCTCCAGCAACGGCTTGTCCATCTCCACCCACGGCCACTGCCTGCGGGCGGCCTCGTTGATGATATAGACGTCCCCGTCGTGCTCGTTGAAGTCGCGGCCTTCGATAACCTTGATGCCCATCGTGCGCAGGTAGTGGTAATCTACGGGCATGCTGGTAAAGGTGATTTTGTGGTCATCGTCGCTGCGTCCCCAGCCCATATATCCTTCCTGTGAGCCCAGCACGAAGCGTGAGAAGCTGACATCATCAATGCCACCAATCTGCATCAGTTCCGTGCGTATGGCATCTTTTTTATGCATCAGTTCGTCAGAGAGCTGGGCATAGAGCACCTCGTCCTTCGCGAAGCCGTAGTCGGAGTGGTAGATGAAACGGCTCTGCAGGAGAAGGATGCCGATGTAGGTGACCATTAAGAGGGCAATGCCGATTTGCAGGCAGACGAGTGCCGTGCGTAGTTGCCTTCCTTTTGGTGTAAGACCGAAGGAACCCTTGAGCGCGAGTGCGGGCTGGAACGAGGTGGCGAAGAAGGCGGGATAGGTGCCGGCAGCGATGCCTGCCGCAATCGCTATCAAGGCGGTAAAAGCCGCGAGCCAGGGGTGGGCGGAAAGGCTGAGGTCGCCCAGTAGCAGTTCCGTCTGATGCCGCGATACAGCGACACACAAGACAAAGGCTATGACACAAGCCAGCAAAGACGTGACAACAGCCTCGCCCACCAGCCCGAGACGCAGCTGCCACAGGCCCTCGCCCAAAACGCGGCGTGTGTTGATGCCCTTGATGCGCATGGGACTCTCGGCCAACACGAAATTGAGGAAGTTGATGGCAGCAATGACGATGATGAGCAGCGAGGCCAGCTCAAGGATGAAGAGCATGGCGGGGTTGCCCTTGTCGTCGGAGCTTACGCCGGAGAAGTAAGTGTCGCGAATAGGAGTCAGGCGGAACTCAAAGCCGAAGTGGGCATCAAACTTTGCTTTGATGTCTGCCTCCTGATTTTCGTCATACACGCCAGAAGCAACTGCCTGCCCCCACTGCCTGCGCCACATCAGCTGGCGCATCTGTTCGGGGAAGTCTTTCAGCAGGGTGTCTGCATTGACATTCTCTGCCAGCTTCACGTAGAGGGTGGAGCTCCACTCACTCCACTTGTCGAGATTGTCCTGGCTGGCGTAGTAGAGATTGTTCTTCATCGAGCAGTTGTCGGGGAAGTCCTCATAGACACCCTGCACTGTGATTGTGTCAGTTTCTGAGTAGAGCGGCTCGCCGGCCACGTTGACCCGCCCATAGACCTTGCGGGCCAGCGAGGCGGGGATGATGGCACTGCGCTCGCCGTAGTCGTCCCACGACAGGCGGCCGTCGAGGCAACGTGCGCCGACAGCCCCGAAGGGCGTCAGGTTGGTGCCCATGCAGAACTGCTCCACGGTGCTTTCGCCCACTAGTATATCCCAGCTGCCACCCCATGTGGCCAGTTCCGACACGGCTTCCACCTGCGGCATCTTGGCCACGAGGGCATGGATGGGGCGGTTGCAGTTGATGCCCCACTGTGCGTCGGGGTTCATTTTCGATTCCAGTCGGAAGACGCGCCCGCCGTCAGGTATGGAGGCGTTGTAAGAGCGATTATAGACGATCTGCGTCATCAGCAGGTAAAAGGCCGCGAAGGACACCGTTAGGCCGACGAAGTTGAGTGTGGTTGCCGTCTTGAAGCAACGGACCATGTAAAGCATGTTTCTGAATACGTTCATATTCTTGATGTTATTTGATTACTAAAACTTCATTATCCTTGAATGCCTCGTAGCCGCTGGTTACTACGCGCTCGCCTGGCTCCAGACCTTCGAGGATTTCGTAGTGCTGGGGATTCTGGCGGCCTACGCGGATGGGGCGGCGATAGGCCTTGGTTCCGCTCTTGTCGAGCACGAAAATCCATTGGCCTCCTGTGGTCTGGAAGAAGGTGCCGCGAGGAATGATAACGGCTTGCTCGGGCTGACCAAGCTCCAAATCAATATAGTACGTTTGGCCTGTGCGGATATTCTCCGGGCGCTCACCTCGGAAGATGAAGTCACAGCGGAATTTGCCCTCGCGCACTTCTGGATATACCTTGCGAACTTGAAGCTGATACTGCCTCTCGCCACGGGTGAAGGTGGCTATAAGGCCTTGGCGGACTCGGTCGATGTAGTGCTCGTCTATGCTGGCCTGCACTTTATAGTCACTGAGGTCATTCAGCTGTCCTATCTTCTGGCCGGGGCTGATGCTCTGGCCTAACACCACATCGAGCAGTCCCAATTCGCCATCAATGGCTGAGCGCACTTCGAGTTTGTCCTTGCGCTGACGGATGAGTACCACATTCTTGCGCATGTTCTGCAGGTTATCCTCCATCTGGTCCATCTGAACGGTGCGATAGATTGAGTCCTGCTTCAGGCGCTGACTGACCAATGAACGTTTCTTGGCAGAGAGCTGATAATCCTCTTGCGACTGCAAGTAATCCTCCTTGCTGATGAGCTTCTCCTGATAAAGTCGTTTGTTCTGCTCGTAGGTGCGCTGCTTGCGCTGGGTGTCCATATCGAGCTGTGCCTGCTCTGTTTGGTTGTTCAGGCGGTCTTGCTGCATGGCCACCTGCGTGTTGCGTAGCAGGTTCTGCTTCTCTGCCAGTTCGGCTTCGGCATTCAGGATTTGCAGGTCGAGATTGCTGTTCGAAAGGCGGACGATGACGTCGCCCTTCTTCACGTGAGTGCCTTCCTCGACGACCTTCTCGCGGACGATGCCGCCCTCCTCGGGCGAAATCTGCACCACTTGAATGGGCAGCACCCGCCCATTGGTACGCACATAGTCTTTGAATTCAGCCTGGCGTACTTCGCTGATGGTCAACTCATCCTTGCTGACTCTGAGCGTCGATGCATGGCCAGCAAACACCAGCCAGCCCAGGACGATAAGCACCAAGCAGGCTCCTGCCATATATGGCCAATACTTCATCAGCCGTTGTGTCTTTGTCTTCTCGATTACTCTGTCCATATCGTTTCTCCTTTATAATATCTTACCAATTGTTCCTTCACCATCGCCATCAGTTGGCACTGCAGCAGCATTGCCTTTGAATTCAGCAATTGTGCTGAAGTGGTGCGCAAGTCGATAGCCGTACTCAGTCCTTCTTCAAATTGGCGTTTCGTCAGTTGATAGGCGATGCTGTCGGCTTCTACCTTATGTACCATCTGAGTGGTTTGCGTCCGATAGGCGTGCCAATCTTGCCACGCTTCGCGACTCAGTTTCTCCAGTTCCAAGCGTTTCTGTTCGTAGGCTTCCTGAGCAATACGGTAGTTGTTCTTTGCGCGGCGGATGCCAGTGACGGTCTGCAGGCGGTTGAAAATCGGGATACTCAGTGTAGCACCGATGTATTCGCCTCGGTTGCCATGAAACTGACTGCTGAAAGATGCTACTGTGGGCGAGTGCAGGGTTTTGTAGTAGGTGGTGTTCATCCCCAAATTCAGAGAGATGGTGGGATAGAGGTTGCTTCGTGCCTGATGCCACTCATGGCGGGCGATGTCTGTATGATAACGGACTGCCTCCAGTGCTGAATGATTATCCAATACGAAGTAATCATGGTTGTCTGAACCGATGGTGACAAGGTTGTCATCATGGAAGTCCCTTGCGATTTCCAGATATTTGTCCAATGGCCAGGCCATCTCCTTTTTCAGTTCCAACAATGCCCTAGTATAAAGGTTCTGCTGCCGTATCAGGTTGTATTCAGCCTCGGCTTGCTGCGATTCCACCTGTGCTACATCGGCAGCACTCTTGCGGCCCACTTCCTCCAAAAGGCGCGTCTGTCGGAGCAACAAGGTGGTTTCCTCTACCTTCTCCTCAGCCATCGCCACAGTTCCTTGATAATACAGAGCATTTGTGTAGGCTTGCAGTACGGCCAGAGCTGTCTCGTCTTGCTGCCGGCGAAGTGCCGACTGCCCCATCAGCACACTGGCCTTAGCAGCCCGCAGGGCATGGAGGCGGTTGAATCCATCGAATACAGGCATCGAAGCATTCACCTGATAGCCGTTGTAGAAGGTGCTGACATTCGTGTAGGTATTGGTTTCAGGGTCGATGGCTCGTCCGAAATTATACTGCGCCCCAGTGCTGGCACTGACCGATGGAAGGAAACTGCCGATAGCTCCAAGTTTGGTGGCCCATTTGTTATCGAGTTCCAGTTCCGACTGCCTTACCTCATGGTTGTGCTCTACGGCATATTGCATACATTGCTGAATCGTCCATGAACTTTGGGCGAGGGTTTGTTGCGACATAAGCAATAGTATAATGGAAAGCTTTTTCATTTGCACGCTTATTTTGATTTCCGAGTGCAAAGTTAAGGGCTTTTGAATGTGCTTGCAAGCCTTCTTATGTCCCTAAAGACAGATTGTCTAATTTTTTGACACCTCTCCGTCTAATTATTAGACAGAAAAGCTGTACCTTTGCAAACAAATAAGCGAAATGAGCATGTACGGAACCATACTTGTAGTTGATGACAACGCTGCCATACTGACGGCGATGAAGTACTTGTTGGCCGATATCTTCGAAGAGGTTCTGACCACTACCCAGCCAGATGACATTCTTAAGCTGATGGCACAGCAGTCGATAGACATGGTGCTATTAGACATGAACTTCTCACTTGGTGTTAACTCCGGTCAGGAAGGACTCTTTTGGCTTCGCGCCATCCACAAGCACCATCCCGATGTGCCAGTGGTCTTGCTGACGGCATACGCTGACATCTCACTTGCCGTGAAAGGCTTGAAGAACGGTGCAGCCGATTTCATTACGAAGCCGTGGGACAACGACGACCTGCTCCGCAAATTGAAGGACGTGCTTGACTCGACAGACGAAATTGTCACTCTTGATGAGATGGAGAAGGACCATATTCGCCGTACCATCGATCGCTGTCACGGCAACCTCACGCAGGCAGCTGAACTGTTGGGCATCACTCGTCAGACATTGTACAACAAGATGAAGCGACTATGAATTGGTGGCTACATATTATAATTGGTATAGGCATTGTGGTTTGCGTTGCATGGTTATTCCATCATCAGCGTCGGTTGCGTCTGCGCGCCCATCTGATGCAGGAGGCTATGCGCAATCGTGACTTCACCTTTCGTCTGCCTACGAAAGGGCTTCTATCTGGCGAGCGTGCTATGCAAGAAGCCTTGAACCAACTGGGCGAGACTATCCGTCAGCAAGTCAACCAAAACGAGGTGGAATCATGGGAACGGCTTACCCGTGTGCTCACTCACGAGATGATGAACGCTACAGCACCTATCACCAGCATCAGCCAGTTGTTGCTCAATCGGCCTGATGTGAAGGGAACCCCACTGGAGGACGGCATCCGTGCTATTTTCGACACTTCGCAGCATATAAGCCAGTTCGTCACCAACTACCGCAAGATGTCGGAGTTGGAGAAGCCTGTCTTAGCTAAGGTAAATCTCAATACATTGCTTGACGATGTGACCAAAGCCTATCCTGGGTTGGATTGGGCCGTGAGCGTCCCAACAGATGCGACAGTGCTTGCCGATCCTGGAATGCTACGCCAGGTGGTGATTAACTTGGTAAAAAATGCCATCGAGGCTGGAGCAAAGAGGATGGAATTGACTGTCACATCTGACGATGTCATCGCCAGCAACGTCTGTCTGCAAGTGAGCAACGATGGTCAACCCATACCGGCAGAGAATCGTCAGTCTCTCTTCGTTCCTTTCTTTACTACAAAACGAACGGGCAGCGGCATCGGTCTGTCGCTCAGCCGGCGTATGATGGTTCAGCAAGGCGGTTCGCTGGAATTGGCTGACACACCCCACACCGGCTTCAATGTAACATTCTTGCTCCGCTTCACTCTGCAAGCGTGACTTCATCTGCTATTGCCCCAACCAGTCTTTTTCTTCGTGCCATCCCAGTTGGTGAGTTCACCGCTGACGCCACCGCCACCTGAGTTTACACCGCCACGACCGCCAGTGGCAAGGCAAACTCAATTTTCGATGTTAAAAATCGTAATTTAGACAAATAAAACAGGCTAATTAGGGATATAAAACACCAGCGAGACAAACAAACAATCTTTGTTTATCTCGCTGGTATTAAATGTTTTAGACTAAATAAAGTCTACTAATACTCGTCCTCGTTGAAGAGGAAATCGTCCTTAGTAGGATAGTCGGGCCAAAGGTCTTCAATAGTCTCATAAACCTCGCCTTCGTCCTCCATTTCAGTCAGGTTCTCAATGACTTCGAGAGGTGCGCCGCTACGGGTCGCGTAGTCAATCAATTCCTCGCGGGTTGCAGGCCAAGGTGCATCCTCCAGTTTTGAAGCTAATTCCAATGTCCAGTACATAACGTAATTTACTATTTGTGAATATACGATTAATGGTTTTTTCTAATTTGGTGTGCAAAGATACAACATTTTTTCAATCCGCAATCACTTTTTCCATAAAATTTCTTCTGTTCCTCGCAAAAAGTTTTGGCGAAGGGCAAGAACGTAGAAATAATCGCTCAAACGGTTGACGTAGGAAAGCAGTTGCGGTTCTACTTTTTCGGCAGAGTTGAGGGCAAGTATGCGGCGCTCGGCGCGTCGGCACACTGTGCGGCAAACATGAGCCAAAGCAGCTGCGCGGCAACCTCCCGGCAACGTGAAGCCCCGCCACCCGGGAAGTCCTTCGGAAGCCTGGTCGATGGCATGCTCCAGCTGCGACACGTCGTCGGGGGTGATGATGCACGACGGTTGGCTGGGCGCCTCAGTGGCAAGCTGGGCACCAACGATGAAGAGGCAACGCTGGACGCCAATGAGGCATTCTCGGTCCGTAGGGTCTTCGACATAGGTCAGCAAGAGGCCGACCTGGGCATTCAGTTCGTCGATAGTGCCATAGCTCTCCAGTCGCGCACACTCCTTCGGCACGCGCTTGCCGCCCACGAGGGACGTCATGCCGGCATCGCCGGTCTTAGTATAAACCTTGCTCATTTACGATTATAGTTATTTACGATTTGACGATTTACTATTTACGATTTATTTACGATTTAACTATTTGGTAATTTATTCCCCTTTCCTGTTTTCCCTCTCTCTTTTGGAGAGGGTTGGGGTGAGGCTGTTGTTTATGATTTAGGCATTTACGGGACAGAGTTGTGGGTCTAAAAGTTTACCTTATAGTATTGCTTGTTATACTTCTTGTCGAAGAATGCGATGCCCAGGTCGTAGAGGTCGAAACTGACGACCGAGGGGATGCTTTTGAACCACTCCCGATGGTGCTGGAGATTGTCGAGCAGAAGCACAGAGTGCTCGCCCAGATGCTGCAATGCCTCTTCGTCGGGTTCGCGGAGCAGGCACATGCTCACCTCCCCCGTCACGGGCCGGCACTTGATTCTCGCCCGCTTGCAACCGCTCTGCAGGTAACGCTTCTCCCACCAGGCATCCTTGGGAAGCAGGATGGACTCCGGCTGCAAATGGTTGGCCAGGCGCAGCAGGAGGTGCAGTCCTCTCCGTTGCCTCAGCCGCTTCGAGAGGGGCAATGCTCTGTCCAGCTCCCTGTAGGCATAGTACGGGTGACGCTCGTAGATGACATCCGTGATGAAGCGGAAGGCAAAAGGGCTGTGCACGCCGTAACCTTTTCGATGACGGAAACGGGCAAGCCAAACGAGAGGATTGGTCACTTTTTGCATAATCGGAGCACAAAAATAAGCATAATTTCTGTAACTTTCAAGCATAGACGACATTTTTCTTGCTTTTTCTTTTGGTCATATCGCATAATAAATGTAATTTCGCTGCGGAAACATGAGATTTATATCGTTTTCGATGACTCGTTTCAAACTTTTCCTCTGCCTGATGCTCACTCTTGGGCAGGCATTCGCTCGCGTTTACGAGGCGGCCGACTTCTTTGTGGCTCCGCAGATGTGGGACAACACCGGGCGGCTGCAGGCACTCGTCGATAAGGTTCACGCCGAAGGAGGCGGCACGATACAGCTCTCTACGGGCGAGTACATCTTCCGCAGCACGGTGCGGTGGCGCTCGGGAGTCTGCCTGTCGGGCGTCTCGGTGCAGAGCACTGTCCTCAAGATGGTGGGCACGACGAACTGGTCGCTCTTCATCGGGGAAAGCACGAAGCAAGGCAACTTCCCTGCCATCGAGAGCGTTCGCTTCGAGCACTTCACCGTCGATGCCTACGGGATGAAACCCTCCAACTACATCACCGATTGCAAAGCCTTCAACATACGCCCCCTCACGGATGCCGTTTTCGACGACCTCGTGCTGAAAGGGACACCCGCCACGGCCCTCGGCGTTGACTTCCTGAATCGCGTATTAATAAATAATGTACGCGTGATAGAAGGCGGACGGCTTTGGACGGAAGGCAAGGGCGGAGGCAGCGGCATCGGCATCGGCTTGCGCGGATATGAGGACGAGAACTTCATCATCACGAACTGCATCTGCGTGGGCTGCGGCAACAACGGCATCTTCGTCGAGGACCAGTCGCGCTTCGGAAACGGCGTGAACGGGCGGCAGCCGATGACCGAAGGCAAAGGGCAAATCATCCGCGGCAACATCGTCAAGAATGGTCGCAACCACGGCATCAGCATCCAGGGAGCGCGCCACATCAGCATCCTCGACAACCTCTCCTACGGCAACGCAGGAGCTGGCTTCTACGGCAACTACTTCATGAGCGACGTCCTCATCAGCGGCAACCAACTGCTCGACAACCGCTGGGGCATCTATATCTGTCCGGCAAGCAACGTGCAGGGTTTCGACGGCACGGGCGAGTTCCGCGACGTCACCATTCGCGGCAACGTCCTCCGGCGCAATCGGGAGGAGATGCTGATTGACGTGAAAGAGGGCATAGAGATTAAAGATTAAGGAGACGACGCTTCCGAGCATCGCACCTTAAGATTAAAGATTAAGGATTAAAGATTAAAGCTTGGTTGATTTGAAGATTAAGGATTAAGGAGACGACGCTTCCGAGCATCGCACCTTAAGATTAAAGATTAAGGATTAAAGATTAAGAATTAAGGACTAAAGTTTGAGAGAACAAATTGTTTTATTAACCCAATTATTAACCATTAAAAGCAAAGATTATGAGAAAGTTATTTGCAATGGCAGCAATTGCTGTTATGTGTTTGACAGGCTGCACCGGTAACAAGGTGGCAGAAGACCTCGACTTCGAGAAAGCTACTCCCGAGGCTATCGTAAATGCGCTCGCAGAGAAGGTTCAGGCTGGCGATGCAACAGCCATCACAACTGCTCTCGAGACTGTTCAGACTCAGTTGAGTAAGCTGGTTGATGCCGGCAACGTTGAGAAGGTTACTGAGTACGCTGCAAAGATTAAGACGTTCATCGAGGAGAATGCTGAGACACTGAAGAGCTTCAACATCGACGTGACTCCTCTCACCAAGGTCTTCGACCAGGTTCAGGCTTTGCCGGGCGCTGCCGTTGATGCCGCCCAAGGTGCTGCAGAAGATGCCGTCGAGAGTGCTCAGGAACAGGTTGAAGGTGCTGTGGGCGACGCAGTCGATGCTGCTCAAGGCGCTGTGAACGATGCCGTTGATACTGGCAAGAAGGCTGTAAACGATGCTGTCGATGCAGGCAAGAAAGCCGTGAACGATGCCGTCGATGCAGGCAAGAAAGCTGCCGACGATGCTGCCAACGCTGGCAAGGCTGCCGTCGATGACGCAAAGGCAAAGGCAAACCAAGCCATCCAAGACGCAGCCGACAAGATCAAGCTGTAAATGGACAACGGACTGCAATCTGTAGTCGAGTGATTAACAACAAAAGACCCGGGCCCTGTACAAAGCAAGGCTCGGGTCTTTCTCTTTTTAAATCTTAGTGGTCTCTGGGGAGGAAGTCGGTGGCCTGAGCCCTGACTGACACTCCGCAGTGCAGACGGTCAAAAAAATCCCACACGAGGGAATCGCTTTTCCTTCGTGTGGGATTTGGCGTTCCTTCACGTGGGATTTGGCGTTCCTTCACGTGGGATTTGGCGTTCCTTCACGTGGGATATTTTTTCCTACGCGAATTGACTATCATTCCATCGTGAGCTTGCCGTCTTTTACATCGACACGGATGGGGCGGTTGCGGTCGAGGCGGCCCGCAAGGAGCGACTTCGAAAGGTCGTCGAGCAGGAGACGCTGGATGGCTCGCTTGACAGGACGGGCGCCGAAGTCTGGGTCATAGCCCTCGTTGGCCAAGAGGTCGATGGCTTCATCGCTTATCTCCAAGGTGAGGCCGTTCTCGCGAAGCATCTTCTGAACACTCTCAACCTGCAGGCGGACAATCTGCTTCACTTCGCCCCAGTTCAAGGGATGGAAGACGATTATCTCGTCGATACGGTTCAGGAATTCAGGCCTTATGCCTCGAGCCACAAGCAACTCCCTGACGTTCTCCTCGCCCTTGGAGAGGTCGGCTCCAGTCAGCAGGTTACTGGTCATGATGATGATGGTGTTCTTGAAGTTGACGGTGCGGCCCTTCGAGTCTGTCAACCGGCCGTCGTCGAGCACCTGCAGCAGGGTGTTGAATACGTCGGGGTGCGCCTTCTCTATCTCGTCGAAGAGCACGACCTGATAGGGTTTGCGGCGGACGGCCTCCGTAAGCTGACCTCCCTCGTCGTAGCCGACATATCCTGGAGGTGCGCCGATGAGACGCGTCACGCTGAATTTCTCCTGATACTCGCTCATATCGATACGCGTCATCATCGTCTCGTCGTCGAAGAGGTACTCGGCAAGTGCCTTTGCCAGCTCCGTCTTGCCCACGCCGGTCGAACCGAGGAAGATGAACGAGCCGATAGGTCGCTTCGGGTCTTGCAAGCCTGCACGGCTGCGGCGGACAGCATTGCTGACGGCAGCGATGGCCTCTTCCTGACCGATGACGCGCTTGTGAAGCTCTTCCTCCAGATGCAGTAGCTTCTCGGTCTCGCTCGTCTGCATCTTCGAGACGGGAATGCCAGTCCAGCGGCTTACTACATCGGCAATATCGTCGGCAGTAACCTCGTCCCTCAATAGTTTGTTGCTGACGGCAGAACTCTCGGCGAGCTGCTTTTCGAGTTCGGGAAGCTTGGAGTAGCGAATCTCGGCAACCTTAGCGTAGTCGCCGTCGCGCTCTGCCTGCTCAGCCTCGTTGCGCAGTTGCTGCATGCGGTCCTTGAGCGTCTGAATCTGGTCGGCCTGGCGTTTCTCGTTCTCCCACTGGCCTCGCATCTTCTGTTCCTGTTCGCGCAGGTCTGCTATCTCTTCTTCTATGTTGGACAACTTAGAGTCCTCTCCCTTTAAGGAAGAGTTAGAGAGGTTCTTTTCTCTGCGTATTGCTTCGCGCTCAATCTCGAGTTGCTTCAACCGACGGCTGATTTCATCGAGTTCCTCGGGCACAGAGTCGCGTTCCATACGGAGCTTCGCAGCGGCTTCGTCCATGAGGTCGATGGCCTTGTCGGGCAGGAAACGCTCGGTGATGTACCGCTGCGAGAGCTGTACGGCAGCGATGACGGCATCGTCCTGAATGCGGACCTTGTGGTGGTTCTCGTAGCGCTCCTTCAAGCCACGCAGTATGCTGATGCTCGAGAGCGTGTCGGGCTCGTCCACCATGACGGTCTGGAAGCGTCGCTCCAGCGCCTTGTCCTTTTCGAAGTACTTCTGGTATTCGTCGAGGGTTGTGGCGCCGATGCTCCTCATCTCGCCTCGGGCAAGTGCAGGCTTCAGGATGTTGGCAGCGTCCATCGCGCCTTCGCCTTTGCCAGCACCGACCAGGGTGTGAATCTCGTCGATGAAGAGGATGATGCCGCCCTGACTTTCCGTCACTTCCTTGACGACGCTCTTCAGTCGCTCCTCAAACTCGCCCTTGTACATTGCACCTGCAACGAGCGCGCCCATGTCGAGGCTGTAGAGCTGCTTGTTCTTCAGGTTCTCGGGCACATCGCCACGCAGGATTCTGTGCGCCAGACCTTCCACGATGGCCGTCTTGCCCGTACCCGGTTCACCTATCAGGATAGGGTTGTTCTTCGTTCTGCGAGAAAGAATCTGCAGTACGCGACGTATCTCATCGTCTCGGCCGATGACCGGGTCAAGTTTGCCGGCACGGGCTTCGTCCACGAGATTACGGGCATACTTCTGCAGGCTCTTCTCTTCTTGTTGGTTTTGATTGTTCTGTATCATAGTCTTATCTCCTTTGCCCATGTCTCACAAATAGCATGCAAAGGGAGAGAAGCAAGACAATTTGACGCAGAGCATGACAAAATGACCTGTTTAAAGGGTAATCAGGAAAAACAAATGGCAAAAAACGGGAAAAAATCAAAGCAAAAAATGTATCGAGGAATATTTTCCCCTCAAAATATTTTGCCGTATGAATAAATATTACTATTTTTGCGGTAAAATCAGATGAAATGTTTGAATCACTATATAACACTATATACCTTAAACTATGGTCTGGGGACAAGAAGATGGGCCCTCAGAAGAATGTATTCGTGTCAAAGAGTTGCGAGATATTTGGCGATACGGTATATGACCTTAAGTGGTCTCTGAAGTATATTCACAAGAACGGCAAGACCTCCCACTCTGTCACCATATCAGAAAGAGCCAGCCGGTGGAACTTGAGAAATACAATCCGCAGGATAGAGAAGCATGTGCTTCCCAAGGAGGTCGATGCACTGATTAGCAAGAACACTCATTCTGCCTGATAAGCCCTCTCCCGATTCGCCGGAGGGGGCTTTTGCTTTACTCAGCCCAGCGACCCGCTGGCGTGGAAATGTGAAGATATACTTCATTTTTCAGCTTTCACTTTTTATTTTCAATTATTTGTTGTACCTTTGCACCCAGAAACAGACAGTGAACCGGCTTGTCGCTGCTCCGCTATGTTCTCTTGAGGGCAGAGCAGAGGAGAGGAAAGTCCGGGCAACACAGGGCATCCCGCTTCCTAACAGGAAGAGGTCCGCAAGGGTCAGTCAGTGCAGAAGAGAATGACCGCCTCGACCATGAGGTAAGGGTGAGAAGGCGAGGTAAGAGCTCACCAGGCCGGCAGCGATGCCGGTGCTGTGCACTCCGGGAGTTGAAAGTTCATGTAAACCGGCGAAGCTTCGCTCCGACGCGAGTCAGCGAAGAGAGAGGGCGGCCCGTCCGAGCCGGAGGGTAGAACGATAGAGGGCAGCGGTGACGTTGTCCGTAGATAAATGGCAAGCAGCCCACACGGGCTTACAGAACCCGGCTTACAGGTTCACTGTTCTTTTCTTTATAGTCGCTTGGGAGTGTAGTCGTTTGGTCGCGTGGGTTACCCGACAGCCATCGGCCACCTCACCCAAACGACTAAACCACTAAACAACTATACGACCAAACGACTAAACGACCAAATCACCAGAATGGTAAGTATTGAGCATATATGGAGCGTCAACGAGAAGCGGCTGAACAGCTTTCAGCGGCTTGGCTTGACTATCTTGAAGCGGTTCGTCATCACCTGGGAGTGCATCACGAAGAACCACATCATGAGCTACGCATCTGCCCTCACTTACAGTAGCATGCTGGCAGCCGTCCCTGTACTTGCAATCGTCTTCGCCATCGCCCGAGGCTTTGGCTTCGACACGGTGATTGAGACGAAGCTGAGAAGTTCGCTTGAAGGCAACCCGGATATTGCCGACACGATACTCTACTTCGTCGAGTCGTACTTGCAGCACACGAAGGGCGGCGTCTTCATCGGCATCGGTCTGGTATTCCTGCTTTACACCTTGCTCTCGCTGACGGCAAACATCGAGGAGGCCTTCAATACCATTTGGTACGTCAAGCGTTCGCGAACAATCTATCGGCAAGTCATCGACTACATTGGTGTCTTCCTGCTACTCCCCTTCGTTGTCGTCATCACGAGCGGCCTGAACATCTTCCTGCAAACATTCCGCACGTTGCTGCCCGACACACGGCTGCTGAGCAAGACGATGACTTTCATCCTGCATGTCTCGCCCGTTGTCTTTGCCGTGTTTGCCTTTATGGTACTGTTCACGCTGATGCCCAACACGCGAGTCAAATGGAAGAACACCATCTGGCCAAGCATCCTGACGGGTACAATTTTCATGGCTGTAGAGTGGCTGTACGTACATTATCAGATTAAGCTGAGCGCTTACAACGCCATCTACGGTTCGTTTGCAGCCATTCCTCTGTTCATGCTGTGGCTGCAGATATCGTGGTGCATCTGTTTGTTCGGAGCACAGTTTTGCTATGCTAACCAAAGCCTGCACACCTACGCATTCGAGCGCATCAGCGATGAGCTGAGCCGCCGCTACCGCGACACGCTCATCCTCCTGCTCATGAGCCGTATCTGCAAGCACTTTGCTTCCGGACTGAAGCCTTTCACCTCCCATCGCTTGGCAGTTGACACACATTTGCCCGACAGCCTGGTCGGCATCCTGCTCGGAGAACTGACACGAATGCAACTCCTTGTCGAGGCCCGCAACGAGCCGGGCGACGAGCCGCACTACCTGCCGGCCATCGACATTCATCGCATCACGGTGGGAATGGTCACGCGCCGCATCGACTCCTTCGGCATAGAGAATCCCTCGCTTGTATGGCAGACGGGAACGCCGGAATGGGATGCCCTGCGCAGCCTCCGCAACGAGAATGAGAATGCCCTGCTGATTGACCTTTAGCAATGATTTCTTCTTCATCCCAACAGCAGAACCTCACAGAAATGCTCTGCGAAGAGGCCTTCGCAATCGGGGCGCGAGCGGAAGAGGCCGAAGAGGGTGCTGCCGCTGCCACTCATCGAGGCATAGACTGCGCCTTGGGTGTAAAGCTCCTGCTTTATTTCAGCAAGCAATGGATGACTGGCGAAGATGCTTTCCTCGAAGTCGTTCATCATTTTTCCCGCCCATTGTCCTACGGGCAGCTTCGCCGTTTCGAGCAAAGAGAAAGCCGGCAGATGAGGATGCACGCCAGCGTAGGCTTCGCGCGTCGAAACGTGCACCTCAGGCTTCACAAGCATTAAGTACCACCCACTAAGACTCAGTGAAATAGGCGTAAACACATCACCTATTCCTTCAGCATACAGAGGACGGGGATTGACAAAGAAAGGACAGTCTGCGCCAAGCCTGCCGACGAGTCTTTCCATCTGCTCCTGAGAGAGGGAGAGGCCGAAGAGCTGGGAGACACTTCTGACCATACAGGCTGCGTCGCTACTGCCGCCGCCAAGACCTGCTCCGCTGGGAATGACCTTGCGGAGGTCGATGCTGAGCGGAGGCACAGAGAAGCCCTCCTGCCTCAGCAAGCGCACGGCTCGCAGCACCAGGTTGTCCTGCACCTCGCCTTCCAAAGGATGCCCGCCCAGCGTCAGTTCGTCTTCACCGTCACTTTCCCATATCGTCAGCTCGTCGTAGAGCGGCACGGGATAGAAAATGGTTTGCAGGTTGTGATAGCCGTCGGGCCGCCGCTCCACGATGTTCAGGCCGAGGTTAATCTTGCAACAAGTCTGTGTGCAGTATGGGTTATTCATCTCTAACAATTGTTACTTCAAAATGACTTTAAGACCATAAGACTAAGTCGAGTCGTTTTCTCCATTTTTATTCGCAAAGATACCACTTTTTTGTGCAAAAACAAGCGCAAAATAAAGTTTTTTATGCAAATAAGCAAAATCCTTCTATATATAATAAGGTATATTGCAAGAAAAAGTGTATCTTTGCATGATTTTGGACACGAATGGGCAAAACGGAGACCATAAAGCACGAAGGCATCGTTGAAAGCATAGGAGCCGGCAGCTGTCAGGTACGCATCCTGCAGGCATCGGCTTGCAGCAGTTGCAGCGCGCGAAGTCTCTGCCGAAGCAGCGAGAGCAAAGAGAAGGTGATAGAGGTCAGGGGGCACTACCCTGCCCTGCACGTCGGCGATGCAGTCACCCTGACCGGCTCCGTCCGTCAAGGACTTCGGGCGAGCGTGCTGGCATACGTCGTGCCGCTCATCCTCATGCTCATCGCCCTCATCGCCGGCACTCGCCTTGGCGGCGACGGCATCGGGGCGCTGGCTGCTCTGCTCACCCTCGCCCTCTACTATGGCGTGCTCTACCTCCTGCGCGACAGACTGGGCAGAGCGTTCGAGTTTGAAATCGACAGCAAATGAATGGTCTGAGCAATCCGAGTAATCTGAATAATCCGAGCACTCTGATGACTCCGATGACTCTGATGACTCTGATGACTCTGTCATAATCGAAAATAGTAAATCTTCAAATAATAAAATCAACATGGTGAATGTAATTCTGATTGCAGTATGTGTGCTGGGACTCATCGGACTTGCCTCTGCGGTGATTCTGTTTGTAGTCTCTCACAAATTTGCTGTGCACGAAGACCCCCGCATTGCGCAGGTCGGAGCCGTTCTGCCTCAGGCCAATTGCGGCGGCTGCGGCTATCCCGGCTGCTCTGGCTTTGCAGCTGCCTGCGTGAAGGCCGCCGACGGGGGCAGCCTGGAGGGCAAGCTCTGCCCTGTAGGTGGACAGCCTGTCATGGAACAGGTGGCAGGCATCCTTGGTCTGGCCGTCGAGGCAGCTGCCCCGAAAGTGGCTGTTGTCCGCTGTAACGGCACATGCGAGAACCGTCCCCGTCAGGCCCAGTTCGACGGAGCCAGGAGTTGTCGCGTCCAGCAGATGACAGGTATGGGCGAGACGGGCTGCGGCTATGGTTGCCTCGGCTGCGGCGACTGTGTCGCCAAGTGTCAGTTCGACGCGCTCCACATGAACCCCGAGACCGGTCTGCCCGAGGTAGACGAAGAGAAGTGCACGGCTTGCGGAGCCTGTGCAAAGGCTTGCCCGAGAGGCATCATCGAGATTCGCCTGAAAGGGCCGAAGGGACGTCGCGTCGTCGTTCTCTGCAACAACAAGGACAAGGGCGCCATCGCCAACAAGGCATGCAAAGCCTCCTGTATCGGTTGTGGCAAGTGCGTCAAGACCTGCGAGAAGTTCGAGGCCATCACGCTCGAAAACAACCTCGCCTACATCGATGCGGAGAAGTGCAAGATGTGCCGCAAGTGCGAAGAGGCTTGCCCGAAGGGAGCCATCCACGGCTTCAACTTCCCGCCGCGCAAGCCCAAGGCAGAGGAGCCAGCAGCTCAGAGTAATCAGAGTAATCAGAATACTCAGAGCACTCCGATCAAAGAAGTAGAACCCTCTAAGGCCGAATAAAGATATGAAGACATTTAAGATAGGCGGTGTACATCCCGCAGAAAACAAGCTGTCCGCTGCAAGTCCCATACGCGAGGCGGCTCTGCCAAAGCAGGCAGTCTTCAGCATGTTCCAGCATATCGGCGCTCCTGCCAAGCCTGTCGTCAAGAAGGGCGACGAGGTGAAGGTCGGCACGTTGCTGGCCGAAGCTGGTGGTTTCGTCAGCGCTCCCATCCATAGCAGCGTCAGCGGCAAGGTCTCGAAGGTTGACGTAGCCCTCGATGCCAGCGGCACTCGTCGCATGGCAGTTTATGTAGATGTAGAAGGCGACGAATGGGAAGAGAGCATCGACCGCTCTCCTGCCCTCGTCAAGCTGAGCGACCGTCCCGAACTCGACAGCAAGGCAATCGTTGAGAAGATAAAGAACGCCGGCATCGTCGGCATGGGCGGCGCCACATTCCCCTGCCACGTCAAGCTCTCGCCTCCTCCAGGTTGCAAGGCCGAGTGCGTCATCATCAATGCCGTGGAGTGCGAGCCTTACCTTACGGCCGACCACCGGCTCATGCTCGAACATCCCGAGGAAATCCTTGTCGGCCTGCAGCTCATCATGAAGGCTGTCGGCGTCAACAAGGGTTATATCGGCATCGAGAACAACAAGCCCGATGCCATCACATTGATGACTGAAAAGGCGAAAGGCTATCAAGGCATCGAGGTGGTGCCCCTCAAGGTGAAGTACCCGCAAGGCGGCGAGAAGCAGCTCATTGATGCAGTCATCAGCCGTCAGGTTCCTGCACCTCCTGCCATTCCCATCAACGTGGGAGCGGTCGTGCAGAACGTCGGCACAGCTTTCGCCATCTATCAGGCTGTCATGAAGAACAAGCCGCTCATCGACCGCATCATCACGGTAACGGGCAAGAGTGTAAAGCAGCCAAGCAACCTCTTGGCTCGCCTCGGCACTCCCTTCCAGCAACTCATAGACGAATGCGGCGGTCTGCCCGAGGATAGCGGCAAAATCATCGGCGGCGGCCCCATGATGGGCAAAGCGTTGCTCAGCCTCGACATTCCTATGACGAAAGGCTCAAGCGGTCTGCTCATCATGAACGACAAGGAAGCCCGCCGAGCCCAGCCCAGCCCTTGCATCCGTTGCGCCAAGTGCGTTAGCGCATGCCCGATGGGATTGGAGCCCTACCTGCTTAGCAAACAAAGCAAGCTGGAGGATTGGGAAGGCGCCGAGAAGAACGACATCACGAGCTGCATTGAATGCGGCAGTTGCCAGTTCACTTGCCCGAGCCATCGCCCCCTGCTCGACATGATTCGCGTCGGAAAGTCAACCGTCATGGGTATCATCCGCAGCCGAGCCGCAAAGTAATTGAATATTGAATACTGAAAATTGAAAGATATGGCTAATAGATTAATAATTTCCCTTTCACCGCATGTTCACGGGGGCGACTCCGTTCAGAAGAACATGTATGGTGTCTGCATCGCACTCGTGCCTGCACTTCTTGCAAGCCTTTGGTTCTTTGGCCTCGGCGCTGCCATCGTGCTTGCCACTTCGGTGCTCTCTTGCGTCTTCTTCGAGTGGGCCATCACGAAGTTCCTGTTGAAGCGACCCGGCTGTACTATTTGTGACGGCAGCGCTGTCCTGACAGGTTTGCTGCTGGGCTTCAACCTGCCGAGCAACCTGCCCATCTGGCTCATCATTATCGGCGCCCTCGTGGCCATCGGCATCGGCAAGATGACCTTCGGCGGCTTAGGGCAGAACCCCTTCAATCCCGCCCTGGTCGGTCGAGTATTCTTGCTCATCAGCTTCCCCGTGCAGATGACCTCTTGGCCCGTTGCCGGTCAGCTTACTGCTTATACCGATGCTGAGACGGCTGCCACGCCGCTCTTCATCATGCAGAATGCCATCGCAAGCGGCGACCCCGCAGAACTTCAGAAACTGCCCGATGCAACTCAGATGCTTATCGGTCAGACGGGAGGTTCGCTGGGTGAGGTCAGCGCTTTACTGCTCCTAATCGGTTGTGCCTTCATGCTTTGGAAGAAGATTATCACGTGGCACATACCCGTCAGCATCCTCGGCACGGTTGCCGTCTTCTCGGGCATCATGCACATCGTCAACCCGATATATGCCATGCCGCATGTCGTGCTGATGAGTGGCGGCTTGATTCTCGGTGCCTGCTTTATGGCAACGGACTACGTCACCTCGCCTATGACAGGCAAGGGGCAGCTCATCTATGGTGTCTGCATCGGCTTGTTGACCGTCATCATCCGTAACTGGGGAGCATATCCCGAAGGCATGTCCTTCGCCATTCTCATCATGAATGCCTTCACGCCTCTCATCAATACATATTGTAAGCCAGAGCGTTTCGGCGAAGTCATCAGAAAGGAGGAAAAGAAATGAAGAAGCTTAATTCTACGTGGTACAATATGGCCCTCGTGCTGACAGGTATCTCGGTTGTTGCCGGTGCCGCCCTCGGCTATGTCAACAGCATTACCGCTCCGACCATTGAGGCGCTCAAGGCTCAGCAAGAGAAAGAAGCAGAGGAGCAAGTTCTGAACGGTCAAGAAGGAACAGCCGTCAAGTGGACCGACCCGAAAGGTTTCGGCGGACCGCTGACCGTCATGGTCGGCCTTGCTCCCGACGGCAAGATATTGGGCTACAAGGTGCTCGAGTCGAGCGAAACGCCGGGACTCGGTGCCAAGGCTCAGGATTGGTTCCAGAAGGGACAGAAAGGCGACATCATCGGCAAGCAGGCAGGCAATCTGACCGTCAGCAAGGACGGGGGCGAGGTGGATGCCATCACAGCTTCGACCATCACCAGCCGTGCATTCCTGCGTTGCATTAACGCTGCCTATGAGACGCTTTCAAAGAATAATGCCGACGGGCAGAGCGGCGCAAGCCAACAAGTAAACAATTAAAGATGAATCCTTCATCTTAATTCTTAATTCTTCATTTATTATATATTATATAATGTATAGGAGGAAACTGAAATGAATAACATGAAAGTCCTGCTTAACGGCATCATAAAGGAGAACCCCACGTTTGTGCTCCTGCTTGGCATGTGTCCGACGCTCGGAACGACCAGCAGTGCCATAAACGGCCTCTCGATGGGACTTGCCACGATGGCTGTCCTCATCTTCTCCAACCTCATCATATCGCTCATCAAGAACCTGATTCCCGACAAGGTGCGCATTCCCTCGTTCATCGTGGTGATTGCGTCCCTCGTGACAATCCTGCAGATGCTCATCAAGGCCTACGCCCCCGAAGTGGACAAGAGCCTCGGCCTCTTCATCCCGCTTATCGTGGTGAACTGCATCATCTTGGGTCGTGCAGAAGCTTTTGCAGCCAAGAACGGCGTGGTGAGCAGCATCTTCGACGGCATCGGCATGGGTATCGGCTTCACCATTGCTCTTACCCTTCTGGGCGCTGTCCGCGAGTTGCTGGGCACGGGAAAGGTTTTCGACACGACGCTCTTCCCCGAGAGCTACGGAGCCCTTGTCTTTGTACTTGCCCCCGGAGCCTTCATCGCGCTCGGCTATCTCATTGCGATAATGAATAAAATTAAGAATTAAAAAGAAGAAAGAAGAATTACTCTTAACTCTTAATTCTTAACTCTTAATTAAAGACACAACTATGGCATACATACTTATTTTCATCACGGCAATCTTTGTCAACAACATTGTCTTGTCGCAGTTTCTGGGCATTTGTCCCTTCCTTGGAGTCAGCAAGAAAGTTGATTCCGCCCTTGGCATGGGAGCAGCGGTAGCTTTTGTGCTCACGCTCGCCACCATCGTCACCTATCTCATTCAGACGTATGTGCTTAATGCTTTCGGCCTCGAGTACCTGCAGACGATTGCCTTCATCCTGGTGATTGCAGCTCTTGTGCAGATGGTTGAGATTATCCTGAAGAAGAGCGCACCTGCGCTTTACCAAGCGCTTGGCGTTTTCCTGCCGCTCATCACGACCAACTGCTGCATCCTTGGCGTAGCCATTCTCGTGGCAAACGGCACCTATGCGACGCAAGGCCTCGAGCCCAATCTGCTGACCGGCGTCGTCTTCGCCATCAGCACGGCCATCGGCTTTGCCTTGGCACTCGTCGTCTTTGCAGGCATTCGCGAGCAACTGGCCATGATGGACGTGCCCAAAGGCCTTCAGGGCATGAGCATCGCCCTCATTACCGCCGGTCTTCTCGCCATGGCTTTTATGGGCTTCAGCGGCGTAGATAACGGACTGAAAGTGCTGTTCGGGCTGTAACAGACCTCCAAAGCCCCCTCAGAGACCCCCTCTGACTCCCCCTCTAAGGGGAGAAAATAAGAGACCCCCTCTAAGGGGAGAAAATAAATAGTAAATCATCAAATAGTAAATAAATCGTAAATTGTAAATAGTAAAATAGTAAATAAACAAGATGAACATTCTATTAACAGGTGGTGCAGGCTACATTGGGAGTCACACCCTCATCGAGTTAGACAAGGCTGGCCACAGCGTCGTAGTCGTTGATAACTTCTACAACTCTCAGCCCGAAGCCATCCGTCGCGTCGAGCAAATCATCGGCCACAAGGTCATCTTCGTCGAAGCCGACATTCGCGACCGCGCAGCTATGGATAAGGTATTCACAGAGCACAAGATTGATGCCGTCATCAACTTCGCTGGCCTGAAAGCCGTCGGCGAATCCGTTGCCAAGCCCCTCATGTACTACGAAACGAACATGAACGGCGTATTCGTCCTCGTTGACGTCATGCAGAAGCACGGATGCAAGAACATCATCTTCTCCAGCAGCGCAACCGTTTACGGCGACCCTGCCATCATCCCCATCACCGAGGAATGTCCCAAAGGTCAGTGCACGAACCCTTACGGCTGGACGAAGTCGATGATTGAGCAGGTGCTGATGGACGTTCAGAAGGCCGACCCCGAATGGAACGTCGTGCTGCTTCGCTACTTCAACCCCATCGGCGCTCACGAATCGGGCCTCATCGGCGAGAACCCCAACGGCATCCCCAACAACCTGATGCCCTACATCACGCAGACCGCCATCGGCATCCGCAAAGAACTCGGCGTCTTTGGTGACGACTATGACACGCACGACGGGACGGGCGTTCGCGACTACATCCACGTCGTAGACCTCGCCAACGGACATGTCTGCGCGCTCAAAGCCATCCAAGAAAACAAGGGCCTCGCCATCTACAACCTCGGCACGGGCCACGGCTACAGCGTCCTCGACGTCGTGAAAGCCTTCGAGAAGGCCAACGGCCTGAAGGTGCCCTACGCCATCAAGCCGCGCCGCCCGGGCGACATCGCCACCTGCTATTGCGACCCCGCCAAGGCAAAGCGCGAGCTGGGCTGGGAAGCAAAGTTCGGCATCGAAGAGATGTGCCGCGACTCGTGGCGCTTCCAGAAGAACAATCCAAACGGATACGAATAATACAAACAACTAAATAACCTTAGAAATGAAGCGATTAACTATCTCTTTCTTGACGCTCTGCTTTGCACTTATCGTAGCGGCAGAGCCAATCGGCAAGCGTGCTGCACTCTACACGGCAAAGGCGTACATGCTTGCCAAGGGCAAAAGCATAAGCCAGAACCAAACTCCCTTCAAGGCCTCCAGCAATGGAGTGACCCAGCAGAACGGCGAGGAGAATGCCTACTACTATGTCTTCAATGCTGGCGGCAACGACGGCTACGTCATCGTATCGGGCGACGACCGCGTGGAGCCTATTCTCGGCTACGTGGACCAAGGCTCGTTCGACCCGGAGAACATTCCCGAGAACATGCGAGCCATGCTGCAGATGTATGCTGATGAGATTAAGTTCGTCATCGACAACGACATCCAGCAGGACGACCCCATCATCAAGAAGCGCAGCAAGGTATCTGGCACGAGGCATAGCGTCGGCGAGATCCTGACAACGCGTTGGAACCAGGGAAAGCCCTACAACATCACTTGTCCCGACTACTACAAGGAGGACGACGAGAAGGAGACCACGGCACTTCCCAAGAGGAGCGGCCCCGCAACGGGTTGCACCGCCACGGCGATGGCTCAGGTGATGTACTTCTACAAATATCCCGAGAAGACGAAAAAGATTATTCCCGGATATTCCCTCACCTACACTTCAAAGAAAAACGGTTCGCAAAAGACGACCACTCTCCCATCCATTCCGAGGAGCGTCATCAAGTGGGACGACATGCAGGACATCTATGAGTGGGAAGACAATCACGTGGCCAATGCTCAAGACTCCGCAGTCGCCAACCTCATGCGCTATTGCGGTCAAGCCGTAAACATGCATTACGGCCCCTCTTCCGGCGCCAATTTCAGTGCCGAAGCCTACATCGACTACTTTGGCTATGACCAAAGAGCATGGGTGGGCGAGCGTCGCGACTTTAGCATCGACGATTGGTTCGATTTGATTTACAACGAGATAAGCCAAGGCTATCCCGTCCTGATGTCAGGTTTCTCGTCGGGTGGTGGCCATGCCTTCGTGCTGGATGGCTTCGATGGCGACAACCTCTTCCACCTCAATTGGGGATGGGGCGGCGGCAGCAACGGCTGGTTCCTCGTCGGCATCCTCAACCCGGGCGACAACAGCGGCATCGGTGCGAGCAGCAGCAGCGACGGCTATAGCATGAGCCAGCGCGCACTCTTCAACCTTCGCCTCCCCGGCACTCCCAAGTCTGAGGGCTATCTCTCCATCAGCGACGTGACCCTCATCAACTCAAGCATCAAGGCAAAGTTCACCAACAGGACAGGTTCCACTAATGGCTTCCATACCGGCATCGTGACGATTAAAGAGAACGGCGAGCTGGAGCTGGTTGGCACGAAGCTGAACATCCCGAGCATGACAAATGGCAGTTCGCAGACAAAGACATTCCAGATAGCAGGCAAGCTCCCCGAAGGCACCTACAAGCTCTCCCCAGCCAGCAAGCCCGCGAAAAGCGAGGAGTGGCAAGCTGAGTACGACTTCCAAAACCAATACATCGAAGCCGTCGTGGACAGCGAGGGAGCAGTCGTCCTGAACATGAAGAGCCCCATCCCGACCTACGAAAGCATCAGCATCGACACCATCACCTTCCCCGGCACACGCATCGCAGGGCAGAACCAGGAAGTCAAAGTCACGTTCCGCAACGAGGGCAAGGAGTACTACAAGACCATCTACCTCTTGGCAAGCAAGACGCAAGAAAAGATCTATGCCAAGAGCAAGTCCCAAGTTGCCATTCATGCCGGAGAGACGCTCGACATCTCATTCTTCTTCAAGCCCGAAGAGACAGGCACCTATAACCTCTGGTTCGCAACAGACGAAAAGGGCAACAACGTGATTGGAGAGGGTACGATGGAGGTCATCACGGAAGCAGAAGCCGTCAAGGCCAGTCTCACCGTCACCGAATACAAGATTACCAATCTCGTCAACGGATTTGTTTACGGCAATCGCCTTGTCGGTCAGGCAAAAGTCAGGAACAACAAGAACACCGATTTCCATGGCCGCTTCCGCTTGACCATTTGGGTACAGTACGGCGGTTCGGGTTCCGCATGGGGCGGTTCGAGCCGAACCTACGACACGGATATCCTTGCCGGCAAGGTGGCGACCGTTGACTTCTCGTTCGAGGACCTCAGCGAGAACAACAAGTACTACATCTCAGCCTCCTATGTCGACCAGGACGGCGAGTTGGGCAATGGCGGCGTTTGGGACCTCGGCGGCTGGACCATGAAGCCCGGACTGGCCATGTGGAAGAACGACGGCTCAGTAACGGGCAAGGAATACAAGTCGTCGATGACCACATCAGTCAGCGTTTGCGGCATATATGCCGATTGCAGCAGGAAAATCAACCGCATGTCGCCCAACAAGAACCCCAACACCATCTACGCCTTCGGCGAGCAAATGGTGCCGCCCGCCACGCTCACAGAATCGAACCTCGTGCACGGCAAGTACGCCAGCCACATCAACCTCTTTAGCGGCGAGCCGTATTACCTGCCCACGACCTTCAGGGCCGACAGCGCATCCTTCACCTACACCTTCCCCGCGACGGAAGCCGGAACCGGATGGCACGCCATCACCATGCCCTTCGAGGCGGACTCCATCTTCCTCGACGACGCACCCGTCACCCTCGACGACACCCTCAAGCACTTCTGGATCTACGAGTTCGTCATGGAGGGATATAGCGGCGAGGTAGTCTTCAAGCCGGCAACCCATCTGCGCGGCGGCACGCCCTACATCATCGCAGGCGACGCCACGATGGCCGGACGCTCCGTCGTCTTCCGCTCACTCGGCGTGCCCTTCTACAAGTCGGGCTCCGACAAGATGGTCGTCACGTCGGCTAACTACAAGTTCCACGGCAACACCTATGCCCCCAAGCTCAAGAACATCTACGTCCTGAACGGCGAGGGCACAGCCTTCGAGTACACCACCACCATCACGGAGCTCGAAGCCATGGCATCCTACTTCACGACGGTGCTGCCCGACAGCGTGGCCCCCGCCTCCATCATACTGCCCGACGTACCCGTCCTTCCCATTCGTGAGGCGACGCTCGACGAGATGGCATCCGAGCCCGTCATCAGCGGCACATACGACCTGCTGACCCTCAAGCGCACATTCGAGGCAGGGCTCAACACCATCTGCCTGCCCTTCCAGGTGGACGACGTCGCAGCCATCTTCGGAGAGGGCGCACAGGCCTATGAGTTCTACGGACTGACGGGGAGCGACTTAGACTTCGTCAAGACAGAGAGCCTCGCAGCTGGCGTGCCCTACATCATCAGTCTGCCGGAAGCCATCGCGGACGACATCGTGCTCGCCAACGTCACCATCGACGAAGCAAACATCCAGGCAGGGAGCGTCGACAAATACGGTACAAGCTTCCGCGGCACGTTCACGCTCACCAGCTACGACACGTCCTCGACGGGACTGCGCAGGCTCAATGCCGACGGCACGCTCACAGGGCTGAGCCCCGACGAACTCGTCTACGGCTTCCGTGCCGTCTTCTACATACCGACGGACGGAGAGGCATCGGTTCGGCTCTATGACGACGTGACGGGCATCGCCGCTCCCCTTGGCGAAACGGCAACAGGAACCGTTTACAACCTTGCCGGACAAAAGCTGAGCCATCCGCAATCCGCAATCCGCAATTCGCAATTGCGCAGAGGCGTTTACATCACGGGCGGCAAGAAGATAATCAAGAAATAAGAATTGAGCAAACTAAGAGCGAACCCTGCCACTTCGGCGGGGTTCGTTTGTTTTGTTAATAAGCCGATGTTGCTGAAAAAAAACATCATCGCAACAATTATTCCGCGTTTTATTTGTAGCTTCCTTCAAAAAAATGTAACTTTGCAGCGCGATTGAATAAAACTGACAACAAAATGAAAAAGATTACCCTACTCATCTGCACCTTCCTCTCCCTTGCCGTTCTGGTGCCCGGCATCTCAACCCTGAAAGCTGAACCCATCGGCAAAAACGCCGCCCGATACACGGCTCGAGCCTTCATGCTCGCCAAGGGCAAACAGCTCTCCGCGTCCAAGCCCTCTCAAATGAAAGCTTCGGGTTACACCACCGCGGGCGACGAGAGCGAACAGCCCTACTATTATGTGTTCAATGCGGGCGATGATGGCGGCTACGTCATCGTGTCGGGCGACGACCGCGTGGAACCCATCCTCGGCTACGTGGACCAGGGCTCGTTCGACCCGGAGAACATCCCCGAGAACATGCGCTCGTGGCTGCAACTCTATGCCGACCAGATAAAGTTCATCATCGACAACGACATCCAGCCCGGCGACCCCCGCATTCAGAAGCGAAACAAGGTGCAAGCCACGAAGCACAGCATCCCCGAGCTGATGATGTCGCGCTGGAACCAGGGCAACCCCTACAACCTGACTTGCCCGCAGTACTACAAGGAGGACGGCACGCGGGCTCTGCCCGCATCGGGATGCGCTGCCACGGCGATGGCGCAAGTCATCAACTTCTACAAATACCCCGACAAGACAAAAGCACAGATTCCCTCTCACTCCAACACCTACACGCTCTCCAACGGCACGAAGAAGACGGTGACGGCCCGCGCCGTGCCCAAGAACACGAAGATTGACTGGGAGAACATGCGCGACACGTATAGCTGCGGCAGCGACCACGAGCACGACCGCCCCGACACGGCTGTGGCCAACCTGATGCTCTATTGCGGCCAGTCGCTCAAGATGGGATGGGGAGGCTCCTCGGGTGCCGACACGTCAAGGTCGAGGGATGCGCTGGTCAACTATTTCGGCTTCGACGCAAGGGCCTTCTGGGCTGAACGTCCCAACTACACCATCGACGAATGGGCCAACATGCTCTACGACGAGCTGGAGGCGGGCTATCCCGTCCTCTATCGCGGACACTCATCGGGCGGCGGCCATGCTTTCGTGATTGACGGCTTCGACGGCGACAACCTCTTCCACGTCAATTGGGGCTGGGGCGGCGGCAGCAACGGCTGGTTCCTCATCAGCATCCTCAACCCGGGCGACACGAGCGGCATCGGCGCAAGCAGCAGCAGCGACGGATACAGCATGACGCAGGGCGGATGCTTCAACCTACGCACACCCGACACGCCAAGAGAGTCCTACCTCACCATCAGCGACGTCTCCATCACGAACACGAGCATCAGGGCAAAGTTCACCAACAAGACAGGCGTGAAGGGCACCTTCCACACAGGCATCGTGATGCTCGACGAGAACGGCGGGCTGGCGCTTGTAGGCACGAAACAGTCCATTTCGGGCATGGCCGACGGCAACGCTCAGACAAAAACATTCCAGATAGCAGGCAAACTGCCCGCAGGAACGTACAAGCTCTCGCCCGCCAGCAAGCCCTCGAAGAGCGAGACGTGGCGCGCCAAGTTCAACATGCACAACGAGTACATCGAAGCCGTGGTGGACAGCCTCGGCAACACCGACATCCACTTCCCCTACCCCACCTACGAGGACATCAGCATCGACACCATCACCTTCCCCGGCACTCGCATCGTGGGCAAGGAGCAGGAGGTGAAGGTGACGTTCCGCAACAACGGCAAGGAGTACTTCAAGACGGTTTACTTCCTCGCCAGCAAGACGCAAACGAAGGTCTATACCAAGAGCAAGTCGATGGTATCGGTGCGCTCGGGCGAGACGGTCGATGTGTCGTACTTCTTCAAGCCTGAAGAGACGGGCACCTACAACCTTTGGTTCTGCACCGACGAAAAGGGCAGCAACGTGGTGGGACAAGGCACGATGGACATCATCACGGAAGCGGAAGCCGTACAGGCCAACCTCTCCATCACGTCGTACGACATCAAGAACCTCGTCAACGAAGCTGCTGTGGGCAAGCGCCTCATCGGTCAGGCCAAAATCAAGAACAACGGCTCGCAGCCCTACAACGCGAGCGTGAAGCTGCAGATATGGAGCCAGAAGGTCGGCAGCAGCACGGCCTACAGCGGTTCCACGCGCTCCTTCCCCGTCAATATCGCTCCGGGCAAGACGGGCGTCGTCGACTTTGAGTTCGACGGACTGAGCGAAGGCTACTACTACCGCATCAAGGCGATGTACTCCAATCAGGACGGCACGCTTGGCGGCGGCGGCATTTGGGACCACCGATGGGAGATGAAGCCCGGCATCCTGATTTGGAAGGCCGACGGCAGCGTTGACGGCAAGGCGTACAGCGCATCGATGAATGCCGGCACCACGACGGTGGGCTTCTTCGCCAACTGCAACAAGATAACCCGCCTGACACTCAACAGAAACAACCGCAACGTCATCTATGCCTTTGCGCCCGACATGACTCTGCCCAAGACGAACAATACCTTCAATGCCGTGATAGGCAATCATGCCGACCGCATCGACTTGGTCAACGACCAAGCATACTACATCCCCATCAGCTTCGATGCCGACAGCGCCTCCTTCACCTACACCTTCCCCGAGACGGAAGACGGGACGGGATGGCACGCCTTCACTATGCCCTTCGCCTCCGACTCCCTTCTGCTCGACAGCGTGCCCGTCGCGCTCACCGACTCGCTCAACCATTTCTGGATTTATGAGTTCAGTGCCGAAGGCAACAGCGGCGAGCCTATCTTCAAGCAGGTAACGGAGCTGAGAGGCGGCACGCCCTATATCATCGCGGGCGACTCCACGATGGCCGGGCGCTCGCTCGTCTTCCACGCACTCCGAGTGCCGTTCTTCAAGACCGGTTCGGACAAGATGCTCGTCACGTCGCCAAGCTTCAAGTTCCACGGCAACACGCTTCAGCCGAAGCTCAAGGAATGCTTTGTCCTGAACGAGGAAGGCACGGCATTCGAGTACACCACCACCATCAAGACGCTCAACGCGATGGAGCCCTACTTCACGACAAACATCGCAGACACGCTGGCTCCCGCTTCCATCATCCTGCCCGACGTTCCTGTCCGTCCCGTTCAAGAGGTGACGCTCGACGAGATGGCATCCGAGCCCGTCATCAGCGGCACGTACGACGTGCTGACCCTCAAGCGCTCGTTCGAGGCAGGACTCAACACCATCTGCCTGCCCTTCCGGGTTGACGACATCGCAGCCGTCTTCGGAGAGGGCGCAATGGCCTATGAGTTCTACGGACTGACGGGCCATGAAATCGACTTCGGCAAGACAGAGAGCCTCGCAGCTGGGGTGCCCTATCTCATCCTCCTGCCCGAAGCCATCGCAGACGACATCGTCCTCTCCAACGTCACTATCGACGAGGAAAGCATCGAAGCAGGTTTCATCGACAGATACGGCATAAGCTTCCGCGGCACCTATCAGCCGCAAGAAATGGACAATGGGCAATGGATAATGGGCGACAAGCTGCTGAACGTCTTCAACGTAGCAGCAGATGCCACGCTTGCGGCAAGTAGCGAGGTGGGCGGCTTCCGCGCATTCCTCTGCCTGCCCGATGGCGAAGAGGGCTATACCATCCGCCTCTACGACGATGCAACCGCCATCAGGGCTATTGCAAATGGGCAATGGACGGGCGACGATGAGACGTACGACCTGTCAGGCCGCAAAGTGGCAAACGGAAATCGGTTGAATGGCAAGTCGAAAGGCATCTTCATTACGAACGGAAAGAAAGTGCTGAAGTAGCCCGAGCTCACTTGATGCAGAATAAAAAAGGCGGCGTGTCTCACGACATGCCGCTTTTGCGTTAACTAAATAACTGAAGGTAAAAAGAATGTTTTGTCATCGAAATGACGGTGCGAAGATACGAAAAAAATCTAAACTCAGAACAAAGAACGACGAAAAAATAGCGAATAAAAGAAAAATTCTATAATTTCCGCGTAGTAATCACTAATCTTTTCATATCTTTGCACATTAAATAGGACATAAAAAACGACAATCATGACAGAGACGACAGGCAACATTGAAGAGAAGAAAAGCCTTAATTTCATAGAACAGAAGGTTGAGAAGGATTTGGCCGAGGGCAAGAACGGCGGACGCATTCAGACACGTTTCCCGCCCGAACCCAACGGCTACCTGCACATCGGGCACGCCAAAGCCATTGCCCTCGACTTC
Source organism: uncultured Bacteroidales bacterium (assembly GCA_902768605.1). Next base: position 37,162 of record CACXLY010000007.1, read on the forward strand.
GGCATCGCCGAGCAATACGGCGGCAAGTGCAACCTCCGCTTCGACGACACAAACCCCACGAAAGAGGACACGGAGTACATCGAGAGCATTGAGCACGATATTCAGTGGCTCGGGTTCCAGTGGGACAATGTCTTTTACGCGAGCGATTACTTTCAGGAGCTTTGGGACTTTGCCGAGTGGCTCATCATGCAGGGACGTGCCTACGTGGACGAGCAGAGCGCAGAGGTCATTGCACAGCAAAAGGGAACGACCACGAAGCCCGGCACCAACAGCCCCTTCCGCGACCGTCCCGCCGAGGAGAGCCTCAAGTTGTTCCGCTTCATGAATAGCGGAGAGGCAGTGCCCGGAACGCTTGTCCTCCGCGCCAAAATCGACATGGCGCACCCCAACATGCTCTTTCGCGACCCACTCCTCTACCGCGTCATGAACATCCCGCATATCAGGACGGGCAACAAGTGGAACGCTTACCCGATGTACGACTTCACGCACGGACAGAGCGACTATCTGGAGGGCGTGACGCACAGCCTGTGCACCCTCGAGTTCGTCGAGCACCGACCCCTCTACGACCTCTTCGTTTCATGGATGAAGGAGTGGGCCCTCTCTATCTCCCCCTTAAAGGGGGAGGACAAGAAGTCTCCCTTTAAGGGAGATTTAGAGGGTCCTTACGACGGTCCGCGCCAAACGGAGTTCAACAAGCTGAATCTCAGCTACACGCTCATGAGCAAGCGCAACCTGCTGGCCCTCGTCAAGGAGGGATTGGTGAGCGGATGGGACGACCCCCGCATGCCCACCATTTGCGGCTTCCGACGTCGCGGCTACAGCCCCGAGAGCATTCGCGGCTTCATCAAGAAGATAGGCTACACCACGTTCGATGCCCTCAACGAGATGGCGCTCCTGGAGAGTGCCGTGCGCGAGGACCTCAACAGCCGCGCCATCCGCGTCAGCGCCGTGCTCGACCCCGTCAAGGTCGTCATCACGAACTATCCGGAAGGTCAGGTCGAGCAGCTCACCGCCATCAACAATCCCGAGAATGAGGCCGACGGAACACATACGATTGCATTCAGCCGCGAGATTTGGATTGAGCGCGACGACTTCCAGGAGGAGGCAGAGAAGAAGTTCATGCGTCTCGCTCCCGGAAAGGAAGTGCGACTCAAGAACGCATATATAATAATGTGTACCGGCTGCACGAAAGATGCGGAGGGTCGCGTCACCGAAATCCAGTGCACCTACGACCCCGAGAGCCGCAGCGGAATGCCTGGTGCCGACCGCAAAATCAAGGGAAAGACGCTGCACTGGGTCAGCTGCGAGCATGCCGTAAAGGCTGAAGTTCGCCTCTACGACCGCCTTTGGAAGGTGGAGAATCCGCGCGACGAACTTGCCGCCATCCGCGAAGCGCAGGACTGCGACGCGGTGACGGCCATGAAGCAAATCATCAACCCCGACAGCCTCACCGTACTCAAGGACTGCTACGTCGAGGAGTTCGCCGCCACGATGCAGCCGCTCTCGTATCTCCAGTTCCAGCGAATCGGCTACTTCAACGTCGATACGGAGAGCACGCCCGAGCACCTCATCTTCAACAAGACAGTAGGACTCAAGGACACCTGGACGAAGAAATAGGCCATTCGTCAGCAAGCGTCGCCCCGCATCACAGGTGAAGCAGTTTGCAAGTTCATGTACATTCAATTGCAAGTTCATGTACATTCAATTGCAAGTTCATGTACTTTCAAAGGACTCAACGTGAAGGGTTGGCAAAGACAACGGGCAAAACCGTCCGCCACAACGCGGAATAAAGGGCAATGCTCAATGATTCAATGGTCAATATTCAATGTTCAATGTTGAATAAACAAGAATGGAAGACAGCAACAAGTACTATCAGTCGCGGCATTTTCTGAGGTTGCTTCATCGCTACGAAAAGGCAATCGCAGAGGGGCAGACGCCTTATATGGAGGCGGACGAGCTGACCGATATTGCCGAATATTACATGACGGGCAAGCAGGACGCCAAAGCCAACCAGGCCATCAAGGCGGCAATCGACATGCACCCTGACAGCGTCGACCCGCAGATCTTCCTTGCCAGGCAACGATTGTACTACGGGCAGCTCGACGAGGCGCGCGACATCATCGACGCCATCACCGAACAGGACGACCAGGAAGTCATATACATCCGGGCCGAGCTTCTCATCAAAGAGGGGCATGCCGACAAGGCGTCCGACTTCCTCCTTCAGCAAATGGACGCCATGCAGGACTGTCTCGACACCTATCTCTACGACTGCGTCTCCATCTTCATGGACTACGACAAATGGGAGCTGGCAGGTCAATGGCTCGAGCACCTCAAGTCCGCCTACCCCACCCATCCGCGCGTACCCATCATGGAGGCTGAAATAGATATGGGCCTCGACGACTATGAGGACGCCTACACGCTGCTGAAAGAGATTCTCGAAAAAGAACCCTACGACTCAGAAGCCTGGAATCTCCTGGCCGAGACATGCATCGCGCTCGAGAAGTTCACCGAAGCTCTCGAGGCTGCCGACTTCGCGCTCGCCATCAATCCAAAGGACAGCAATGCCGTCCTGATGAAGGCAAATGCCTTTATGCAAGCCGACAAGATGCCCGAAGCCATTGAACACTACAAGAAATACCTCATCAGCCGGCCCGACGACTTCAGGGTTCAGATTTCGCTCGCCATTTGTCTGAGCAGCGAAGAGCGCTATAAGGAAGTGCTTTCCGTGCTCTCGCAAGCAGAGCCGAGTGCAATGGAGTTGCCCGAGAAGAAGTCCGAGCTGTCGCAAATCTACCAGTTGATGGCGTTCGCCCAATGTCGTCTGAACAAGATTCCCGAAGCCATCGACCTCATCAAGAAAGCGTGGGACTACTGCGACGAAAGTCAGCGATGGCGGTGCGCATTGACGGAAGGCGACATCTACCTGCAGGCGGAACAGGCCAAGCGGGCTGAAGACAGCTTCACCTATGCCCTTGAGAAAAGCGGCGACAAGGGCGAGACGCTCTTCAACATTGCCCTCTCCTACGGCAATGCTGGCTATAACGACGTCGCCATCGACCTGCTCGAGGACGTCTGGACGCTCTACGGAACGGAAGAGGGAAAGTTTGTCGTGCCCTACATCGCGAATTACTATCTCCGCAAGAACGACATGGAGCACTTCCTCACTTACCTCCAGCTCGCCCCCTTCTGCGACCGCGAATCCACGTACGTCCTCTTCCACGACCGCTTCCCGGGTGTCACCCCCGAGGACTACTACGCATACGCCTTCAAGGAAGTGCACGGAACCTTCCCAAAACCTATCGACCCAAGCGACTTCCTCTAAGGCCGCCTACCGGTCCGTCTGCCAACGAAGAAACCCTTCGATTGAATATGAAAAAGCTCGTATATGTAATTGTGACGCTGCTGCTGCTTGTGTGGCCCCGCCCCAGCTCAGCACGCATCACCTGCGGCCCTCTGGTGGGCGAGCACATGGTTCTGCAGCAGCAGACCGACGCGCGCCTTTGGGGATGGACCGACCGCGGGACGGGCACGACCGTGACACTTCGCACCTCTTGGAACAAGACGCGACAGAAGGTCAAGTCGGATGCCAATGGGCGCTGGGAGTTTCGCGTCCCGACCCCCAAAGCCTCGTTCGAGCCGCAGACCATCATCATCAGCGACGGCGACGGACAACAGGTCATCTCCGACGTCCTCATCGGAGAGGTATGGCTCGCCAGCGGGCAGAGCAACATGGAGATGCCGCTGCACGGCTTCCAGGGCTGCCCGGTGGAGAACAGCGCCCTCCACATCCTCGAGTCCACTCGATACAAAGGACGCCTGCATTTCAGCACGGTAGCCTTCTCCCCCCATCCGGAAGAGGTCGATACGGTGACGGCAGTCTGGCAGGACTGCATGCCGCAGACCGCCCGCGACTTTTGCGCCGCAGGTTATTTCTTTGGCATTCGCCTGACCGAAGCCCTTGGCTGTCCCGTCGGCATCATCAACAGTTCGCTGGGCGCCACGCGCGTTGAGGGCTGGACACCCCCCAGCATCGTCAGCACCTATCCGGGCGAAGACCTCACCTCCGAAACCTATTTGGGCGCCCATCTCGTCCGCCCGTCTTATAACGTCAATCGTGCCTTGCCATCCGTCTTCTACAATGGCATGATTCATCCCCTCGAGCCGTACACCATCCGCGGATTCCTTTGGTATCAGGCCGAAGCGAATATCAACAGCCCCGAGGTCTATACGGAGCGGTTCGTCCGTATGGTTCAGAGCTGGCGCGAACGCTGGGGGCTGGGCGACTTGCCCTTCTACTACGTCGAGATATGTCCCTACGACTACTATTGGGCACGCGATAAGGCGACGGCCGCCCTCATGCGCGAGGCTCAGCTGCGAGCCAGCGAGATGCTGCCCCATATGGGTATGGTCTGCACAAACGACCTCGTGAAGGACTACGAGTATTGGCAAATACATCCCTGCATGAAGAAGGAGGTGGGCGACCGCCTTTGCCTGTGGGCGCTCGGCGATACGTATGCCATGCCGGGCATCGACTATCGCTATCCCATTTACCGCTCGATGGAGGTTGAGACGACATCACGAGGCAAGCAGGTACGCCTCACTTTCGACAATGCCGAGGATGGTTTCAACCGCAATGTTGATATAGCAGGCTTCGAGATGTGCGGGCCCGATAGCGTTTGGCACAAAGCAGCAGCCGGGATAAGCGGCAAGCAGGTGACCGTCCGCTGCGACGACGTGGCCGAACCCGTCGCCGTACGTTACGCCTTCAAGAGCTTCCAGCCAGGCAACCTGAAGGCTAACTCGGGACTGCCCGTCATCCCGTTTCGGACGGACAAGTTTTAAGTTAAATAAATTCGGGAGTTAATGAAGTTAAAGAAGTTAATGAAGTTAAAGGACGATACCGTCGGGATGTGGAGGACTCTTAGTTGGCAATTCAGCAGCAAAGTCTATTGTCCTTTAACTTCCCCAAGCGAGCGCAAGTGAGCTAACTTCTTTAACTTCTTTAACTCCCCTGAAAAACGAAACATCCTAAACTTAATTATAATATCTAACGACATGAAAAAGATTGCATTGATGTTGATGGCGCTATTGGCGATGAGCCTCAACGCCAGTTCACAAGTTGGCAAACAAAAGACAGCCAAGGAGAAGAAAGTATTGGTTGCCTATTTCTCCGCGACGGGGACCACGAAGGCTGTGGCGGAGCGACTGGCAGAAACGACAGGCGGCACCTTGCACGAAATCAAGCCGCAGCAGCCCTATACGGAAGCCGACCTCAATTGGCGCGACAAGCAGAGCCGCACCACTCTGGAGATGCAGGACAAGACATCCCGACCGGCCATCACTTCCAAGCTGAAGAACGTGAAGGACTATGACCTCGTCTTTGTCGGTTTCCCCATCTGGTGGTACACCTGCCCTACTATTATCAATACCTTCATGGAAGCATACGACTTCAAGGGAAAGACCGTGGTTCCCTTCGCCACTTCGGGCGGAAGCGACATCAAAAAAGCATGCGACGACCTGAAAGACGCCTATCCCGACGTCCGCTGGAAAGACGGGAAGCTGCTGAACCGCGCATCGAAGAAGGACTTGGAGAAATGGGTCAAGACGCTGTGAGCCATCGCCCCGAGCGTTAGCGCAGCATCCCCGAGCGGCACAAACGGCATGAGATGCCCGGTGGCAGCTTGCTCGCGGGGGGACACGAATCCACGCAATCGGTTTTGTTTATGGTAAATACGACAGAGAAGACAGCAGGCGAGGCGACCAAGATGACCATCTGGGGCTTGCTGAAAAACATACTGCCCTACGTGCTGCCCTATCGCGGGCTGGTGGCCGTCACGTTGCTGCTGACGCTCGTTGGCTCGCTGATGGCTCAGGTGAATGCTGTGGTGCTCGACCGCGCCGTGGACCGCATCAACGCCCTCATTCAGACGCCGGGCGGCTTCTCGTGGGGCAGCGCCGTGAGCATCCTGACCATCATCAGCATCATTCTGCTGGGCAAGGAGGTGGTGGCAGCATTGGTCACCTTCTTCCAACGTTACTTCGGCGAGCGCATGCGCATTCTCGTCAGCCAGGACCTCTCGTTGAAGGTGGTGGAGCGAGTGCTGTCGTTTCGCATGGCATTCTTTAGCGCCGAGGGCAACGAGACGGGGCGCCTGCAGTCGCGTATCGACAGGGGCATCATGAGTTTGAGTAACACCGTCAACAACTTCTTCATCGAAATTCTTCCCCTCTTCACGAGCGCCGTGCTGGCACTTGCTCTCATGTTCATCGCCAATGTTTACGTGGGACTTGTTGCGCTGTGCATCGTGCCCATCTATTTCTATGTCACATACATTCAGGCGGGACGCATGAAGGGCGGCCGGCGCAGCATCTTCAGCGGCCATCAGGCTGTCAGCCAGGGCATATTGAGTATCATCGAGAGCATCAACGTCATCAAGTCGTTCAACCGCGAGCAGATAGAGGCCGACCGGCAGGCAAACCTGCAGCGCACCATGACGGGGCTGCAGCTGAACATGCGCAAACAGAGCTACATGTTCGGCGGTCTGAAGAGCTTTCTCGAGCAGATCGGGACGGTGCTCATTATCATACTGACGGCCTACCTCGTGCTTATCGACTACCCCGGCATGAGCATCGGCAAGATCATGTATCACGTAATGCTCTTTGCGAATGTCAGCGCGCCCATCCGCCAGCTTCACCGTATCTACGACGATATGAACGATGCCCTCATCTATGCCGAAGGCTTCTTTGGCATCCTGCAGGCAGAGGACCAGAAGGAGCCTACCGGTAGGCATCGTCCCGCTGAGGTGGGAGGTGACTTTGAGCTCGAGCATGTCGACTTCACCTACCCAGGCGGGACGCACGCCCTGACGGACGTCTCGATGCATATCGAAAGCGGTAAAATCACGGCGCTCGTCGGCCTGAGCGGTGCAGGCAAGACCACTATCGTCAACCTGCTCGACAAGTTCTACCAGCCCCAGGGAGGCGTCATCAAGCTCGACGGCACCGACCTGAACCAGTGGGACACGCGGTGGCTTCGCGAGCACATCGGGCTGGTGTTGCAGAAGAACCACATATTCGACGGGACCATCGAGGAGAACATCAAGTACGGCAATCCCGAGGCGACCCACGACGACGTGGTATGGGCGGCCCGACAAGCCTTCCTCTACGACCAGGTGGCGCAGCTGCCGAACGGCTTCGACACGTCGGCCCTTCAGCTCAGTGGCGGCCAGCAGCAGCGCGTCGCTATAGCACGCATGTTCATCAAGAACCCACCCATCATCTTCCTCGACGAGCCAACAGCAAGCCTCGATGCCATTGCCACGGAGCAGATAAAGGCAAGCATCGACGCCATCAAGCAGGGGCGCACGGTCGTCATCATTTCGCACAACATCGGCCAGATTATCGACGCCGACCAGATTTATGTGCTCGAGCACGGCCGCGTGGTGCAGTCCGGCACCCCCGACGAGGTCTATAGGCAAGGCGGGCTCTACAAGGACATCTTCGACGCCAGCGCCAGAAGCATGAACGTGGGCAAGATAGCGGACACCATCTCGGGCGCATGACGTCAAGACGCTTCGTGAGGCGTCGAAAGTTCCTTGCTGTGGCGTCGGCAGTTCCTTGCTGTGGGAAAGGCCGCTCCTTGCTGTAGCGTTCGCAGTTCCTTGCTGTAGCGTCAGAATTTCCCTCTAAAAGGAGACTGATGGGCATCGAAAAGGTGAAAAGGTGATAAAGTAAAAAGGTAAATAATGAAAAGTAAATAATATAAGTTTCGGATATCGTGATTCTTTTGAAGTTAAAGAAGTTAAAGAAGTTAGCTCGCTATGCTCGCCTTGGGAAGTTAAAGGACAATAGCTTTTGCAGTCATATAGCCAACTGAAAGCTCTCCGCATCCAAATGTAGCTGTCCCTCGTCACCTGTCTTGCTCAATCAAAGAAGACCTACGATGTGGCGGCCTACCTCTACCCCGCCTATGCTGCCGACGACCCGCGGCTGCGCCCCTTCTGGCCCACGGGAATGGGCGAATGGGAGACGGTGATGACGATGCAGCAACGCAACCCGGGACACTACTGGAAGCGGCGGCCCCTGTGGGGATACGTCAACGAGGCCGACCCCGCCGTCATGGAAATGGAGATAGAACAGGCCACCAGCCACGGCGTGAACGTTTTCATCTTCGACTGGTACTGGTTCGACGAGCGTCCCTTCATGGAGACCACGCTCACCAATGGTTTTCTGAAAGCCGCCAACTCGGGCAAGATGAAGTTCTACCTCATGTGGGCCAACCACAACGTTGAGAATTACTGGGATACGCGCATCGCTCACCTCGGCGAGAACAACATCATCTGGCGCGGAGGCGTCAGCCGAGAAGCGTTCGAGAAGATGTGCCGACGCAACATCGAGCTCTTCTTCCGTCAGCCAAACTATTATAAGATAGACGGTAAGCCCGTGTTTATGATTTACGAGCTCACGACCTTCATCGATGGCGTCGGAGGCGTGGAGCAGGCCGTCGATGCACTGAAGTGGTTCCGAAAAGAAGTGAAGAAGGCGGGCTTCCCCGACCTCGAACTGCAGTTCACCATGTGGGCCCCGCAGTTCAATTACAGCGGATTCGATGCGGCAAAAACCGACAAGCCGCGCGACGAATTCGTCAGGAAGCTCGGGTTCAACAGCATGTCGCACTACCAGTTCTGCCATTTCATCAACGTGGACGACGACTATGCCAACATCCTCGAACAGGCTTACCAGGAATGGGAGAAACTTGAGAAGGAGTTCAGCATCCCCTACTATCCGCACATCAGTATCGGATGGGACAACAGCCCCCGCACGGGCCGTAGCGCCGTCACACGCGACAATACGCCCGAGCGCTTCGAGCAGGCTCTGCGCAGAGCAAAGGCATATCTCGACGCGAGGCCTCACCTCCACCCCCTCATCACCATCAATTCGTGGAACGAATGGACGGAGACGAGCTACCTCCAGCCCGATAACGTGTATGGCTACGGCTACCTCGACGCCGTGAAAAACGTCTTCATGGAGCCCTGAAGGGATTAGGAATAGATATTAAAGATTGGGAGCCGATGTTTCTAAGCCTTTACTACTACTCCTAAATTAATAACTAAATTTTTCTCATTATGAAAAATGATTATTCGGCTCACAAACTGTCGACTCCCAACTTATATTATATCAATTCACGTCTCACTGACTATCAACTCACGAACTGGCTCTCAACCCTCAACTCTAAACTCTAAACCCTAAACTCTAAACTCTTCCGAGGACTACCAAATCGAGTCCAAGAAGTCGAGGTAGCACTGCCAGTCGTAGGGCGTCACATCGTGCTTGCCCGCACGGATATGGTAGCCCACGTCGTAATGACACGGCTGATGCACTGCCGGCTGCTCGTCGGTGGGCAGGGCCTGCATGCCATAAAGCCTGTAAACAGGTCCTGCATGGAAGAGGCTCAGGTATTCCCCTCGCGGGTCAGCCCACTGGTCATCCTCGGCGCTTGCCACATAGGCATGGCGCGGCGCTACGAGCGACAGCAGCTCGTGCTGGTCGAAGGGCAATGCGGCTTCGTTCTCGGAATACTTATTGAAGGCAGGGCAGAACCAATGCGGGAAGTTGGCTGTGATGCGGCCCACGTTTTCGCCGAAGACACGCTTCGAGAGGGCTGCACCGCCACAACCTGAGTCGTTCGAGATGACGACCTTAAACCGCACGTCCTGCACGCCGGCCCACAAAGCCGTCTTGCCCAGTCGCGAATGTCCCAGCACGACCATGCGATGCCTGTCGATTCGTCTTTCCTTCTCCAGGTAGTCTGCAATGCGGCTGTAGCCCCACGCCCAGATGCCTATCGCTCCCCACTCGCTTTCTTTGCGATGCTTTATGTCGAAATCGGACAGGAGAGACGGGATGCCCCCTGCAAGCAAGTCAGGGGCGTCGGGACAGATGTCGTGGTAGTTCATCGTGGCAACGGCATAGCCGCGCTGCAGAGCCAGTTCGTACGACCAGCGGCTCATCTGCTCTCCGCGTATCCAAGCCTCCGAGCCGGCACTCTTCATCAGTTCCTTCGAGGGCGAGAAGATGACGTCCGGCTCCATGGTAGTGGTCTGGTTGCCATGGAAATTGTAGCTCACGATGACGGGCACGCGCCCATCTCTGCTGTTGGGAATGTAGAGCAACAGCAAGGCCTGGACTGACTTGCCGTTCTTGCCGGTGAAGGTGAAGCGCACCTGTTTCTGCGTGGCCAGTCCGCCCATTGCTTCGGGGTTCGTGGCGATGACTTCGTGCTTCACCTTGATACCCGTCCGGCTTGGCGTCACGCCGTATTCCTGTTCGCCGAACATCCGCAGCAACTCGGGCCTGCGCACCTTCTCCCACTGCCTTGCGTTCTCGGCGCGACTGCCGTCATTGCACAGCAAAGGGTCAGGGAGTTCGAAGGCCGGCACCTGGCTCTCGTCGTAGTTGACGGGAGCATTCTTGTTCTGTCCCAAAATCGTAGCCGATATCATGAGTGCCAGTGAAAGAATCTCGATGCGTTTCATAGTATTATACTCACTCCAATGTGCCACAAAGATACACATTTTATTTGGTTTTCTCAGCAGATGGCAGCTATTTTGTTGTGTTTCGTGCGAAAAATCGTCTTGTCGGGCATGTTTTGGGGCGTATCATTTCATCACTCCAGATACTTGCTGAAGAACTTCCAGACTTCCTCGCCCGTGTCTATATCGTCCGTGTGCCAGGAGTGTCCGCCGCCAATCACTTCATACAGCCACACGTCGCATCCCGAGGGGCTGCCCGTAAAGAGATGCTTGACGACCCTGTTCCCATCCTTACCCCTTAGGCTCTCCACTTGCTCAGTCTCCTCGTGCGTGCACCGGTTCTTTGCCACCCAATAGCCTATGGCCAGCGGCACCGGCATGTAGGCGCCCCACCCGCCTTTGTTCTCGAGGTCGCCTGTCCACTCCGAGGTGCGGTCCTCCGTGCCATGAACTTCCATCAGGGGAATGGGCTTCTCTGCCTCCAACTCGCGATACATCCACTCCATCGTGAGGCCAGCTATCGGCGCCACTGCCTTGAAAGTGCTTTGCTTGGAGAAAGCCATCAGGTAGCACATCTCTCCGCCATTCGACATGCCTGTCAGGAAAGTGTTCGCCCTGCTCAATTTGTAACGTTTCTGAACATGACGCGCCATTCGGCATAAGGTCTTTACGTCGTCCACCTTCCACCCTTGCTGAAACGGGTAGCCCACATTCCAGCTGTTTTTGTTCTTGGAGTCCTTCAGCCCCAAAGGGATGCAAAGCGCAAAGCCGTGCCTTCGGGCAGCACCCGACATCATGTTCTCTTTCCTGATATTTCCCCCGTGGCCATGAAGCACGAAGACGAGCGGAGCATCGGCCTTGAGGCCGTCGGGCAAGAGCATTGCATATTTCCGCCACACACCTCCCACCTTCAAGGAGTCCTCCACATAGCGCTCTCCCCTGGCTGGAAAAGCAAACACGACGAGAAGCCACAACGCCAGCAGCCACTTCAATTGAGTATTCATAGGCGATTTAAGCATTTTTGATTAATTATTCATTTACTATTTAGCAAGCTCTATTTCTTTTGTAGTTAAGTAGTTAAGTAGTTATCGCTTCGCTCGTCCTTCGGACAGTAGTTAAGCCAATACCTTTTCACGTCTGTAGCCGGCTGCCAAAACATTCGGCTTAACTACTTTACTACTTAACTACTGACTACTTCAGAAACTTGATTCATTTACCATTTCTCAGTCTTTCCACTTGCCGGACGCTCGTCATTTAGAGAGTCCAATGCGTAATTCTTGTGCAAAGATACAAATAAATAATGTATAGTGCACGCTTTTCACGCATTAAAAACCTGCAAACTCTCAACTATTCTCTATCAACTTCTACTTTTGCCCGCCTCTTATGCGATTTGATTGCATAATCATGGGCAGCACGATAAACTCTCTCCGTCCCGATTGACGGCAAAACATGTTATACGGCATGAAAAGCCTTGCAGGAATTGTTGTATTTGGGGGCATTACATTATAATATTTATAGAAAAATAAAAAAATATTGATTAAATAATTGTACTTTTTGTATATTTCAGTATTTTTGCTGCCAAAAGAGAACATTTAATCCTTTTATTAACTCCAAAGCTAAAACTAACATGAAACGAAAACTTTACCCAATTATCCTTTTGCTCCTGACGGGGCTAATGGGAAGCGTGCATGTTTGGGCGCAGGACATTCCCGAGCCCGTTGCACAATGGAATTTCAACAACGAGGGGGACCTGATGGCGCCAGACAAGGGAAGCCTGACGATGACGCCTGCCGTATTGAGCACGAGAAGCATCTCGCTCTCTACCCTCGAGAATGCAGGCATCACGTCGGCCGAAGGTCCCGATGGCGAAGGTGCCATCTTCGTGCCTGCCACGTCGGCACTGAAAGTGTCGCGTGCTGAAGGCGCTGCAGCCTCGCAGTCGTACACTCTCATGATAGATGTGATGGTGGAAAATGCTGTTGACTACGACGGATTGTTCCAGACAGACCAGTCGAACGGCAGCGACGGCGACCTCTTCATCCACAACAACACGGCAGGCGTGGGCTCCTTAGGCTACGGCGGTAATGTAAAGAACAACTTCTGGAACCGCTTTGTGCTGACGTATCGCGATGGAATGAACATCCTTTATCAGAATGGTGAGAAGATTGCCGAGAAAGCCCCCGACGCGAACGACCGCTTCAAGATTATGCCGTTCGGCTTCTACCTGCTCTGCGACGAAGATGGCGAGAAGCAGGACACCTATCTCTCAAGCGTAGCTTTCTGGGAAACATCGTTGAGCGATGAACAGATAAATGCGCTGGGCGGCTACAAGGAAGAAGTCAAGAACTTCGAGATTGGAACAGCCGCCGAACTGCTCGCCTTTGCCGATTACGTCAACTCGGGCAGGGCTGCTAATGGCGTGCTGACTGCCGACATCGCCCTCAGCGGCACCTGGGAGAACCCCATCGGCATAGACGGTGCTCCCTTCTCGGGTACCTTCGACGGACAGGGTCACACAATTAGTGGCTTCGATGGTGTTAGCGCGGGTAAGTTCGGACTCTTTGGTTTCATTAGCAATGCCGAAGTCAAGAACTTCAGTATCCAGGGTAAACTGGAAGCCAACGCAAAATCTGATGGCACGGCAGCACACGGCACCGGAGCCATCGGTTGGTCTGCAAGCAGCCGCGTCTCGAATGTGCACTCCGCACTGAACATCACCGTCACCGAAAGCAACGTGCATCATGTGGGTGGCGTGATAGGCTCTTCGCAATACCATAACCGCATCACAGGCTGTACCTTCTCCGGCACCCTGACTGAAACGGCTGGCAACAACGACTGCTTTGCCGGTGTGACTGGCTACATGGCAGAGGACACCGTGCTGTATTGTGCAAACTACGGCACCATCAACTACGTCCTCCCCAACTGCTCCGCAGGCGGCATCGCAGGTTACCTCAACAACCAGGGTGGTATGATAATCGGTTGCTTGAACCTTGGACAACTTAATCTCACGGCAGAAGACGCAACGCCTACATACGGCGGTGCCATCGTGGGCAACCAGAATAACAATTACACCCTCGCCAACTTCCAAAACAACTATTGGCTGGAGGGCACTGCCTTGACCGGATTTGGCGGTAAGAACATACAGAGCCCCGCTGTATCGACCTTCACGGCCGACATGCTGCCCACCGGAGCTTTATGCTACGGTCTGAATGGCGACCAGACAACTATCGGCTGGTATCAGACAATCGGCACAGACGAAGCACCTGTGCTCGACCCCACGCACGGACAGGTCTATATGAACGGACGCATGCACTGTAATGGTGACGTCTATACGGATGCCACTTATTCCAACACATACTCAGAAACGACACAAGACGAGCACGACTTTGTCGACGGCTACTGCTCATATTGCGACCTCTACGACGAGAACTTCACCATGACGCCAAATGCTGACGGCTACTACGAGATTAGCTCCGTCAATCTGCTCAGGCGCTTTGCTGACATCGTAAACAAGGGCACGCTGAATGCCAAGGCTATCCTCGTGAACGACATCGACTTCGGTCCTGCCATTGCAGCAGCTACGGCAAAGGGGCAGAACTTCGTCTGGACACCTATCGGCAGCTGGGTAGGCACCCCGGCAGGCAACGCCTGCTTTCAGGGACACTTCGACGGACAGGGTCACGCCATCAAGAACTTCAACGTGAACTCAAGCCAGAGCTTCTTCGCGCTCTTTGGCGTCATCTCGACGGACTGTCTCATTGAGAACTTCAGCATCGACGGAACGATTAATACCAACACACAGTACACTGGCGGCGTGGCAGCTTATTCCCGCGACGACAGACCCGTAATCCGCAACATCCACAGCTACGTCAACATTAATAATGTTAGTGCAGGCGGCAGACAGGGCGGTATCCTGGGCGGTGCGCATTCCACCACCTTCAAGACTGTCATCGAGAACTGTACATACTCCGGCACGCTGGACGGCAATGACGCAGGCGGCGGCGGCAACTATGGAGGCATCGTGGGCTACATCAACAACAACAGCAACACCGTTGTCGACATCACCAACTGTCTGTTCGATGGCGAGGTAGTCAACAACAACCCGGCTCCCGGCACTTGCACCTTCGGCGGCTTCGTCGGATACAGCAACGGCGGTCTCGTTACCATCAAGAACAGCCTGTCTGTCGGCCATGTCGAGTCTGCTGTATGGGGCATGTTCTTCGGCGCTGTGAAGAACGCCAGCTCCTCTCTCCCCAACAGCTACTACAAGGGCGAAATACTCAACGGCTCGGCAAGCACCGTTACCCTGGACGCTACGGAGGTTAACGACGAGCAGTTGGCAAGCGGCGAGATTTGCTGGCTGCTGAACGAAAAGAACTTCGTGGATGTGGCTTGGCATCAGATTCTCGACGAGGACAAGTATCCCGTCCTCGACGGCAACGCCATCGTCTATGAGTTCGGCGAATACGACTACAGGAACCTCACCGACGAGATGCTGTCCGAACTTATCAACAACGTCACTGCCAAGGAGGAAGAATTCATCGAAGAGACTAAGGCTTATCAGCCCTTGCTCGACGCTTACGATGAGGAAATCAGGTCTTGGGCAGACAGCGAGACCCTCGAGCAGTTCCTCGAGACCTACCGCGCAGCCCTTGTGCTGAAGGAAAGCATCAAGGCTTCTGCTGCCAACTATGCTGCTTACGAGGAGGCTTGCGAATATGCTGCCAACTTTATCGTGGAGAACAACCTCCAAGGCGTGATGACAGACTTCCTCAAGGATTATCTCGAGCAGAACATGGAGCCGGACAACAACTATCCTAACGGCAGCTATCCCTACATCATGGAGGAGCTCAACCTGGACGACGCAGCGCTTGCAGAAGAGATTGCTTTCGTAAACCAGATGCTCGATAATGCCATCGCAGGCGGCGTTGTTCCCGGAACAGAGATTACACGTCTGCTGACGAATCCCAACTTCACCGAAGGCTACGAAGGATGGACTGTTGAAGCTGATGGCGGCACAGCTACCGTTGCTGGCCTGACTGACATCATGCCCATTCCCGAAGGATTCAACAACAAGAGCTTCAGCGCCTCGCAGACTTTGACAGGACTGACGAACGGCTACTACATGATGGTAATCAACGGCTTGTTCCGCACCGGTGGCGACATCTACTCTAAGTTCTATGCCGGCCAGCTCTTCCTGAACGACACCTACAACTACTTCATGTCTCCCAGCGAGGATGTTATCCCCGAGGAAGAGGCCGAGCCCGGCGTGAACTGCCTTGGCGAAGGCAGCGACAAGCTGTATGAAGGCGACATCGTGGGTTGGGTTCCGCAGGTAAGAGAAGGCTGCTCCGTTGCCTTCAAGGCAGGACGCTACGAGAACTCCACTGCCGTAGAAGTTACTGACGGCACGCTGACTGTCGGCGTACGCAATCAGGGTACAGGCCTCAGCGGCGACTGGCTCCCCTTCGGCGACATCCACCTCATCTACCTCGGCACAGCAGAGGATGACATCCAGCAGTCACTCCAGGCAGTGCTCAATTGCTATAGGGACCGTGCACAGACCATCGTGGACTCCGACTGGACCGTCGATGATTTCACCACGTATCCCAACATGTCGGAAGAGCTGAAGACCCAGCTCGTTGAAGCTATTGAACAAGTTGACAAGACCAGCGACCGCATGGCACTCATCAACACCTTCTCCGACCTCTTCAATCAGGTACTCGCCTGCCGCAAGGCCTACATCGCTATGCTCGACGCAGCCAACAAGCTCTACGACACGCTCGACGGCCTGGGCACCCTGATTTCCGACGAGGACTATACGAAGTGGGAGGATGAAGTGATTGATGCACAGACGCATTACAGCGAGGGCGACGTATCGGCTGAAGAGGCTCTTGCCATTGCAGACAGACTCATCAACAACGACATCATGCCGCAGCCCGTGGACGGCGTTTACCAGCTGAAGACGGCTGCCGACCTCGCTATCTTCTCCTTGATAGTGAACGGCGGCGCACTCGAATCGGATGCTGTCCTCCTGAACGACATCGACTTCGCAGAGCTGGGCGAGGAATTCGCATGGTCTGCTATCGGCAACTGGGCAAGCTCCGGCATCGCCTACAAGGGCCACTTCGACGGACAGGGACACGCCATCAAGAACTTCAACGCCACCTCAGACCGCAACTTCTACGGCCTCTTCGGCGTGCTCTCCGACAATGCACTTGTCGAGAACTTCGACATCTACGGCGAACTCTACACCCTCTACCAGAGCGCAGGCGCCGTGGCTGGATTCGCTCGCGACAACAACGTGATTATCCGCAACATCCACAGCTACGTGAACATCCACAACACGAGCGTAGGTGGCAGACAAGGCGGCATCCTGGGTTGCTCCAACGATGGCACGATTCGCGTTGAGAAGTGTACCTACTCAGGCACATTCGACAGCGAAGACGCTGGCGGCGGCGGCAACTATGGCGGCATCGTGGGCTACACCAACAACAGCACAAATGCTGTCTGCGACATCGTCGACTGCCTGTTCGACGGTACGCTCTTCAACTCCGCAGAGGTACCCGGCAACTGCACCTTCGGCGGCATGGTGGGCTACACCAACTCGTCGCGCGTCACCATCCAGAACTGCCTCTCTATCGGTAAGGTTCAGTCTGCAAGGTACGCACAGTTCTTCGGCGCCCTCAACGGTCCGAACTCCAAGATTATCAACAGCTACTATCAGGGCGACTACGTCAACGGCTCTTCAAGTGGCCAGGCTGCCAATCCGCAGGACGCTACTGCCGTGACAGACCAGCAGCTCGAAAGCGGCGAGATTTGCTTCAAGCTCAACGGCGACCAGAGCGAAATCAGCTGGTACCAGTCCATCAACTTCGACAAGTATCCCGTACTCACACCCAGCAGCGAGCAGGTATTCTTCAACGAAGAGGAGAACATCTACTACAACCTCATCAACGGCGTTCCCGTTGGCATCAATGAGGTGAAGAGTGCTGAGCCCGAGGTACAGACCGGCATCTACAACCTCGCAGGCCAGCGCCTCGAGAAGATGCATAAGGGCATCAACATCGTGAACGGCAAGAAGATTTTTGTTAAGTAACGCGACAGACTGAGCCCATGCCCGTGCTTCCCGAAGCATAGGCAGCATAGCTAAATAGATTCCGCCCCCTCCCCTATGGTTTCAGACAGACCTGCCGGGAGGGGGCTTTATTATTGCTTTCCGGTTTTAGCCGCTCCCATGTTATTGCCGTTTATGGCTAAGTGATAGTTTTATAGCGTCTCATAAAGATAGAGGCTCCGCAAGTAAACATTTGACTTGCGGGGTCTTTTTTTTGCACATACTACTTGCTTTTGTGCAATAACACGTGGAAATAATGGGAAAAGTTGGAAAAAACATTTTTGTAATTGTTTCATTATGTATAGGTTATGGATGGTAATTTGAGAATTTTTTTTTTGAATGTTTTATAATTCGTAGATAAAATATTGTTTTGCAATAGATTACGAAATGACTTTTATACTTAATTAAGTATTGTATTGTTCATTGTGGACAAATGCCTTACTTTGCACCGTCAATGATTTAAAAAAAAATCGAATTATGATTCAAAGTAATGTAAATGAGCGTTTCAGCATCTTTCCCTGCGGATGGTGGAACGAAGCGAAGCAGGAGGCTTGTCCGCAGCAGCGGCCACAGCAGACACAGACCATCGATTGGGTCTATGAGTATATAATATCGGAACGCGCGCGTAAGCCGACGGAGGAGCTGCGGGCGATGATACCTACGGCTACGAAAGCGCAAAGGGACAACTTCAAGGTGCTCAATTTCGAGTACGCCACGTTCTCGGGTGTCTTCTCGTACCGCAACACAAATTGTTTGGGTGTGCGTTCGCCTTACCTCTGCCTCGACATCGACGGCTTGGGTTCGGGGGACGAGGCGCGCGCCGTACAACATGCGCTGTGTGCGGATAAACATGTAGAGACGGAGTTGTGTTTCGTTTCGCCATCCGGGAATGGCGTGAAGTGGGTGGTGCGCTTGCCGGAGGCTGTGGAGTGCATGTGTTTCCGCGACCAATGGTACGAGATGCGCAATCACCTTGCCTTCAACTACGGCCTCGTGGCCGACCCCGCGTGTAAGGACGTCACGCGTGCGTGCTTCCTGCCTTGGGACAATGAGTGTTTTATTAACAATAAATATTTATCAATTTAAAATTAAAAAAAAGATGAAAGAGTCAAATTCTTTTACAGACCTTGAGCATTTACAGCTCGTGGCTGGTCGAATCGCTGAGAGCGGTATCGACATTACAAGTACTTACAATGATTGGTTGAAGGTCACTTTTTCGTGCGCCTCGCTCGGTGAGGCGGCGCGGGAACCCTACCACACCATCTGCAGTCAGTATCCCAACTATCGTCGCGAAGAATGCGATGCGAAGTTCAACAATTGTCTTAAAACAAAATCGTCCACCGACAGTATCGCCCTACTTATGCAGATGGCAAAGGACAATGGTATTGACGTTTCGCTTCCACGCGGGCGAAGACCTTTGAGCGAAGAACAGCGCAAGGCGGAACACGCCAGCGTGATGAATGAAGTGAAAGACTATTTGCGAAAGAACCGCAAATGGCGACACAACACGCTGACGGGTAAAGTAGAGTACAGCGAGAACGGCGGTAGTTGGAAGGAAGTCGATGACCGCTTCATCGACACCATCCTTACGAGCCTTACGAGACTTCGTGAACAAGGGCTTCCCGTCAAGGACAATGTTCTGCGTTCACTTGTCAACAGCGAAGATTTCGCGCCCGACTTTGCGCCACACCTTGAGTGGCTCAAGTCGCTCCCCGCGTGGAACCCCGAGACTGACCCCGACTACATCCACGACTTCTTCTTTGAACACATGGAGTTCGGACCGATGGCTGACCCAGAACTCTACGACCTTGTGTTCCATCGTTGGCTCGTAGCCGTAGTGGCTTTGTGGCGTGGAGAAATCGATGCCAATCCTATTATGCCCACCTTTTGTGGTTCGCAACAAATAGGCAAGTCGTTTCTGGCTTCCCATTTATTACCTCCTTGTTTACAAACCTATCAGACGGCTATAAGTCCCAACGACCCCATCAACAAGGACACCCTATTGACACTCTCCGAAGTCCTGTTGGTCATCTTCGATGAGATAGCCATCAACAGCGACTCAAAGAGCAACACAATGAAGTTCCTACTGACGTCGGGACAAATCAATCTTCGTGACGCCTATGGTCACTATCGCAAATCACGTCCACGTATGGCATCCGTCATCGCCACGACGAACTACCATCAATTCATACGTGAAACGGAAGGCAACCGCCGATACATCGGCATCGACCTCGTTGGGACAAGGAATATCTACACCCATCCGCTCAACTACGAAGGCGCCTA
>CACXLY010000008.1:0-13525 GCA_902768605.1 uncultured Bacteroidales bacterium
GAAGGAGCGCATCCGTGCCGGCAAGGCTTACTTCAGCGTAGCCAGCGGTGGCGGTACAGGTCGTACCCTTCACCCCGACAACATGGCAGCAGGTCCTGCCAGCTACGGCATGACCGACACGCTGGGCCGCATGCACTCTGACGCTCAGTTTGCAGGTTCAAGCTCAGTGCCCGCTCACGTTGAGATGATGGGCTTCCTCGGCATCGGCAACAACCCGATGGTAGGTTGCTCCGTAGCTTGCGCCGTACAGGCTGACCTCTATCTGAATAAGAAGTAGTAGTTTCTTTCCCCCTTCCCCTCTTTTCGAGGAGAAGGAATAGTCATCCTGCTGTTCTTCGGAGCAGCAGACTGAGCCCACCTTTCTTAGGGTGGGCTCTTTCTATAGAATGTTATTGCTGTCCGGGGAAAATTTTTCTCTCTTCCTTTTAGGTCCTTTCCCATCGGCGATTCTGACGAATAGCAGCTTATGAGGGCTTACTTAAGTCTCGAAGAGACGACAGACCACAGACGGGGGTGTTAACCCCCGGTAATGGTGCGATGAAAGGGAAAGTCCTGAAAGGACGACAGAGTCCTAAAAGCAAGTTGTAGTTAAACCAATTACATATTCTGTCGCCCTTCCAGGGCTTTGATATACTAAATGACATAGCCCCGGGGGTTTCACCCCCGTCTGTGGTCTTTCGCACCTCCGGTGCTTTTTACCGGACACCAATAATAGAACGTGATGCTGGCTGTCTGGCAACGTGATGATGGAAACTTAGCAACGTGATGCTGGAAGTCCAAGAACGTGATGCCGGTTTTTACCTGTGACTTAGTCCATCTTCAGGTATTCGTTGACAGCATCGAGGACGAGGTCTGTCTCGAAGCCGCGGGAGAGGAGATGGCGGACGAGCTTCGCCTTGCGTTGGTACACGTCCTTCTCACGGAGGGTGCGGTCCTTTGCCTGGATGGCGTCACAAATCGTCTGCTGGTAGTCTTCGTCGGGAATCGTCGCCATGCCCTCCTCTATCTCTTCATCGCTGAGGCGGAGGTGGCGGAGCATTTGCCTTATCTTGATGCGGCCCCAGTGGTTGTAGCAGAACTTGTCGTGGCAATAGGCTCGGGCAAAGCGCTTGTTGTCGATGTACTTCTCCTTCTCGAGATAGTCCATAATGTTGCAGGCGTCCTGAACTGAGACACCCCACGACGAGAGTTTCTCCATTATCTGAGCCTTGCAATGCTCGCTCTGGCTGCAAAGAGCCGTAGCCTTTCCAAGAGCAACCTCCTTTGTTAGTTCACAGTTCATAATTCATAATTCATAGTTAGATTTCCTTGCGCACACGAACCTTTCCTTATCGTATTGGTCGTTGATGATTCTTGTTTCTTTGTAACCTTTTTCGCGGAGAAGCGCCTCAACCTGCTTGGCATAAGCGCTGTTTACCTCAAAGAAGATTTGTCCTTCATCTGCAAGATGCATCTTTCCGAACTCGCTGATTGCCCTGTAGAAGAGCAGCGGGTCATGGTCGGGAACAAAGAGCGCGAGGTGAGGTTCGTGGTCGAGCACGTTCGTGTCCATCGCCGAGGCCTCGCTTTCGCAGATGTAGGGAGGGTTGCTGACGATAGACCCTACCAAACCTCCCCTTAAAGGGGAGGCTTCCTGGCCAATGTTCTCCCCCTTTAAGGGGGAGTTAGAGAGGGTCTTTGGGCTCAATATATCTCCCTTCACGAACTCCACCTCCGCGCCAAGGCGCTCGGCATTCTGCTTTGCGACTTCAAGAGCCTCATCCGAGACATCGAGAGCCGTCACCTTGTAGCCGTCGAGAGCCAGCGTGATGGCGATGCAGCCGCTGCCTGTCCCGATATCTAGCACCGTGCTACCGGATGGGACGTTCTGCTCGACAAGACGGACCAGTTGCTGTGTCTCGGGTCTGGGGATAAGCACGCCCGGACGGACGAGAAACTCGCGTCCGCAGAACTCCTCACTGCCCAAAACATACTGCACCGGCTCGCCTTTTGCCACTCTATCCACAATTATTTGCAGCTCTGCTTGCTCATCTGCCGATAATGTCGTATCTTTGCCAAGTAGAATGTCTGTTCGCGAGAGACCGAAACGCCGCTCCATGATGAGTTCATAAAGCGCCCTCCCCTCGCCCGAACCGTGTCTCAACTGTAACTTCTGCAGTGCATTCATGCTGCAAAGATATAAAAAAGATTAAAGATTAAAGAATAAAGAATAAAGTTTTTTTGTAATGACCGAGATGCAACATAAGGCTCTCCCCCAAAGGGGGAGCGGGGAAGGGGCCGAATTCTACATGCGGCGATGCCTGCAATTGGCCCAATGTGGAGAGGCAGGCGCGGCGCCCAATCCGATGGTAGGAGCCGTGGTGGTCTGCGACGGACGCATCATTGGCGAGGGCTTTCACCGACGTTGTGGCGGACCTCATGCTGAGGTGAATGCCATCGGCAGTGTCAGGGAGAAGCACCTCCTCGGCCGCAGCACCATCTACGTCAGCCTTGAGCCATGTATCCAGAGCGGCATCAGGCGTGTCGTCATAGGATGCACCGATTCCTTTGCCAAGGTCAACGGACTGGGCATCAGGAAGCTGCAGGAAGCTGGACTGGAAGTGCAAGTCGGCGTGCTCGAGGACGAGTGCCGCGAACTGAACCGCCGCTTCTTCACCTTCCACGAGAAGCACAGGCCATGGATTACCTTGAAGTGGGCACAGAGCGAGGACAACTATATAAGCCCCCTCCCCGCTTCCCCTTTGGAGGAGTGCACAAGCTGCAAACCGGTTCGCTTCCAAAGCACTCCGCCAAAGGGGGAGCGGGGAGGGGGCTGTAGAGGGAGCGAAGAGGGGGCTATATTTTTCTCCAACGCCCTGACCCAGACGCTTGTGCATCGCCTGAGGGCAAGGCATCAGGCTATCCTCGTCGGCACAAGGACTGCCCTCCTGGACAACCCGACGCTCACCACGAGACTCTGGCCCGGACCTAACCCGCTGCGACTCACCATCGACCGCCACGGCACGTTGCCCCCTACCCTACACCTGAAGGACGGCAGCACGCCGACCGTCATCTACACGCACGAGAGCATCGAGGAAATACTGGCCGACCTCTACCAGCGTGGCATTCAGAGTCTCCTCGTAGAAGGCGGTGCGAAATTGCTCCAAAGCTTTATCGACAAAGGCCTGTGGGACGAAGCGCGCATCGAGACCGCTCCCTTCAGTATAGGTGACGGCATAAAGGCTCCAGCACTCCAGGAAGAGCTACTGAAGAGCGAGCAAAACTATGGCGGACAAATCATACAGCTTTATCGGCATAAACCCTGAAAAACATGGAATAAAGTGTTACACAAGGCACAATATTCCCTAATTAAACTTAAAACAAAGGCAGAATAGAGCAATAAATCGTAAAGAGTAAATAGTAAAATCGTAATTTATTTGTATCTTTGCACCTTGAAATCACACGTACACGCTATGCGCGCATATAATATAATGAGGAAACGATGGTATCAGTTGCTTCTGGCATTGCCCCTGTTGGCAGCGTCATGTTCCAAAGACAACAGCGTCGTCTCCACAAGCAACGACTATTGCTACATAAAGTCCGTCATGCTGGGGACGGTCAAGCGTCAGGTAGGAACTATCAGCACTTCCTTTGTCGGCAGTTACTACGAGATGACCGTCAATCTCCGCAATAACACCATCGAGAACCGCGACTCGCTGCCCTATGGCAGTCTGCTCGACAGAGTCGTCGCCACCATCACCTTTGATGGCTCTGTGCTTAGCTATCGCGAGAAAGGCTCCAACGCAGAATGGACCGTCTATAATGCTACAGACAGCCTCGACCTGACTAAGCCCCTGGAACTCCTGCTGACCAGCAACGACAACCTGACCAGCCGCTCCTATACCCTCAAGGTCAATGTACACAAGCAGGAAGGCGACTCGCTTTTCTGGAGCAAGTGCGAGAGTGAAGTGGAACAGCTCGCAGACATGACCGACATGAAAGCCTTTACCCTGAACGACAAGCTAATGGTCCTCGGACAAAAGGCTGCAGGCATCGTCCTCGCCGAGCGCTCATCTTCCGACACACAAAGCACTTGGGAAGAAACAGCCACCTCTGGTTTGCCTCTTTCTGCAGACCTGCAAACGCTTCGCCGTCAGGCAGAAAACCTCTATCTCAGCACAAGCGACGGCCAAATACTCACCTCGACCGATGCAAAGGACTGGCAGCAGGTAGGGACAACGCTTCCTGCAGGCCTGACGCTTGTGGAAAAGACTGAAAGCTTCTTCTACGCTATCTCGGAAGGCAAGTTGCTGCGCTCCGCAGATGCCACGACCTGGGAAGAAGAAGAGCTTGACACAGAAGCCGACATGCTGCCGCAAACCGCCATCAGGACTCTGTGCCTCGACCAGGCCAACGGCAACTCGCGTATCATAATGGTCGGACAAAGAGAAGGAAGCGAGCACGCTGTCGTCTGGAACAAGATGTGGAATGACAGCGAGACAGAACAGACGGCAGAGTGGATTTACTTCCCAATCAGTCCCGACAACACGATACCCTGTCCGCGGCTCAATCACCTCAACCTCCTGCCCTACGACGGCAAGTGCTTCGCCTTCGGAGGAGCCTCAACAGACGGCACGCACGAGGCGCTCGACGTCCTGTACGTCAGCCAAGACTACGGCATCACCTGGCGTCCGTCTGCCGAAATCCACATACCTTCCGAACTGAAAGACACAAAAGGTTGCATCACCAGCACCGTCGACAATAATCACTTCATCTGGATTATCACTAACGCACAAGTATGGCGAGGAAGACTGAACAGACTTGGATTCGCACAATAACCTTTGTCTGTTGTCTCTTGACCGTTGTCTGCCTCCGAGCAGAGGACGAGGTAGAGTACAAGATGGACATGGGCGTCGGAGTTGGCGGTTGCTTCTATCTGGGCGACGCTAACGGTGCTCCCTTCGCCAACCTCAGCGGTATGGGCGCTCTCACGGCACGCCGCATCCTCAATGCCCGCATGGCAGTCAAGGCCAACCTTGCCTTCGGACACATTCACGGCACTACCGACGGCTTCATTCCCACAAACGCGTGGAGCGAAACGCCAGAAGGAGGCCTCCCGACAAAAGTGAAGTTCTCGCGAAGCGTCATGGACATCGGTGCACAATTCGAGCTGAACTTCTGGGGCTTTGGCACAGGCGTCGGCTATAAAGGCAACAGCCGTATCACTCCATACATCCTTGCCGGAGCAGGCATCACCATCGGCATGGGAGGCGGAGCAAAAGCATGTGGCGGCCTGAACATCCCTGTCGGCTTGGGCGTGAAATACAAACTCAAACCTCGCATCAACCTCGGATTCGAGTGGACCATGCGCTTCAGCACGACTGACAAGCTCGATGCCACGTCAAAAGAGATGACGCAGCTCAGCGACCCATACGGCATAAAAGGCGGATTCCTCAAGAACAAAGACTGCTACAGCTTCGCCATGTTCTTCATCACATACGACATGTTCCCAAAGCTGCGCAAATGCAACAACTGATGCAATTAAATAGTTAATAGTTAAGAATTAAGAAAGAAACCAAGTAATATGGACTTTGAAGCAAAGCTCGACGCAAGTCAACTCGACAGAAACAATATCCCAGAGTCTATCGCCATCATCATGGACGGCAACGGACGTTGGGCACAGGGACGCGGACTGCCACGCTCCGCAGGTCACATTCAGGGCGTAGAGAACGTCACCCGCATCACCTCCGAGTGTGCCCGTCTTGGCGTCAAGTTCCTGACAATGTACACCTTCTCGACCGAGAACTGGAGCAGACCTGAAGCAGAAGTCAGCACCTTGATGCAACTCGTAGCAGACAAGCTCGAGGACGAAATCTTCATGAAGAACGACGTACGCTTCCGCTACATAGGCGACATCTCGCGACTGCCCGCACCAGCCCGTCAGCGCGTCCTCGACTGCGAGGAGCACACCAAGAACAACCGCCGCATGACTGCCGTCACAGCCCTCAACTACAGCAGTCGCTGGGAGCTGACCAAAGCCATGCGCGATGCTGTACGAGAGGCTCAAGCCGGACACGTCAAGCCGGAAGACATCACCGAGGAATACGTTTCCAAGCACCTCGAGACAAGCTTCATGACAGACCCCGACCTGCTCATCCGTACTGGCGGCGAACTGCGCATCAGCAACTACCTGCTCTGGCAATGTGCCTATAGCGAGTTCTACTTCTGCAACACCTTCTGGCCTGACTTCCACGAAGAAGACTTGCACAAGGCTATTGCAGCATACCAGCAAAGGCAAAGGCGCTTCGGCATGACAGGAGAGCAAGTCACCAAAGGCTGAACATAAAAGAAACTACGGCAAAGAAACGTGAAAAGGACTTACCTTATTATATTTAGTCTCTTCGGACTGCTCCTCCCGATGCTCTCACAAGTAGTGCAACGCGAGGTGGCACCCGAAATCGACTATAGTCGCACACCAAGGCAATACTACATCGGCCAAATCACCATCGACGGCGTGAAGAACTACGACGACCGTCTGCTCATTGGCTTGAGCGGATTGGCAGAAGGGCAGAAGATTGAGATTCCTGGCGAAGAGATTACGAAAGCCGTGAAGCGATATTGGCGAAACGGACTCTTCAGCAACGTGGCCATCAGCGTGGACAGCCTCGTCGGCGACTCCTGCTATCTGCACATCCAGCTCACACAACGCCCCCGCATCTCTGAAATCAACTATAATGGCGTCAGGAAGAACGAAAAGGACGACCTCAAGGAAAAGATGGGACTGGTGAAGGACAATCAGCTGACGCCCAACATGATCGACCGTGCCAAGATTCTCGCCAAGAGGTATTTCACGGAGAAAGGCTACAAGAATGCTGAGATTAACATCGTGCAGAGAGATGATGCCGGTGCTCCCGACAAGATTATCGTGGACGTGAACGTGGAGAGAAAGGACAAGGTGAAGATTAACCACATCTACATCACGGGCAACGAGCACCTCAGCACGAAGAAGATTAAGGGCGGCCTCATCAGCAAGGGTGTCCTGAAGAAGATTCACGAAAAGCACTCGATGGCTGGCTGGTTCAAGAGCAAGAAGTTCATCGAGGCAAAGTACAAGGAAGCCAAAGAGAACTTGCTCGTCAAGTACGGCGAGTTGGGCTACCGCGACGCCCTCATCGTATCAGACAGCGTGGTACCTTTCAATGAGCAGGACGTCAACATCTACATCAACGTGGAGGAAGGCCAGAAGTACTACATCCGCAACATCGAATGGGTGGGCAACACGCTCTACCCGACCGACGGCCTGAACCAGGAGTTGCGCATGAAGAAGGGCGACGTCTATAACCAGAAACTACTCGAGGAACGCCTGAAGACCGACGAGACCGCCATCAGCAACCTCTACTACAACAACGGCTATGTTTTCTCGAAGGTTGACCCTGTGGAAACGAACATCGTGGGCGACTCCGTTGACCTCGAGATTCGCATCTACGAGGGACCGCAGGCTCACATCAGCCACGTTCGCATCAGCGGCAACGACCGCGTCTATGAGAACGTCGTACGCCGAGAGCTACGCAACAAGCCGGGCGACCTCTTCTCACGTGAAGCACTCATGCGTTCGTATCGAGAACTGGCGTCTCTCGGGCACTTCGACGAGAACATCGACCCGAAGGTGGAGCCCGACCAGATAAACGGCACCGTCGACATCAACTGGGGACTGACCACCAAGAGCAACGACCAGATTGAGTTCTCGCTCGGCTACGGCCAGACGGGCGTCATCGGACGCATCGGACTTAAGTTCAGCAACTTCTGCATGGCGAACCTCTTCAACAAGAACGCCATACGCCGAGGCGTGATGCCCATGGGTAACGGCGAGACATTCAGCATCAGCGGACAGACAAACGGACGCTACTATCAGGCTTACAGCGTGAGCTACATGAATCCGTGGTTCGGCGGCAAGCGTCCGAATACGTTCAGCCTGGGTGCTTTCTTCTCGAAGCAGACCGACGTGAGCGACAACTACTACAACTCCGCTTACTACAACAACTACTTCAACAGTTACCTTTATGGCATGGGCAACAGTAGCTACAACTATTATGAGAACTACTACGACCCAAGCAAGTACGTAATGCTCTTCGGCCTGACAGTTGGCTGGGGTAAACGTTTGCGCTGGCCTGACGACTGGTTCATGCTTTCTGCTGAACTGAGCTACACTCGCTACATGCTGAAGAACTGGCAATACTTCCTCATGTCGAACGGCAACTGCAACAACATCAACCTTGGCTTGACGCTGAGCCGCAACAGTACGGACAATCCCATCTATCCAAGAAAGGGCTCCGAGTTCGTCCTGAATGCCACGATAACTCCGCCCTATAGTGCTTTCATCAAGAAAGACTACGGAAGCCTTGCCACGAACCCCAACAGCGCGACCTACAACAAGGAGATGCAGGAAAAGTATCGCTGGATTGAGTACCACAAATGGAAGTTCAAGGGGCGCACCTTTACGGCTCTGAGCGGACAAGAAAAGTGCTTCGTGCTGATGACCCGTGTGGAATTCGGCATCTTGGGACACTACAACAAGAACAAGCGCTCGCCCTTCGAGACGTTCTACGTGGGCGGCGACGGCACCAGCGGCTACAGCACGACCTACGCCACCGAGACCATCGGCATGCGAGGTTACGACAATGGTTCGCTGACGCCAAGAGGCGAGTCGGGTTATGCCTACGACCGCTTCTCCGTCGAGTTGCGCTACCCCATCATCCTGAGCAACAGCACGAACCTCTTTGCCCTGGCATTCGCAGAAGGCGGCAATGCCTGGAGCGACATCAAGAAGTTCAACCCGCTGGACATGAAGCGCTCCGTCGGCGTCGGCGCCCGCATCTTCCTGCCCATGGTCGGCTTGCTTGGCATCGACTGGGCTTACGGCTTCGACAGCGTGTTCGGAAGCAAGACATACGCCGGAAGCCACTTCCACTTCATCCTCGGACAAGAGTTCTAAACCGCCCCCCTATACATTATATATAATATAAAAGAGAGTTAGAAAACCAGACAACAAGAAAACTAAGATAACAAGTAACGATTATGAAAAAGATTATGATTGCAATGCTGATGCTGCTGGGCAGTTCATCAGTTTGGGCTCAGAAGTTTGCTTTAGTCGACATGGACTACATCCTGAAGAACATTCCCGCCTACGAGCGCGCCAGCGAGCAGCTCAACCAGGTAAGCAAGAAGTGGCAGGCAGAAGTCGATGCCCTGACCACAGAGGCGCAGACCTTATATAAGAACTACCAGTCGGAAGCTGTCTTCCTGAGCGAGGAGCAGAAGACCAAGCGCGAAGACGCCATCGTGGCAAAGGAGAAGGAGGCTGCCGAGCTGAAGAAGAAGTACTTCGGTCCAGAGGGCGAGCTCTACAAGAAGCGCGAAAGCCTGATGGCTCCCATTCAGGAGGAGATATACAATGCCGTAAAGGACATCAGCGACCAGAAGGGCTACAGCCTCGTCCTGGACCGTGCAAGCGATGCCGGCATCATCTTCGCAAGCCCGAAGATTGACATCTCGAACGAAGTGCTCACCAAGCTGGGATACAACTAAATGAAAATAAGAAAATAAGAGATTGAGATAATAAGATAATAAGATAATAAGAAATTAAGATAATAAGAAAACATTATGAAAAAGATTCTGATTGCCATCCTTATGATGGCTCCCTTGAGCCTTTGCGCTCAGAAGTTCGCTCACTTCAACACTGCCGACATCATTCCCAACATGAAGGAATACACCACCGCGATGGAGGAGATGCAGGCTATGCAGAAGCAGTATGAGGACGACATGAAGCTCATGCAGGACGAGCTGCAGAAGAAGAGCGAAGAGTACCAGAAGGAACAGGCTAACCTGCTGGACAACGTACGCCAGCGCCGCGAACAGGAGCTGAACGACCTCTACACACGTCTGCAGCAGTCCTATCAGGACAACCAGGCTGCCCTGCAGAAGGCTCAGGCTGAGAAGATGAACGAAATCAGCGAGAAGGTGCTGGCTGTCGTCAAGAAGATTGGCGAGGAAGGCGGCTACGTCTATATCGTGGACACCAGCGCAGGCGTGATTCCTTACGTTAGCACAACCCTCAGCACCGACATCACCGCTCAGGTCAAGAAGGAACTGGGAATCCAATAAAAGGTTAAAAGGTGAAACGTTGAAAACTTAAAAGGGGAAAAGGCCTCAATAACCTGTAAACAATAACCAATAAGCATTAACATGAAACGCTTATCATTCATCCTCCCATTCCTGCTTTTCTGCCTCGTGAGCTCGGCTCAGATACAGTTCGGCTACATCAGCTACGAGCAAGTGCTGAAGGAGATGCCGGAGTATGCTAAGGCAAAGCAGGACTTGGCAGCTCTGAAGGCCAAATACGAGGCAGAGGCGCAGAAGGGCGAAGAGGAGTTTCAGCGCAAGTTCGTCGATTTCCTGCAAGGGCAGAAGGACTTCCCGCAGACCATCATGCAGAAGCGTCAGGCCGAGCTTCAGGCTCTCATGGACAACGGCGTGGCTTTCCGCATGAAGTCGCAGGAACTGATTGCACAGGCCGAGAAGGACATGATGCAAGAGGCTCAAAAGCGCCTGAACCGCGCCCTTCTCGAGGTCGGCGTGGAGCTGGGCTACGGCTACATCCTCAACACCGACGGCAACAGCTGCCCCTACATCAATCCCGTGGTGGGCGTGGATGTGACGGACATCGTGCGCAAGAAGCTCGGGCTCGCCGTGCAAGAAGAAACTACGCAAGCCGCTCCTGCTCAAGCTGCACCTGCACAAGCTGCACCTGCACCTGCTCAAGAAGAGAACAAGCAATAAACTGACAAATATGACGAGCGGTCCTATCGGAGTCTTCGACTCGGGCTATGGCGGGCTGACCATCCTGCGGGAGATACGCAAGATGATGCCGCAGTACAGCTATCTGTACCTTGGCGACAATGCCCGTGCGCCCTATGGTGAACGCTCGTTCGAGGTCGTCTATGAGTTCACTCGTCAGGCCGTCCGCTATCTCTTCGGCCAAGGCTGCCCTTTGGTCATCCTGGCTTGCAACACGGCTTCTGCGAAGGCTCTGCGCACCATTCAGCAGGTGGACCTTCCGAAGCTCGACCCAGGGCGGCGCGTGCTTGGCGTGATTCGCCCTACGGTGGAGGTCGTGGGGAATCTGTCCAGGTCGCGCCACGTCGGCATCATGGCTACCGAAGGAACCACTCGCAGCTGCACTTACGACCTCGAGATTGCGAAGCTCTGGCCCGACATCAAGGTGACCGGCGAAGCCTGTCCGATGTGGGTGCCATTGGTGGAGAACAATGAATACGACAGCGACGGGGCGGATTACTTCGTCAAGACTCGGATTGACCACCTTATGAGTCGCGACCCACTGATTGACAACGTGATACTTGGCTGCACGCACTACCCCTTGCTGCTCGGCAAGATTCGGAAGTACATGCCTGAGAGCGTGAACGTTATCGAGCAAGGCGGCTATGTGGCAACAAGCCTCAGGGACTATCTGGGCAGGCATCCGGAGATGGAGGAGCGCGTCTCGAAAGATGGCTCCATCCGCTTCCTGACCACCGAGCGAGCTGAGCAGTTTCAGCAGAAAGCCGCCGTCTTCATGGGCGAACCCCTCGAAGCAGAACGCGTCCAGCTATGAAGCAAAGCTCGACGCAAGTCAGCTATGAAGCAAAGCTCGACGACAGTCAACTATGAATTATGAATTATGAATTATGAATTGTGAATTATGAATTATGAATTGTGAACTATGAATTATGAATTATGAACTATAACTCCGACACTATCGTCATCATCCCGACCTACAACGAGCGGGAGAACATCGAGGCCATCATTCGAGCTGTCACTTCGCTGGAGAAGCCTTTCGACATCCTTGTCATCGACGACGGGAGTCCCGACGGCACGGCCGGCATCGTGAAAGGCCTGATGGCTGATGAGTATGCAGGGCGCGTGCATATCGTTGAGCGACAGGGCAAACTGGGACTGGGCACAGCCTACATCTGCGGCTTCAAGTGGGCGCTGGAGCACGGCTACGACTATGTCATCGAGATGGATGCCGACTTCTCCCACTCGCCGAATGACCTGCCCAGGCTCTATGCCGCCTGCCACGACGAGGGCTTCGACGTCTCCGTCGGCAGCCGTTACATCACGGGTGTCAACGTCGTGAACTGGCCCATCGGGCGCGTCTTGATGAGCTACTATGCCTCTGCCTACGTCCGCACGGTGCTCGGCATCAAGCTTCGCGACACCACCGCCGGCTTCGTCTGCTGGACGCGCAAAGTGCTCGAAACCATCTGCCTGGACGACATCCGCTTCAAGGGCTATGCCTTCCAGATAGAGATGAAATACACCGCCCTTCGCCTCGGCTTCAAGATAAAGGAAGTGCCCGTGGTCTTCGTCAACCGCGAGCTGGGCACAAGCAAGATGTCCGGCGGCATCTTCTCAGAAGCATTCTTCGGCGTGCTGAAACTGAGGTTCAAGAAGTACAAGAGGAGGAACGCATTGATTTGACAAATTGACAATTGGACAAATTGACAATTGATTTGTGAAATTGTAAAATTGTGAAATTGTAAAATTGTGAGGTTGTAAAATTGTGAGGTTGTGAAATCAATTAAGGAGTTCCTTAGCCACAAGGAAACGCAGCAATTCGTGCGTTTCTGCATCGTGGGCGGCACCTGCGCCATGATAGACGCAGCCATCTTCTACGTCGTGCGCCTCTTTGCTCCTTACCAGGTGGCCCTTGTCTCGGGTTACCTCATCTCGCTCTGCGTCAACTACTTCCTGACCATCTATTGGACATTCCAGACGAAGCCCGCCGCCTTCAACTTCGTCGGCATCATCGGAGCCCACATGTTCAACCTCTTTGTCGTGAGGATGGGACTGATGCTGCTTTTTGTAGAGGTGCTCGGGCTGAAGGATTCGATTGCCTACATCCCGATGGCAGTCATCAGCGCTGTCACCAACTACCTCGTCATCCGCACCGTGGTGAAGTACACGAAGCGGAAGGAGAAAGCATAACTGCTTCCCCGCTTAGTCAGGACAATTCTCGTCGAGCCTTCGGAGAATTGTCGGAAGAATTATCCTACATACAGCTTTTGCTGAAAGTCTTTGAAGGTTTGTCTGGCGCTTGGCACTCCGCCGAGGGCATTGATACCTTCGGGAACCGAGCCGAACTTCAGGGCAAGGAGCGTCTTGAGTTTGTCTTTGCCCAGCTCGTCCACGCCTGACTGGATATAGGCATTCATCAGATATTCCACAAACTCCTTCTGAGCGCTTGGGAGGCTTGCTTCGTAACCCCTGATGCGCTCTGCCCTCTCCTTGCGTTCTATGGGCGTCGTGTTGTAGGCAACTTTGCCAGACTCTTTCAGTTCTTTTTGCTTCAAAGAAGAAGAATCTTTCTTACATATATCTTTTATTAGAAAATATTGCTGTCCGGGGAATATTTCTCTCTCTTCCTTTTATGCCCTTTTCCATCGGTCTTTCTGACGAATAGCAGCTCATGGAGGCTTGTCAAAAGTCT
>CACXLY010000008.1:13576-58549 GCA_902768605.1 uncultured Bacteroidales bacterium
CTTCGGGGCTTATTATTGTCAGGCTAACCTGTCCCGGGGGTTAACACCCCCGTCTGTGTTCTTTCGCACCTTCGGTGCTTTTCCCCGGACAGCAATAATTAGAAAATCTTTTTTCATAGGCTCTGATTATTCTGAATACTCTGGGTGCTCTGAGGGTTCTGAGTTATCGGAGAGCTCTGATTATTCTGAATACTCTGAGCACTCTGAGGACTCTGAGAACTCTGAGGATTCTGAGTGTTCTGAGAACTCGGAGTATTCTGATTTTTTTTTGCAAAGACACAAAAAAAATTTCAAAAGCAATGGATTTCCTTATAATTGTTTGGAAGATACGAGAATGTTGTGTAACTTTGCAGACAAAATAAATTAGTATGCCATACGACAGACACATAGACAAGACGGAAGAGGCGCTTCAAGACTTGAGAGATGTTTACGGGCGCAGTAATGTGCACCGCTTCATGGATGGATTGTTTTCAGGAAAATTCAATACAGAAGAGGATGTAATTAAATTCACAAACTACATTCGGGAGAGTGATGGCCGCACGCAGTTGGAGCTTTCTCGCCTGAAAAAGCTTCTGGCTGAAGGTTTCCTTGAGCAGTTCGCCACCAATTTCAACAAGCGATACAGCACATGCCACATGCTCATGAACAGGATGCGCAGCGGCATAAGTCGAGGATTGAGGATGCTCGAAACGCTGTGCAGCAAGAAACGTTCGCGCAATGGTTGCAGGAAGAAGCGTAATGTGGTGGAGAATTCCAAAATGGGTAAAGGCGCATACAACCTGATGCTGTGGGGGCTGGAGCAATGCAATTGCTTAGACTCCGTGAGCACATTATACCACGAGATTCGTGCTTACGAGGGTCATTTGACAGATTGCATAGATTTGTGTCTGGACGTCATAAACCAAGTTGCCTACATAAGGAACCATCCTGAAATAGCTTACGAAAAGCACCAAAAGAACCGTCGGCAGGTGTTGGAGAACAACCGTTCTGTCATTAAGCGTTTTATCGAAATGAATGCTGAGATGGAGAATGAACTGATGGAGAAGGTGAAAGTGTGGAAGCAGGAAAAGAAGAGTATGGAGGAAATCAGTGCCATGCTGTATCACGCTTTGGACGTGAACGAGTACAACGACTGGATTATCAGCGAAGAGGTTATGGCAGCACGCAGAGACGGGCTCACCAACCCGGAATGCGCGCTATGGGGTGATGACAAACAACAGGTGATGCGTTGCAGGGTTGCCTATATGCATATCGGCGAGCTGAACCCCGAAGGACAAGACGGACGCATCGGGGGCAAATTCCTTGCCATGCTCTATAAATGGTCTAAGGTCAAGGCTCGGGGCTTGGACCACTGGCTTATTTACTTCACAGATTTCTACAAGACAAGTGGTGGAACGTTGAAGCCTGTCAAGCTCGGGGCAGTGAAAAGAGGGATAAAACAAATGACGTTTGGCGAGATTGATGCCGACACCATAAAAAGGTTCAACAAAAAGGCGGACGAACTTGTCGATAATTACATGATACGAACCTCTGACGATGAAAAAGGCATAAAAGAGGCAGCTAACTTTTGACTTTTTTCATTCCGACACATACGGCAGGGTTAGTCTTCACGAGGACTAATCCTGCTTTTTTTGACCGACATTTCTACCTGCCTGGTCAAAAGTTTTGCTGACTTTAACCATTCTTGTCATTTCGTCGGTCAAAAGTTCTTCCCACTTTATCCGCCACGCTCTCACGGTTGGTCAATCTTGGCACTTGGCGTCAGTCAATCTTTCTGTAAATCAGTCAATTCCTGCCAAGATGCATAGTCAACAATTTCCATTGCCATATCGCAAAAAAGACGTAACTTCGCGGTGTAATTACATAACGATGGCATACCAAACCGAGCACGGGCCGTCGGACTGTCGGCATGATTCACCCAAGAGCCTTCACTAAGTGACCGGCAGCGTGCAAGTGACAGGACTTTAATACTTCAGAAAAATCATGACAGAAAGTATTAAAGACAACGAAGTCCTGGTGAGCGACATCGTGAGCCAGGCAACGGCTCAGCCTACTGAGCGAGAGAAGCGGCTTGCGCTGCTTGAAGGGTTTCGCATCACGACTCAGACGGAGGTGGAGCCCGAGCAGTATGCTCTCAGCGTGGACGGCGTAGGCATCTTTGCCCTTAGCGACCTCCACGGCCTGAAAGGCAAGCAGAAAAGCGGCAAGAGCGCCGTGCTGAAGGTCTGTGCGGCGGCTCTGATGTCGGGGCAGACGTTCCGCGTGAAGTCGGAGCTGGAGGAGCCTGTGACGCTCTTCCTCGACACGGAGCAGCAGACGGCGGACGTGAAGCTGATTGTCGATGAGGTGAAGCTGATGAGCGGCGCCTCGGACGACTACATCGACAGCCATCTCCTGCTCTTCACGCTGCGCCGCCGCAGCTACGACACGCTGCTCGACGACACGCGTCTGCTCATCAGCGAGTACCGTCCGCAGGTGGTCTTCATCGACGGCCTGGTCGATTACGTCGCTTCGTTCAACGACGAAGTGCTCTCGCGGCAGCTGGTACACGACCTGTTGCTCATCTGCGAGGAACACAAGTGCGCGATTGTCAACGTGCTGCACGAGAACAAGGCGGCCGACGACGAGAACATGCGCGGCCACCTGGGCACGGTCCTCTCGCAGAAAGCGGGCACCGTCCTGCAATGCCGGAAGGTGAAGTCGGGCATCATCAGTGTGAGTTGTCCTGATGCTCGTCACGGCACTATGCCTGCTTGGAACATCTCGTTCGATGGCGACGGGCATCTCGTGGATGCAGACCTGCAGATGCAGGAGGAAGAGCGACTGAAGTCGATGAACAGAAGCGAACGTGAGAAGGAAAAACGTGAGAAACGCAACCAAGAGCGTATGGAAGCCGCCTTGTGCATTATACGCAACTATGGTGGACGCATTACGCGCAAGGACTTGAAACTCCAACTCATGCAACAACTGAAGGTCGGCGATAGCACTGCCCAGAGTATCATCAAACAGAATCTCGGACAAATCTTCGACGAAGTGAACGGTATGATATGCGTCTCAGATGATGCAGAGCTGTTCCTCTAAGAGAGAGTCTCGACACACATTATTGTCCATACCATCCAAACCAACATATATGTATAGGTTTGGATGGTTGGGCAGAAATGCCGAGAAAAACAGATTTCACTAACAATTTAAAGTATTTGATTATGAATGATTATCGTTATAAACTCGAGACTCCCAGAGTGACTGGGCGTCGTCAGCAGAAGTACCAGTGCCCCCATTGCGGCAGGAAGAGCCTGGTGCGCTACGTGGATACGCACAATAATAATAGTTATGTGGCCGACGCGGTGGGCAAGTGCGACCACCAGAACTCTTGCGGCTACCACTACAAGCCGAAAGAGTACTTCGAAGACCATGCGTGGCTAAAGGAGAAGGTGGTGCATTACCACCAACCCAAACCCTTGCCGCCACCACCGCCCCTGCAGCCGCTGCCAATGGAGCTGGTCGGGCAGTATCACTCGCCCGACAGCACCCTCTGGGACTGGCTCAAGACCGTCTGTGCCGAGAAGCTACACATCGACCCAAAGGCGATGCAGCAGGTGTACGAAGACTACCACATCGGAGCAACGCCGCAGCGCAACGTCATCTTCTGGCAAATCGACGAGCAGCAGCGCGTGCGCTCGGGACACATCATGCGCTACCGGCAGGACGGACATCGGCAAGGCTATCAGAACTGGGTGCACAGCGAACTCCTCAAGGGCAAGCTGCCAGAGGGCTGGGTGCTCTATCAATGCCTCTTCGGAGCGCATCTGCTGCCTCAGCGTCCCGAGGCTCGCGTCGCCATCGTGGAATCGGAAAAGACGGCCGTCGTGATGGCTGCAAAGTTTCCGCAGTACATTTGGCTGGCAACCGGAAGCTGCAACGGACTGACGCCCGAGAAGCTGCAGTGCCTGAAGGGACGGCGCGTGACGCTCTTCCCCGACAGCGGCTGCTATGGGAAGTGGAAGGAGATAATGGAAGGGACGCAGGGACTGGACTACAACATCTCCGGCGACCTGGAAGCCTACCCCAAGAACGCCGACATCGTTGACCTTCTGATGGGCGAGGTATGACACGTTGTGAGCCGGCTGGCAACACGATGTGAGCCGCCTCGCAACGTGTTGTCGGCTGGCTTGTAACATTGAAGTAATTTACGATTTATGTAATTTACGATTTGACGATTCTAATTAATTTACGATTTGACGATTTACTATTTACGATTTATTTACGATTTAGTAATTTAACTATTTACAGTGCGGTAGCAAATTCTTCACTCTTCACTCTTCATTCTTCACTTAAGAGGGAGAGGGATGGGGTGAGGCTATTCCTTTGGAGGTCCGCTGTCATTTTTTACGAAAATATTTGACAAAATGCTTGCATAATTCAGAATTTTTTCGTACCTTTGCAAGGTAAAAGAAAGGGGACGAAAGCACGCCGTAAAGGGCCCGTATGGCAGCAGAAGTCCGCTGGAAATTACACAGGGATAACAAACTGAGCGAAGAGTCCAGACTCAGAGGAGAGAGCTGAGAGCCGAGAGTTCAGAGCTGAGAATTCAGAGACAGACTTAAAGTTGACAGTGCCGCCTTGGCGGAGTGCTTAAAACTTTACAACTCTAAACTTCAAAGCTGACTCTAAACACTAAACTCTAAACTTCAAAACTGACTCTAAACACTAAACTATCAACTCTAAACTCAAAAACTGGCTCTAAGCTCTAAACTATCAACTCTAAACATTTAATACCATGATTGATTACAGCATTTGCATCAGAAGCAAAAAGCCCGGTACCAAGAAGACCGAGCAAGGCTACGCCACTCAGGCATTCGGCGTGGCTCAGATCCGCAAGAACTTCAGCCTTGAGAAGTTCGCCAAGCACATCTCCGACCACGGCTGCGTCTATGACCACGGCGACATCGCTGCCGTCCTGGCAAAGGCCGTCAGCTGCCTCAAGGAGCTCATCCTGGAGGGCAACAGCGTGACGCTCGGCGACATGGGCACCTTCGGCCCCAGCCTCAACACCAAGGGCGCCGTGACGACCGAGGACTTCACCACCGACAACATCAAGAGAGTCAACGTCCTGTGGCGCAAATCCGTGATGTTCAACGGCAAGAACCTCCGCCAGGAAGCGCAGTTCAAGCTGGTGCCCTCGCGCAAGCTCGCCGCCGACGCCATCGAGGTCATCAAGAACACCGACACAATTCAAGGCCTCGAGTAAGCGAGAGGAAAGCCGAGCCCAACTCGAGCTTTCCCGAGCGGAAGAGGCCTCGAGCAAAGCTCAAGGCCTCGAGTAAGCGAGAGGAAAGCCGAGCCCAGCTCGAGCTTTCCCGAGCGGAAGAGGCCTCGAGCGAAGTTCAAGGCCTCGAGTAAGCGAGAGGAAAGCCGAGCCCAACTCGAGCTTTCCCGAGCGGAAGAGGCCTCGAGCTAAGCTCAAGGCCTCGAGTAAGCGAGAGGAAAGCCGAGCCCAGCCCCCCTAATTAGGGGGGCTGGGGAAGGGAGGCTCTGAGTACTCAGAGCACTCAGAACACTCAGAACACTCAACCCTCAACCAAAAAACCACCATGAAAAACAGCAAAGTCTGGGAAGTAATTCTCAAAGTCCTTGTGGCCGCCATCACGGCAGCCCTGACTGCCATCACGACCACCTCCTGCCTCGGTCACGGCCCATTCTAACCTCCTCCCCCCAGGGGGAGGCTGGGAGGGGGCTCTCGCCTCCTGCCCCGGCCGCAAACTAAGCACCAGAACACCAATCACCTATTCATGAGAATTCGCGGGCCATCCGTGGCAATTTATGCCTAAACCACTGGCATGCAATTACCATCTAATCGCCCACGAATTTTCATATAGCTCAAGCCCCCCCCCTCGCGAATAATATTCCTGACAATTCGTGAGCCATTTATGGCAATTCGTCTCTAAACCATTCATTATTTATTAGTGTCCTGAAAATAATTTCCCGAAAAGCTTGCAGACTTCAGATTTTATTCGTACCTTTGTAGGCGAGAATCTAAACACGTACGCATATGAAAAACCTCACGACCTCCTTTGCAAGGGCAGCCATGCTGTTGCTGCTTGCAGTGTTCACGACAACTACGGCCCAGGCACAGGAACCAGACCTTGGCTTCATCACCGACGTGCCTACTGTCGATGGTGGACAAGCCTCCGGCTGGAGCGATGGTGCCAAAGAGCATCTCGTTGACGGCGACCTCACTACAAAGTACGGAGTGACCAATGCTAACCCTTGGATTGAGTTCCACTACTCCAGCGCTATCACCCCAAAGGGTTACGCCCTCTGGACTGCTGGCGACACAGAAGGCAGACGAAACCCCAAAACATGGACTATCATGGCAAAGAACAGCGGTGATGCCGACTGGACAGTATTGACAACGGTTGACAACTCCGCTGGCGACAAACTGCCTATGGCAAACAATACACGTACTCTGTTTTCTCTCGACAACTCGACAGCCTATCAGTACTATCGCTTCGAAGCCACCCGTACTACCAGCGGCGAAAATGCCAACCAGTTCCAGCTTGCCGAGCTTCAGTTCTGCACAGTGTCGCCTGCCCCATACCTCCAATATGCTCGCGTCACAGGTTTACAGAGCAGTTATCAATATGATGACGGCAACGACATTGCCATCGACTATACTGTGACGGCTCTCGACGGTAACGTACTGACGAAAGGCACACACTTTACAGAGACAATTAAAAACAGCAGCGACGAAACCGTGACCAGTGTCGCAGCAAAAGGCAACTATACCCTGACCATTACAGCTATCGCCCCTTACTATGGTTCGCAGACGTTGAACTTCAGCGTCATTGATGGAACCGACCTCTCGACCATTACGTCAAACTACACGGCACAGGACGGCGAGACACTGACCGGCACACTGGGAAGTAACGTGAAGATTTCCATTGCCGACGGCGCAACGGTGACGCTCAGCGGTGTCACCATCAACGGAAATGGAACAGGTAATAACTGCAACTGGGCAGGTATCACCTGTGAGGGCGATGCCACAATTATCCTGAAGGAAGGTAGCATTAACAATGTGACAGGATTCTATGGGAAATCTGGTATATTTGTCCCCCAGGGCAAAACGCTCACGATAAAAGGCAGTGGTACGCTTAACGCTACATGTGGCACCGCATCAGATGGATACTCTATAGGTGCAGGCATTGGTGGTTCAAATAGCCAGCCGGCGGGAAATATCAGAATCGAAGGTGGCGTCATCAATGCCACAGGCGCTGCAGCTGGTGGTGCTGGCATTGGTGGTGGCTGGGCAGTAGGTGCATCTTGTGGCAGCATCACTATTACGGGTGGAACTGTCAGGGCTACAGGCGGGGGAAGTGCTGCAGGCATCGGTGCCGGTTATAGTAGTTCGTCCAGCTCTAAACCCTATTGTGGCGATATCATAATCAGTGGAGGCACCGTAGATGCCAATGGCGGCTGGGGCTCAGCAGGTATTGGCGGAAGTGCAGATAGCAATTGTGGCAAAATCACCATCACCAATGAGGTTTATTCCGTTACTGCCCAAAAAGGCAACACTGCTCCTTACAGCATCGGCGCAGGTAAAAGCAGCAGCTGCGGCACCGTGACCATCGGCGGCGTAGAGACAGGCAACATCGCCCAAAGCCCCATCACCTACAAACCATCGGAAAACTTCAATTACACAGTTGCATTCAACAGCAATGGCGGCTCAGGCTCGATGGATAATCAACAATTCCTTTATGGCTTTGCACAAAACCTCAGAGCCAACACCTTCACCTGTACTGGCCGTAATTTCTTAGGATGGTCCACCATAGCCGACGGCGAAGTAGCCTACACCGATGGGCAAAGCGTAACCACCGTTACCAATGCTACGGCAAACTCCACAGTGACGCTTTATGCACAATGGAACCACAACATTGACCTCTCAACACTAACCGGCAATTTCACAGCAATAAACGGTGATGTATTGACTGGCACACTGGGCGGCAACTACAAGATTTCCATCGCCGGCGGCGCAACGGTGACGCTACAGAATGCGACCATCAATGGAAATGGAACAGGTGATAACTGCAACTGGGCAGGTATCACCTGTGAGGGCGATGCCACAATTATCCTGAAGGAAGGTAGCATTAACAATGTGACAGGATTCTATTTTAGATCTGGTATATTTGTCCCCCAGGGCAAAACGCTCACGATAAAAGGCAGTGGTACGCTTAACGCTACATGTGGCACCGCATCAAATGGACACTCCTCTGTAGGTGCAGGCATTGGTGGTTCGAATTCACAGCTGGCGGGAAATATCAGAATCGAAGGTGGCGTCATCTATGCCACAGGCGGAAGAAGTGGTGCGGCGGGCATCGGTAGTGGCTACTCGAAAGGTGCATCTTGTGGCAGCATCACTATTACGGGTGGAACTGTCACGGCTAGAGGCGGGGGAAGTGCTGCAGGCATCGGTGCCGGTTATAGTGGTTCGTCCAACCCTAAACCCAATTGTGGCGATATCATAATCAGTGGAGGCACCGTATATGCCTATGGCGGCGGGGGCTCAGCAGGTATTGGCGGAAGTGCAGATAGCAATTGTGGCAAAATCACCATCACCAATGAGGTTTATTCCGTTACTGCCCAAAAAGGCAACAATGCTCCTTACAGCATCGGCGCAGGTAAAAGCAGCAGCTGCGGCACCGTGACCATCGGCGGCGTAGAGACGGGCAACATTTCTCAAAGTCCTTTTGAAACCTATCCCTACACAGTCGCTTTCGATGCCAATGGCGGAACGGGTACGATAATAGAAGACATGAACTTCATGTACAATGTGCCCCAGAACCTAAGCGATAACACCTTCACCCACACAAACGGTGCCTATATGGGATGGAACACCCAAGCCGATGGCAGCGGCACTGCCCTCGCTGACGGACAAAACGTCAGCACTCTGGCGTCAACGTCAGGTGCCACCGTAACACTCTATGCACAATGGCAAGGAGGTGAACTGGTGGACGGCACTCCTTATAAGGTAAC
Organism: uncultured Bacteroidales bacterium; assembly: GCA_902768605.1. Next base: position 22,607 of record CACXLY010000008.1, read on the forward strand.
ACAAGACGGCTCTGTATCCACAGCCACCTACACAAGGCCGCTTACTGGCCGCGTGGGCAAGCATCAGGCTTGGTTCGTTCCCTTCGACTATGAGATTACGTCTGACGACGAAAGCAAGTTCAGCTTCTACAAGATTAACATGATTGCCAATTCGCCCACTCCGAGCCAGGGAGCAACCGACGAGATGTGGGTATTCCTGAAACCCATCGGCGCAGGCACTGTGCTCCATGCCAACATGCCTTACGTCTTTAAGCCAAAGGAAGACATGGAAAGCTATTCGTTCACCACAGCCAATACTACGCTGAAGGCAAAGGACACAGAAGTGCTTGCCAAGATGGAGACGATGGAAGACATCTACGAGGTTTACGGCATCTACCAGAACACCTCGCCCTCGGCAAGCGACCCCTTCTACTACGTCAACTACTACGGAGAAATCAGCCTCGGCAATAGCAGCTCTGTCACTGTTGGCCCATACCGCTGGATAATCCGCAAGACAAGCAAGTTCGGAGGCACGACAAGCTATGCCCGCGAGATGCACTTCTTCGACGGCGAGGAGGACGATGCAACAGGTTTAAATGAAGAATTAAGAATGAAGAATGAAGAATCGTCGGAAGATTGGTACACGCTGGATGGCGTGAAGCTCTCGGGCAAACCCACGCAGAAGGGCATCTACATCCATGGCGGCAGAAAGGAGGCCATACGATGAAAACTTCATACAAGAAACCCGGAATGGCAGCAGTCCCGCTACAACAGCGGGGAGTGCTGCTTTCCGGCAGCCCTGACCCCGGCTCCGTGATAAATCCGGGCGAGCCGAATGTGCCTGCCGGTGTCCGCGAGGAGAATCATCTCAGCGACAAGAACCTTTGGGACGAAGAGTGGTAAGCCCTAAGGCCTCCGCTCGTAAACCTGCATCTTCTGGTTGACGGTGACGGGCTCCATGATGTGACGGAGCAAAGGTCGCGGCCAGGTGAGGTTCCAAAGGTAGCTCAGCGGCTGCCAGATGAAGCGATAACGGAAGAGCTCCTCGTTGTCGTAGATGAGCTGGTAGTTGTCGGGCACCGGAGCGTCGTAGTACTCGTGGCAAGTGTTGATGGCGCCAATCTCGCGCACCAGGTACTTTATCTTTCCTGAGTTGACCAACTCAGCCTGCTCCCGCTTTATCTCAGGGTCGAGGATGCTCGAGATGAAGAAGTTGCGGTTGGGCGGCAAGTGGCGCGTATGCTGATAGATGCCCGTATCGTAGGAGCTGAACGTCAAGACCTCGCTGTCCTCCGTTTCGTTTGCATTGATTATCTCGGCCATTTCAAGAACGCTCCTGGGGAAAGTGCCGTTGAGCAAGGTGACGAGGTTCCAGTTGGTGGCAATGGCCAATAGAGCAATAAAAGGGAAAAGGACTTTAAGGACTCTAAGGACTCTAAGGGCCTTAAGGGCTTTAGGGACTTTAGGGTCTTTAGGGTCTTTAGGGTCCTTAAGGTCTTTAAGGTCTTTAAGGTCCTTAAGGTCTTTAAGGTCTTTAGGGTCTTTAAGGTCTTTAGGGTCTTTAAGGGTCACTAAGAGCACGAAGAAGGGGAAGAGCGTGAGGAAGTAGTAGAACTGCACGGTCAGGGTGGCGAACGAGAGGACGAGCACGCCGTATGTGCCGAAGACGAGAAGCTTCACCTCCCTGCTGACTCTGAGGAAGAAGACGGGAATCATCAGCACAGCCCAAATGCCGAGCTTCACGAGCTTGAACCACCAGAAGGGAGGCTCGCCGTTCGTACCCACGCCATGATAGTGGAAGATGTTGACCATGAAGTACGACTCCCAAAGCGCCGCCAGCGTGCCATGAAGGGCGAAGTATGCCAGCACGCCAGCCGTCACCGCCATGAAGCCGAGGAATGCCCAAAGGACAATCGTCCAAAACTCCCTCATCTGTTCGCGCCGCCAAGCGATGCAGGCAATCACAAGCAGGCCTCCGACGTAGAAGAACAGGAGGTTAAACTTCATCCAAAAAAGCAGAGCCACGCCGATGCCCATCGCCACAGAATGCCAACGGCCCGGCAGCTCGCGGTGCATCACATACCGCAGCATCAGGTAAAGGCTGTGGGCAAAGATGGGCAAGGCAAACTCCTCCACGCTGTCGCCATAGGAGAAGAAGTCGGAGGAATAGGTCAGGAGGCCAAGAAAAAGTGAAAAGGTGAAAAGGTGAAAAGGTGAAAAGAACGACGTGAAGAGCTTCATCGTCTTCCACGAAAAGAGCAGATAGAAGTAGCAGCACACTATCTCCAGGAAATAGATGCCGATGAAGCTGCTCCTCGACAGCATGGCCGCCCATTCGTGAAGGAAGAAGAGCACAGGCCCCTTGTGGTCGAAGATATCCACATAAAGCTCCCTGCCGCCAAGCATCGCGTTGCCTATCGTCATATAGACATTGGCATCGTCCCACGGATTGAGCGGATAGAGGAACGAACAAGTGCTGAACACAGTGATGAGAAGCACTGCAAAGAGGAGGAAGAAAAGCCTTCCTTTTAGTCCATAGTTCATAGTTCAAAGTTCATAGTTGATGCAAAGATACAAAGAAATTAAGAATTATGAATTAAGAATTAAGAATTATTTCGTACCTTTGCACGATAAAACGCGATTATAGATGAACAAACACATAACTCTCCTCATACTCTTCGCTGCCTATTCAATGTTCAATGTTCAATGTTCAATGATTTTGGCTCAGCCTCGCTTTGTGCCAGATACGGACATCAAGAAGGTGGGCGAAGTGGAGTTCCAGGTGCCCCGGCACTTCAGTCTTGGCTTTACGAACAAAGGCGACAAGCCTCTCATCATCAAAGAGGTGAAGGCATCATGCGGCTGCCTCGATGTCGCGTTCCCCAAAGGTCCCATTGCTGCAGGCTCTCGCGGCGAGATAAGTCTCACGTTCGATGCTAAGCTGCTTGGCTCGTTCTACAAGGAGGTGGAGGTGCAGACCAATGCCTCCGACAAACCCTCCTACGTGGCCATTCAGGGAACCGTAGTGACTGAAGTGCACGACTACAGCGACGAGTTCCCTATCGACCTCGGCAATGTCAGGCTCGTGACGAACATCGTAGAGTTTGAGGACGTCAACAGAGGCGACCAGCCTACTGCCGAGCTGCGCCTGCTCAATGCTGACCGAACGGCCTTCCGCCCTGAGCTGATGCACCTGCCGCCGTATCTCTCGGCAGATTACTTGCCCGAAGACATTCCCGCAGGCAAGGCAGGCACCATTCGCCTCACCCTCGACAGCGAGAAGCTCAGCTCCTTAGGCCTCAACCAGACCAGCATTTACCTCTCACGCTATATGGGCGACAAGATAGGCGACACGAACGAGATTCTCGTCTCGGCCATCCTCTTGCCAAGCTTTGCCGACATGAGCGACGAGGCTCTTGCCGAAGCTCCCGAGCTCAGCATCAGCGAGTCATCGATCGACATGGGCGCTTTCAATGGGAAGAAGGCACTCAGCCGCACCATCATGCTCACCAATACAGGCAAGAGCGACCTCCACATCCACGCAGTACAGGTCTTCAACAAAGCCATCAGCGTCAGCATCGACAAGAGCACCATTCGCCCGGGAAAAAGCACAAAGCTGAAGATAAGCGTCGCTGCCCGCTACATGGGCAAGAGCAAGGGCCGCATGCGCGTCATGCTCATCACCGACGCTCCCAGGCAGGCGAAGCAATACATCAATGTGGACGTTATGACAAATTAAGAATTAAGAATTAAAAATTAAAAGTGAAGAGTTTGCAACCGCGCTTAATTATGCTCCGCGACTACATTCGCGCCTCAGTGCTAGAGCATCTGAGAATTATGAATTAAGAATTGTGAATTAAGAACTATGAACTAAACATGACGCATCCTGAAAACAATCCCGAATATGCAGGCTTGACCGTGAACAGCGGCGTAGGTCCTGTCTCTATCGTCAACCCGCACCTCAACAGGCAGCGCTTTGCACGCCGTCACCTTACGGCCGGCGACTACGTGGAAGGCATCCTAAAGGGCAACATCACTATCCTCGGACAGGCTGTGACGCTGGTCGAAAGCACCATTCCCGAACATCAAGTCATCGCACAAGAGGTTATCGAGAAGTGCCTGCCGCATTCAGGCAACAGCGTCCGCATCGGCATCAGCGGCGTTCCGGGTGCTGGCAAGAGCACAAGCATCGACGAGTTCGGCATCCATGTCCTAAAGCAGTACGGCGGACGACTTGCTGTCCTTGCCATCGACCCCAGCAGCGAGAGGACGAAAGGCAGCATCCTCGGCGACAAGACTCGCATGGAGAAGCTCAGCGTGCACCCCGACTCCTTCATTCGTCCCAGCCCCTCGGCAGGCAGTCTTGGCGGTGTGGCTCGCAAGACGCGCGAGACCATCATCCTTTGCGAGGCAGCAGGTTTCGACAAGATTTTCGTCGAGACGGTTGGTGTGGGACAAAGCGAGACGGCCTGTCACTCGATGGTCGATTTCTTCCTCCTCATCCAGTTGGCAGGCACAGGCGACGAGCTGCAAGGCATCAAGCGCGGCATCATGGAGATGGCCGACGGCATCATCATCAACAAATGCGACGGAAACAACGTCGATAAGTGCCAGCTCGCAGCCACTCACTTCCGCAACGCGCTCCAGCTCTTCCCGCTGCCGGAAAGCGGCTGGGCACCACAAGTCCTCACCTATAGCGGCTTCTACGGCTACGGCATCAAGGAGGTTTGGGATATGGTGTACAGCTATCTCGACTTCGTAAAGAAGAGCGGTTATTTCGATTATCGCAGGGCTGAGCAGGCAAAGTACTGGATGTACGAAAGCATCAACGAGCAACTGATGGGAAACTTCTACCACAACCCCACCATTGCCGACATGCTTCAAGCCGCCGAGCAAGGGGTGCTGCGGGGCGAAAGGACATCATTCGTCGCAGCCAAGCAGCTCCTCGACTCTTACTTTGCACTCCTCCATTAGCCATTTGGGGGTGCTCGTGGCACCGCAGATACCTATCGACTCACATCCTTGCAGCCAGCGGACATCAATCTCGCTGGCTGTATCTATCATGTAGGAACGCGGATTGGCCTCGCGACACTCATTGAAGAGCACACGCCCATTACTGCTTTTCTTGCCGCAGACAAAGAGCACGGCATCGTGCCTCAGGGCAAAACTGCGAATGTTGGGCATGCGGTTTGCCACCTGTCGGCAAATGGTGTCGTAGTAGGTAAAGGTTGCCTCGGGGCTGATGTGCTGCTGAACGTAATCAACTATCTTTCGGAACTCGTCGAGGGGCTTGGTCGTCTGGGAGTAGAGACAAATGTCGCGATTGAAGTCGAGCTTCCTGGCATCATCTGCCGACTCGATGATGATGGCCGTTTCCTCCGTCTGTCCCACAAGGCCAAGCACCTCAGCATGTCCGTTCTTGCCAAAGATGACAATCTGCTTTTTGTGCTCAGTATCAGCATCATACTCCTTCTTGATGCGTTCCTGAAGGTGCAGCACCACGGGACAAGTGGCGTCAATCAGGTTGATGGAATGTTGGCGGGCAAGTGCGTAGGTCGATGGCGGTTCGCCATGGGCACGGAGCAAGACCTTGGCATCGTGGATGTTGCGCATCTGGTCGTGATTGATGGTGACGAGCCCCATCTGCTGCAAGCGGTCGCACTCCTTGCCATTGTGCACGATGTCGCCCAAGCAATAGAGCCGTTCCTCCTTCGCAAGTTCCTCCTCAGCCTTGCCGATGGCACGCGTCACACCGAAACAAAAGCCCGAACCCTGGTCGATTTCTATTTTCATGCTGCAAAGATAAGAAATAAAAATGAAAAGAGAAAAGGGAAAAGGGAAAAATATGAGAAAGACAACGGGAAATGGAGCATAGACAAACTATCCACGCTTCGATGCCAAACTACTAGTGTATCGTTTGCAATTTAATAGTGTCTAATTTGAGATTTAATAGTGTTTAGTTTGAGATTTAGTAGTGTTTAGTTTGAGATTTAGTAGTGTCTGGTTTGTCAACGAAGCGTGGGTGGCTTACTGTCACTCCACTATGTGATGACATTTTCCTGCAGTTTTCTTTGCTTGAATGGAATAAAAAGCGTATCTTTGCAGCACAGAAAGCAATGTGAAAAGGATTATGACAGCAAAGGAAGAAGAAGTAATCCGGAAAATAAGAGAGACAAGCCATAAGGTGGTTCCGCCCGACGGACAGGTTTGGCTCTATGGTTCCCGAGCCCGTGGCGATGCTCATGAAGACTCAGATTGGGATATATTGATTCTTCTGAACAAGCCGAAACTGGAAGCGGATGACTATGGAGTAGCATATCCTTTCCGCGAACTTGGCTGGGACATCGGCGAGGAAATTAATCCGACATTATACTCCAAGCAGCAATGGGAGACCTGGACATATCTTCCATATTATAAGAATGTAGAACGAGACAAACTGGTCCTCCTATGAGTTTAAGTGACGAAGAACGCAGAATTATAGTCGGCCTGGAATACGAGAAGGCATGTAAGACCATTGAGAAGGTGACAGAATACCAAGCGCTCGGGCACTGGGACACTGTAGCCAACAGATTGTATTACGCTCTGTTTCATGCGGTGAATGCACTGCTCATAAACGATGGTCATATCGTGAACACACACAGGGGAGTAATCAGTGTGTTTGGCAATGACTACATACGAACGGGCGTTTTCCCCTCGAAAGCAGGTCGTCTTTATTCAGATTTGCAAACGCTTCGCAATAACAGCGACTACAACTGCTCGTTCAACGCAACGGAAGAGGAGATAGAACCCCTGATAAAGCCAACACAGCAACTGATAGACGATATTGGGAAATATATTCAAAGCAAAGAAGCATAACGCATTACCCATTATTCATGGCATAATGCCAACTTAGCTTCTTCTTTCAATCTTCCGCAGCCACTCTGTGATACTGCTCCAGGAGCCAAGCCTTCTGCTCCGGTATCGTCATGTTGCTGTTGTCGAGCACGATGGCATCTTCTGCCTGGCGAAGAGGACTGATGGCACGGGTTGAGTCGATGCGGTCACGTTCAATCACGTTGGCCTTTATCTCGTCGAAGCTGCACTTCTCTCCCTTGGCCGTCAGTTCATCAAAGCGACGCCGGGCACGGACATCGGCACTTGCTGTCACAAAGACCTTCAGCTCTGCATCCGGGAACACGACAGTCCCTATGTCGCGACCATCCATGATGACACCCTTTGCCTCGCCCATCAGACGTTGCAGGTCAACCATTGCTTCGCGGACAAAACCCAAGGTGGCGATGGGGCTGACATACTTCGATACCTCCATCGTGCGGATGTCTTTCTCCACACAAACACCATTGAGGTAAGTGTCTGGTCTACCCGTCTCTTCATTGAGCTGGAAGGTTATCATGATGTCCGACATGCGCTGCCTCAGTCCCTCCTCATCAATGCCTGCATCAGTAATCAAGCCGTTCTGCAGAGCAAAGAGTGTGACGGCACGGTACATCGCGCCCGTATCAATATATATATAGCCAATCTCTTTGGCAAGGTCCTTCGCCATAGTGCTCTTGCCACAAGACGAGTGACCGTCGATTGCAATTGTTATCAGTTTCATTGTTCTTTTGCAAAGTTATAAGCTAATGTGAATGCCAGGGTTGGTGCGCTGACGTGGTATTTCGCATAGGCAAGTGCGAACTTGACGCGTTTCAAGTTGACGCCACCGCCGAAGGAAAGGCCTGCTGCATGCGAGGAACCCGCTGCTGTCATCTCGTAGCCACGACGGAAGTTGTAACCCATGCCGACGTAGAACTTGTCGTTGATGAGCCACTCTGCTCCAAGCACGAAGTGGTTGATGAAGATGCTGCCGCTCTTGAGCTTGTTGCCTGTCGTGAAGTAGTCCTTCGAGGTCCATCGCGTCAGGTCAACCATTGTGACAGAGATGCGGATGGGAGCATGGCCGAGCGACTTGGTGAAGCCCATCTCGAGGTCAGCAGGCAAGCGGTCGTGCTGATTGCCAAACGCCTTGACCTGTCCGCCAAGGTTGCGGGCTGCAAATGAGAACGAGAAGTCTGCCTCCTCATCATAGTAGTTGAGTCCGAGGTCGGCAGCCAGTCCGACTGAGGAGTATGCTCCGTAGTGCGAATAGATGAACTTGGCAGTTACGCCGCCAGCCCATCTGTCGCTCAGAAGATGGCTGTATTGGCCTGCGATGCAAAGGTCGAGGGGCTTGAAGGAACCGACTTCCTCACCGGTGAGCAGCGTTTCCTTCGTAGAGCCATAACCCACGAACTGAGCATTCACGCCCCAGTTGCCGTACTTGCCCACCTGCTGGGAATAGGCCGCAGCACCTGTATTGCAACCCTGCATGTAGGTCATGAAGGAGAAACCCACAGTCTTGTCGCTGACGCCTGTCAGCAAAGCAGGGTTCTGTATGGCGAGGGAGATGTCGTCCTCAATCAGGGAGATATTCTTTCCACCAAGTGCCGTAGAATGAGCGGAGACGGGCAGGTTCAGGAAGTTGAACACGCTGCCGCTCTCCTGAGCATGGGTTATGGGGGAAGAGAGGAGGAGAAGAAGGAAGAAAGTTGGCGCAAACCCTGGCACCTTCCATAGGTTTCGTCCCCTGATTCCTTTTGCTTCTTCTGACTTCTTTAACTTCATTGGGTCTATTTTGGTCTTGCTTATCATAAATCGGGGTCAAAGTTAAGGCTTTTTATATCAATAACGGACATCATAGGCACAAAATTACATTCAAATGAAAAAAAAAGCCACTTTCTTGCACGTTATATAAAAAAATGATGTAAATTTGTGGCACAATTTATGGTTTTCGACAACAATAACATCAAAAATAGACATGGAAGCTAACAAGACAGTTAACGAAGAGTTGAGGGGTCAGAAGTCAACCAACATGCTGATTGGTTATGTGCTGGCACTCGCTGCTATGTTCGTCGCCTTCGAATACACTCAGCGCGAGGTGAAGGTGGTCGAAGAGGACAAGATTTATGATTACAGGATGGAAGAGGACATGATTCCCATCACGCAGCAGCAGGAAGTGGTGGCTCCTCCTCCAGCAGCTGCTCCTACGGTGATGGAGTTCATCAATGAGGTGGAAGACGACACAGAACTTCCTGAGGAAGAAGTCGAGACCTCTGAGGAAATGAACCAGGCCATCACGGCAGTCGTCGGTACAGGTGCTCCCAGTGCAGTGGTCGTGACAGGTCCCGTTGGTCCTGTGGTCGAGGCTGATGATGATGACCGTATCTACGAAATGGTAGAGGAGAATGCCCAGTTCCCAGGCGGTGACGAGGCTTGCTTCAAGTGGCTCAGCGAGCACATCAAGTATCCCAGCATCTGCCAGGAACAAGGTGTGCAGGGTCGTGTCATCGTGAACTTTGTGGTCAACAAGGACGGTTCCATCGTTGATGTCAACACAGTACGTTCTCCAGACCCCAACCTCACCAAGGAGGCAGAGCGCGTCGTGAAGATGATGCCCAAGTGGAAACCTGCCCGTCAGGGTAACAAGCCTGTGCGTTCACGCTTCACCCTCCCCGTCATGTTCCGTCTGAACTAAACAGACCGCGACTCTTCAAGGGATTTATTCCACATGGCCCCTCCTCCCCGTAAAAGGGGTCGGGGGGTCTTCTATATATAATATATAATAATGTATAGTAGCAAAGAACTTCTTCAGCAGGTCAACGAGGCCATCGCTGCCCTACCCCTTGAGTGCGAACCTAAAGGACTCTATGCACCCATCCGCTATGTCCTCTCACTTGGAGGCAAACGCATCCGTCCTGTGCTCATGCTCATGGCCTACAACCTCTATCGTGAAGATGTCAGGCCATGCATCATGCCGGCAATAGGACTTGAGACGTACCACAACTTCACCCTCCTCCACGACGACCTCATGGACAGGGCAGAGATGAGAAGAGGCAAGAAGTGCGTTCACCTCATGTGGAACGACAACACAGCCATCCTCAGCGGCGACAACATGCTCGTCCTGGCCTTCCAGTACATGATGCAATGTGATGAGGGGAAGGTGCCCGCCGTGATGCGACTCTTCTCCAAGACTGCCATCGAGATTGATGAAGGACAGCAGTACGACGTTGACTTTGAGACAAGAAATGATGTCACCGAGGCTGAATACATTGAGATGATTCGCCTCAAGACCTCAGTCCTCCTGGCTTGTGCCCTGCAGATTGGTGCCACGCTTGCAGATGCTCCCGAGCAAGATGCTGACGCGCTTTATCACTTCGGAGAATGCCTCGGCCTTGCCTTCCAGCTTCAGGACGACTACCTCGACGTCTATGGTGACCCCGCAGTCTTCGGAAAGAAGATTGGTGGCGACATCCTCTGCAACAAGAAGACCTTCATGCTCATCAACGCCCTCCTTCATGCTTCACAGGAGGACAGGGCAGAGCTGCAGCGATGGATTGACAGCAAGGACTGCAACCCTGATGAGAAGATTCGCGCAGTCACGGCCCTCTACACAAAGATTGGGGTTGACCGCATGGCAAAGGAGCGCATGAATGCCTACTATGTGGAGGCTGAGCAGTACCTGACAAAGGTCAGACTGCCCGAGGAGCGCAAGCAGATGCTTCACGGCATTGCCCTTGAACTAATGGGTCGCGAGAAATGATAGACACGCACAGCCACATCTACGAGCCCACATTCATTGCCGACCGCGAGGAAGTCATCAAGCGGGCAAAGCAAGCAGGCGTCGAAGCCATCCTCCTGCCCAACATCAATGCCGAAAGCATAGAGCAGATGCTCGACCTCTGCTACCGCTATCCCGACTACTGCTTCCCCATGATGGGCTTGCACCCCACCGACATCGAGGAGAACTACAGGCAAGTCCTGGCTGACATGGAAAGGCTGCTGGAGGCTCCCGACCATCCCTACATAGCCATCGGCGAGGTGGGACTTGACTATTATTGGGACAAGAGCAAGGCCAAAGAGCAGGAAGAGACCTTTCGCATTCAGATTGAGTGGGCCATCAAGTACCGCCTGCCCCTCTCCATCCATGCCCGCTCAGCCCACCGCCAGCTTGTCAATGCCATGAATGAGTACAAGGGAGAGGCTCTCAGCGGCGTCTTTCATTGCTTTGGAGGCACGAAGGACGAAGCCGAGGAGCTGCTACAGTTCCCCGACTTCGTGCTTGGCATAGGAGGCGTGGTCACCTACAAGAACAGCCCGCTGCCCGAGTCGCTCCAATCCGTTCCCCTGGAGAGAATAGTCCTCGAGACAGACTCCCCTTACCTCTCCCCAGTGCCCTATCGAGGCAAGCGAAATGAGAGCTCCTATGTGGTGGAAGTGCTGCGCAAAATTGCACAAATATACAATGTAAGCGAAAGGGAGGCAGAAAGCATCACAAACAACAATGCAAAACGCATATTTAAGCATGTGAACGCACATTAAAGCATTCAAAACAACAAAAAAGCACAGAAATTGAAACTTTTTTAACTAAAAACTATGTCCGTATAAGAAAAAAAGCTATCTTTGTAACCGAAAAGCGCGAAGTGAGTCCCTATTCACATTCGTGCCACATAAATAAAGGAGAGATGCTCGAGTGGCTGAAGAGGCACGCCTGGAAAGCGTGTGACCGGCAAAACTGGTTCGCGAGTTCGAATCTCGCTCTCTCCGCAAACACAAAAACAAACAATAAATAATCATAAACAATTAAACAAACAACACAATGAAAAAGTTATTTGCAATTATTGCAATGGTTGCTGCTTGCTCATTTGGAGCAACATCAGTTGTAATGGCTCAGGAAGACGAAGTTGCTACCGAAGTGGCAGCCGTTGACTCTGTAGCTGAGGACTCTACTGCCGCTGTGGAAGAAGCTGTCGAGGCTGCTCCCATCGTAGAGGAAGAGAGTGAAGGTGTATTCAAGAACCTCAAGACAAAGTTCATCGAGGGTGGTGCCGGCTTCATGTCACTCGTTGCCATCGCTCTGGTGCTCGGTCTTGCATTCTGTATCGAGCGCGTCGTTTACCTCACCCTCGCTCAGATTAACACCCGCAAGTTCTGTAAGGAACTCGCCGACCTCGTTGCTAAAGGCAAGATTGCTGAAGCCATCGAGAAGTGTAAGGGCACACGTGGTCCTGTTGCTCAGGTAAGCCGCAAGGCTATGGAATGCCTCGACAGTAACGACCGCAATGACATTGGCACCATCGAGCGCACCATCAACATGGAAGCAGAGGTTCAGGGCACATACCTCGAGGAGAACTGCTCTTGGATTACCCTGTTCATCGCAATGGCTCCGTCACTCGGCTTCTTGGGCACTGTGATTGGTATGGTCATGGCATTCGACGACATCCAGCGCGCAGGTGATATCAGCCCGACCGTTGTGGCTGGCGGTATGAAGGTCGCCCTTATCACAACCATCTTCGGTATCATCGTCGCCCTGGTTCTCCAGGTGTTCTACAACTACATCCTCTCCAAGATTGAGGCACTGACCAGTAACATGGAAGAGGCAGCACAGGAGCTCCTCGTAATGTGCGTCAAGAGCGACAAGTGCAAGAAGTAATTAATAGGATTAAAGATTAAAGATTAAGGATTAAGGATAAAACGTTGTGGACCTTAACTCTTAACTCTTAATTCTTAACTCTTAATTAATAAAGAAGAACAATGAAGATAGAAAAAATATCAAGTCGCGTTCTGATGGCTTGCGTCATCCTGATTGTAGTATGCTTCGCAGCATTCCTGCTCATCGGCTACGACAATCCAGTGGGTGACAACAACGAGCCTAAGCTCACCGACGTCATCATGTGGCTCATGTATGCACTCATTCTGGTCACCGCAGGACTCACCTGCTGGTCAGCAATCCGCGGCATGCAGAACAACAAGGGCAATGACCCCGCTGCCACAACTGGCGTGCCTGGGGGCAAGATTACACTGTTCACAGCAGGTCTGACCATCGCATCCCTCGTCCTCGGATGGGTGATGGGACTCGGTGAGACGGAATTCACAGCTCAAGACGGCACAGTGACAAGTGCAGGCTGGGTAACCGTAGTCGATGTGTTCATGGTCAGCATGGGAGTACTCCTCCTGGCTGCAGCCATCGCAGTTATCGTCAGCATGACAGGCATTTTCACAAAGAGTGCAAGTAAGTAAACCGACCTAAAAAAGAGAAAGATATGGCAAAGACAAAAAAGAAGATGCCGGGCTTGAACACCACTTCAACGGCGGACATCTCTTTCATGTTGCTCATCTTCTTCCTGGTCACCACATCAATGGACACTGACATGGGCTTGGCACGACGCCTGCCCAAACCGCCAGATCCAGACCAGGAGGATGCCACCATGGACATCAAGAGCCGAAACATCCTCTACGTCCGCATCAATGCAGCAGGACAGCTGTGGATAAAGGACGAGATGAACAGCGGCTATGGTGAACTGGGAGAACTTCGTAACCGCGTGAAGGAGTTTGTGAAGAACGAACAGAACCTGAGCAAGTTGCCCGAGAAGCACGTCAAGAACATCGACCTGCTGGGACAGTGCTTCGTCACAGACAAGCACGTAGTCAGCCTGCAGACCGACCGCGGAACACCCTACAACATGTACTTCCAGGTGCAGAACGAACTTGTGGCAGCCTACAACGAACTCAGAAACGAGCTGTCAAAACAGAAGTTCGGACGTGAGTTCCAGTACCTCAAGGACGAAGAGAAAAAAGCCATCAAAGAATACTATCCTCAGAACATCTCTGAGGCTGAACCTAAAAAGTATGGAGGAGAACAATAATGGCAGGATTCAAGAGAAAAGAACGTCGCGGAATGCCTGAGATGAACACCTCATCTCTGCCCGACTTGATTTTTACCATCCTATTCTTCTTCATGATGGTAACCACCATGCGTGAAGTGACCCTCAAGGTCAAGTTCACCATCCCCGCAGGTACAGAACTCGAGAAACTGGAGAAGAAGTCCGTGGTATCATTCATCTACGTAGGTCCCCCGACTGACAACCTGCGTGCCCAGATGGGTAGCAGCACCCGCATCCAGCTCAACGACCGCTTTGCAGAAGCCCGTGAAGTCATGGACTTCGTAGCAGCAGAGCGTCAGGGCATGACCAACCAGGCAGAGCAGATTATCAGCATCAAGGCCGACCAGCAGACACAGATGGGCTACATCACCGACATCAAGGAAGTATTGCGTAAATCCTGGGCACTGCGTATCAACTACTCAGCCACCAAGAGAAACTGACACCCCATCCAGTCACACAAGAAAAAGAGCGGTTCCCCCCACAGAGAGAGGGAGCCGCTTTTTATTTAACTCCTCTCCTTGTTCTCAAACTAAAAGTGGCTCATTTATATTTTTAACACGTTAAGTTGTATATTTGGCACGTTGTGCCTGCGAACCTCGCAGGCATTTTGAAGTCATCGCTGCAGGCGTTATTCTAACATCTAAATGTAAAAAGTTTGTAAATAAGTATAAAATTCTTGGAATTCCTCATTCTCTATGCTTGCCATTTCAAGAAAAAGTTGTAGCTTTGCATAATAATGTCTAATAATTGAAAATTACAGGATGGCAAAGAGAGTTGTCATAACAGGCATGGGCATCTGGTCGTGCCTCGGGACAAGCACGGATGAGGTGAGGGACGCACTTCGAGAAGGGCGGTCAGGCATCGTGATGGACAATGACAGACTGGGCTACGGCTACCAGTCGGGGCTGACCGGCATGGTGAAGACTCCCGTGCTGAAGGGACTCCTCGACCGACATCTGCGGCGCGGCTTCTCTGAGGAAGCTGAATATGCCTACATGGCGAGCCGCGAGGCTTTCCAGATGGCGCAGGTTAGCGAAGACTATCTCATGGGAAACGAGGTGGGCTGCATCTTCGGCAACGACTCGTCGGCCAAGTCCGTCATCGAGGCGGCAAGGATTATGGAGGAAAAGCGAGACTCGGAACTGCTTGGGCAGAACTACATCTTCCAGTCCATGAACTCCACCGTCAACATGAGCCTCAGCACGGCGTTCCACCTGAAGGGCGTGAACTTCACCATCAGTGCGGCTTGTGCCAGCGGAAGCCACTCCATCGGCATCGCCTATATGCTTATCAGGCAAGGGCTGCAGGAGATGGTGCTCTGCGGCGGTGCTCAGGAGACGAACCACTACAGCATGGCCTCGTTCGATGCCATCGGAGCTTTCTCCAGACGCATGAACGAGCCGACGAAAGCCAGCCGTCCCTTTGACCGCGACCGCGACGGACTGGTGCCGAGCGGCGGCGGCGCAGCGCTTGTCCTCGAGGACTATGAGCACGCCCTGGCCCGCGGAGCGAACATCCTGGCAGAAGTGAAGGGCTATGGCTTCTCTTCAAACGGAACGGCGGTCATCAGTCAACCCAGCGACGAAGGTTGCGTCATTGCCATGAGGCGAGCCTTGAGGGACGCAGGAATGGACGTCTCGGATATCGACTACATCAATGCTCACGCCACCTCAACGCGTCAGGGAGACATGTACGAAGCCATTGCGCTCGACCGCCTGTTCCACGGTCAGCACGCCCTCATCAGCAGCACCAAGGGCATGACGGGGCACGAGTGCTGGATGGCTGGAGCAAGCGAGGCGGTCTATTCCATCATCATGATGCAGAACCATTTCGTGGCGCCCAACCTCAACTTCGACAATCCCGACGAGCACTCCGAAAAACTCAACATTGCCCGCACCACGACAGAGGCTGACATCAAGACCGTCCTCTCCAACTCCTTCGGCTTCGGCGGCACAAACAGCGCGTTGATAATAAGTAAAATAAGATGAACCTCTTTTCCAACTTAAAACAAAGATACACCTGCGAGCAGCTCTCGGCCCGCGAGGCTCAAAGGCAGGCTGAGTTCATTGCGTGGGGACCGATAGTGTTTCAGGCAAGCAGGCTGATGCTGAAGTTCGGCATCCTAGAGTTGCTGCGAGACAGTGATAACGGACTCACTACAGCAGAGGTGGCTGAACGCACCGGACTCTCCCTCTATGCCTGCAAGTGCCTGCTGGAGGCTTCCCTCAGCATCGGCACCGTACTCATCAACACGGAAACCGACTGCTATACGCTCTCCAAGACGGGATGGTTCCTGCTGAACGACCCCGCCACAAAGGTCAACATGGACTTCAACCACGACGTCAACTACCAGGGGATGTTCCACCTCGAGGAGGCGCTCAAGGAGGGACGACCTGCCGGGCTGAAATGTCTCGGCGACTGGCCGACGCTCTACGAAGGACTTTCCAGCATTCCCAAGCAAGCACAAGACAGTTGGTTTGAATTCGACCACTTCTACTCGGACTCCTCTTTCCCCGAGGCTCTCAACATTGTCTTTGCCGAACACAAGGTGCGCAGCCTTTATGACGTGGGCGGCAACACGGGGAAGTGGGCATTGCAGTGCGTGGAACATGACAAGGAGGTGGAGGTCACCATCCTCGACCTTCCCCAGCAGATTCGGATGATGCAGGAGAACATCAAGGGCAAGCCAGGTGCGGAGCGCATCAAGGGCTTCAGCATCAACATGCTCGACAAGGAAGCCCGTTTCCCCAAACGCGAGGGAGGACTGGATGCCATCTGGATGTCGCAGTTCCTGGATTGCTTCAGCGAAGAAGAAATCGTCAGTATTCTTTCCAGAGCAAAGGAGGCGATGGAGCAGGACACGCTACTCTTCATCATGGAGACCTTCTGGGACCGCCAACGCTTCGAGCCCGCTACCTTCTGCCTCACCATGACCAGCCTCTACTTCACCGCCATGGCAAACGGAAACAGCAAGATGTACCACTCGGACGACATGCGACGACTCGTCCAACAGGCTGGCCTGCAGATAGAAAGCATCTACGACGGCTTGGGACAAGGTCATAGTATCATGGTTTGCAAAACAAAATAAACAATCAAAATATGAACAGAAGTGAAATTGAAGAAAAAGTAAAGGAATTCCTGATTGAAGACCTCGAGATTGACGAGGAGAAGATTTATCCTGAAGCCAAGCTCAAGGAAGACATGGGCATAGACAGCCTCGACTTCGTCGACATCGTGGTTATCGTAGATAAGACCTTCGGGTTCAAACTGAAAGCAGAAGAAATGGCAGGCGTGGATACCTTTGCCAAGTTCTGCGACTATATTGAAAGTAAAGTAAACTAAAGATGGCAGAGCAGGAGTGGGCAGGCACGACATACGGCAACGCATGGATGCACAAGTGGCTCATCCGTATGCTTCGGCATATTGATGTGCGCATCTTGTACCTCTTCGTGGCCCTCTTCATCATCCCCGTCTGCCTCATCCTCAACCCCAGCCGAGGCATCGCGTATCGCTACTTTCGCCGTCGCATCGGGTATGGAAGAATGAAGTCCGCATGGAAGACTTACACCAACCATTGTCTCTTCGGACAGGTCGTGGTCGACAGGTTTGCGATGTATGCCGGCAAGAGGTTCGACGTGGAGGTCGTGAACTACAATGAGTTCCTTGAGCGGGCCTCAAGAAAAGAAGAAGGCTTCGTGCAGCTGAGCGCTCACGTAGGCAACTACGAGATAGCGGGCTACACACTGGTTTGCCAGAACAAACGCCTCAACGCACTTGTATTTGCTGGCGAAAAAGCTTCAGTGATGCAGAATCGTAGCAAGATGTTTGCAGACACCAACATCAACATGATAGCCATCCAACCAGACATGACCCACCTCTTCGAGATAGACAAGGCACTGGCCGACGGCGAGATAGTCAGCATGCCCGCCGACCGCATCAACGGTTCGCAAAAAAGCATCGAGCATGAGTTCCTCGGAGCCAAGGCAAAGTTTCCACTCGGCCCCTTCTCCGTAGCGACAATGAGTGGGCTCGATGTGCTGGCAGTCAACGTGATGAAGGACTCGCTCACATGCTATAAGATATATGTCACGCCGCTCCTCTACGACAAGAAAGCCACACGACAGGAACAAATAAAGCAGCTCTCCCGTGCCTACGTCGCAGAGCTAGAGAAGCGCGTCAGGCAGTATCCAGAGCAATGGTACAACTACTTTGAGTTCTGGGAAGAGAACAGTCTCCCCCAACCCCTCCAAAGGAGGGGAGAACAGCCCCACGAACCCCGTAAATAAACAAATTACTAAATTGTAAATCAATTGTACATAGTAAATTGCTAAATTGTACATTAAACAAATCGTAAATAGTCAAATCGTAAATATTCTTGATGGTTAGTGTAATCGCCACAAATATAATTTCGCCTTTGGGCATCACCACTGAGGAGAACTACCGGGCTGTTTTGGCTGGTCGTTCTGCCTTGAAGCGCTATCTCCCCGGGGAAGCCTTCGGACTGCCTGAGCCATTTGCAGCATCGCTGTTCAGCGAAGAGCAGAGGAAGGAGCTTGCCCTTGAGGGGTTTACCTTCTTCGAATCACTTGCCATCCAATCCATTCGTAAAGCTCTCACATACACTTCACTTGGCAATGACTTCTCGAGAATCGTCTTGATACTGAGCACCACAAAAGGCAACATCGAGGAGTCCCCAGCCAAGGCAGCACAGAGAGTTGCAGAGGCCATAGGGCTGACCACAAAGCCCATCGTCGTTTGCAATGCTTGCGTCTCAGGACTCTCGGCACAGTTGCTTGCCAATCACCTGCTCTCCGCAGGCCACTATGACTACGCCATCGTGGTGGGAGCAGAGGTGCAGAGCAAGTTCATAGTGTCAGGGTTCCAGTCCTTGAAGGCTGTTTCGGAAGAGCCTTGCAGACCTTTCGACATTGAGCGCAACGGACTTAACCCAGGCGAAGCTGCTGCCACGATTGTCTTTGCAAGGAATGCCAACAAGGAACGCTGGAGTTACAGCCAAATGATTGGCAAGAAGGAGCACTGGTGCCTCATCTCCGGAGCCACTTGCAACGATGCCTACCACCTCATCTCCCCTTCCCCACAAGGAGAAGGCCTGACAAATGCCATCAATGCCGTAATGGAAGGTCGGGACAAGTCGTTGCTTGCAACAGTTTGCGCTCATGGTACAGCCACACTCTACAACGACCAAATGGAGTCTGTCGCCATTCAAAGAGCAGGACTTTCAGACATCCCCCTCTCTGCCCTCAAAGGTTATGTGGGGCACACGATGGGAGCAGCAGGCGTGCTTGAAACCATCCTCACCATGCTGGCTACCGACGATGGTATCGTGCTTCCCACTAAAGGCTTCACCGAGCTTGGCGTAAGCGGCAGAGTCAACATCTCTGGCGACCCTCAGTCCACCAGCAAGAAAGCTTTCCTGAAGATAATGTCAGGCTTCGGCGGCAGCAATGTAGCGGCACTTTATGTAAGAACAACAGACAAGAAACAAGAGACAACGAGCCATGTAGCGCTCGCAAAAGCGAATACCATAAGGATTTCCTCGGAAGATGGGACATCTTTGACTGATATTTACAAGCAAGAGATAGGGGACTATCCCAAGTTGACTTCGTCGAGCAGTCGCTTCTACAAGATGGACATCCTCTCGCGCCTGGCTTTTGTGGCAGCAGAAAAGACCCTCTCTAACTCTCCCCTAAAGGGAGAGGACAAGATGCCTGCCCTCGTTCTCTTCAACAACTCCTCGTCAATAGTTGCCGACCGACAGTTCCTCACCACAATCAGCAACCCTGAGAACTACTTCCCAAGCCCCTCTGCCTTCGTCTATACCCTGCCAAACATCACAACAGGAGAGATAGCAATCCGCCACCACCTTTGCAGCGAAACATCTTTCTACATACTGGCAGACAAAGACGAGAACCCGATGACGCAAATCCTTGAAGCCACCCTCAGCCAGACAGGTGCTACAAGTGCCATCACCGGCTGGATAGATGCAGAAAGCGAAACAAACTTCGAGTGCGAAATGACAATAATAATAGCCTCCCCCAACCCCTCTCCAAAGGAATAGCCTCCCCAACCCCTCCAAAGGAGGGGAGAATAAATTACTAAATAGCTAAATCGTAAATAAATAGTAAATCGTAAATAGTCAAATCGTAAATTACTTAAATCGTCAAATCGTAAATTACAATCATGGACCAGTTAATCAACGACTTGAAACAACAGATTAAGGAAGCCCTCAACCTGGAGGAACTCTCTTTGGAGGACTTCGACGAGAATGCCCCTCTCTTTGGTGATGAAGGCATCGGACTTGACTCCATTGATGTGCTTGAAATCATCGTGCTGCTTGAGAAGAACTATGGCATCCGCCTTGCCAACCCAAAAGAAGGCAGAGCCATCTTCCAGAGCATCAAGACCATAGCAGACTATGTAAGGGAGAACAGGAAGAAGTGAAAGGAGTGAAAAGTGAAAAGTGAAAAGTGAAAAGTGAAAAATCAAAGTTACCTGCCGTGTTGTAAATAATCAAATTACTAAATAGTAAATAAATAGTAAATCGTAAATCGTCAAATCGTAAATATTTTGATGGATATCCAAGTAACTGGTTACGGCATCATTTGCGCGATTGGGAACGACGCAAAGGCTGTCCTGAAGTCACTCAAGGAAGGACGAACGGGGATTGCCCCCATGCGTTATTTGCAGTCGAGCCACAAGGAACTGCCTGTCGGAGAAGTGAAGCTTTCCGATGATGAGATGAAGCGAATGCTCGGACTGGACGGTGACAAAGGAGCCGTTCTGTCCAAGTGTTCAAACGGGCAGGACGAGAAAGCCATCATCAGTCGCACCGTTCTGATGGGTGCCATCGCGATTCGTCAGGCTTTGGAGCACGCCAACCTCGACTTGAAAGGCAAGCGCGTGGTTGTCATCAACGGCACGACTGTGGGCGGGATGGACATTACGGAGCGCTACTTAAAACAGGTGAAGGAGAATGATGCCCTGCTGCCTCTCATTGAGAAGCACGACTGCGGCAGCAGCACACGCGAGATGGCTGACCTTGCCGGCTTGCCAAATGCAGAAGTCTGCACCATCTCGACGGCCTGCTCCTCAGCCATCAATGCCATCATACTTGGCTCTGAAATGCTCAAGAGGGGCGAGGCAGACATCGTCATAGCAGGCGGCACAGAGGCTCTGAGCCTGTTCCACCTCAACGGCTTCAATTCCCTGATGATTCTCGACAAGGCACAATGCCGCCCATTCGACAAAAGCAGAGCAGGCCTGAACCTCGGCGAAGGCGCGGCGTTCGTAACTTTAGTGAAAAGTGAAGAGTTAAAAGTGAAAAATAAGAGTAACCAATCACTGGGCGAAGGTAACCCCGATTCTTCACTCTACATCCGCGGCTATGCCAATCGCTGTGATGCTTTCCATCAGACGGCTTCCTCCGAGAATGGAGAAGGAGCCTACCTTGCCATGAGCGAGGCCTTGCAGATGGCTGGGATGAAGCCCGAGGACATACATTACATCAATGCTCACGGCACAGGCACTCCCAACAATGATGCCAGCGAGAGTGCAGCCATTCGTCGTGTCTTTGGAGAGAAGATTCCGCCCGTTTCAAGCACAAAAGGCTTCACAGGCCACACCACTTCCGCTTCAGGAGCAATAGAGACAGTCATTTGCATCCTTGCCCTTCAGAACCACTTCCTGCCCGCAAACCTTGGCTGGAAGGAGAAGGACGAGGCATGCATCACGCCTATTGGAAATGAAGAATTAAGAATGAAGAGTGAAGTTCCGCGACTACAATCGCGCCTTGGTGCTAAAGCATCCATAGAATTTGCTGCCGCCTCATTCCTTTGCAATTCTTTCGGGTTTGGAGGGAACGATTCGGCATTGATAATAGGAGCCTCCCCCAGCCCCTCCAAAGGAGGGGAGAAGCGTCAGGATGCTGAGACCCGTATTGTGGCAGAGGCTGTCATTAATAATGTTGAGCAACTTGGTGAGCTGCGCGAGTTTGTTTCTGCCGGCGAGGCCCGAAGGATGGGCAAGCTCATGAAGGCTGCCACCATTTCATCTTTGAAAGTTCTCAAGGAAGCAGGTATCGAGACTCCCGATGCCATCATCACAGCCACTGCCTATGGCATGCTCGAGACAAGCGAGAAGTTCCTCCTCGACATGCTTGAGAACGGCGAGGAGACCCTCAGCCCTACCCTCTTCATGCAAAGCACGCACAACACCCTCAGCTCGGCCATCGCCATCCGCACCAAGTGTCATGGCTACAACATGACTTACAGCCAGGGCAAGGACTCCCTACGATGGGCACTCCGCGATGCTCGACGTCTGATTGAGACAGGCAAGGCAAGGACGGTTCTCGTGGGCCTGCACGATGAAGCAACGCCGCTCGTCCAAGAGTTGTTCCGCCGCATGGGAAAGCCTGTTCCACCAGAAATCTACTCCCGCAGCATCGTGCTCCAATAAATGCCACACGTGGCGTCGGCCGTTCCTTCACGTGGCGTCAGCTGTTCCTTCACGTGGCATTGGCTGTTCCTTCACGTGGCGTCAGCAAACGACACGTTAGTAAATCGAAAACGACACGTTAGTGACGTTCTCACGAATGCTTACTGCTTGCGCACTACAGGACGTACGCTCAGGCCAAAGTAGCGATAATAGACAGAGAAGGTACTCCAGTCCAGATTTTCAGCACAAGTGAACATGATGGAACCGGTGACGTAACTGGAGTCGAGCGTACTCGTCCAATAGTAGCCGTATTTACCAATGAAGCTTACTGCGTTCTGGCCGGCAAAGGGGAGGAATATGCTCATGTGGCTCGTCTTGCCCCTAATCTCCAGGCCCTTCACGCCGTTCAGTTCCTTCGGGGATACGTTGGTGTATCTGCTGTCGAGCAGTTCTCGGAATTGTTCGTCGCTGGGCGTCTGCCAGCCGCTGCCCCAGTTGACAGTGGCGGCATCGTCTTCAGGCTGAAGCACGGTCAGGGTGTCCGTGTACCCGTTATAGCCATATTCGCTCTTCTGGCAATATTTCGTCATCGTTGTCCGTGTGCCGTTGCAATACTTGTATGTTGCCCAGCTATAGCTTTCCTTGGGCTCCGTCTCGCCCCAGGCGAAGTAGTCGCCATATACCTCGGGACTGTTTGCGCCGACATTGGCCGTAGCCCAAAGCGTACCGCTGGGCAGGCCGAGGTTGCTCCATCTGTAGCCATCGGTATAGCCAAAGTAATTCTGCACCGTCACCTGGCACTCGGCATCCAGTCCGCTTTGGTCGTCCGGACGGCATTTGATGTAGCAGGTGCCGGGGGCAATGGCTGTGACGTTTCCGTTTTCGTCCACCGTGGCCACGCTATTGTCGGAGCTGAACCATATCAATGGGGGTATGGGGTCGTAGTACTTGAGGGTTGCCGTCAAGGTTCGCGTTTCATCCACCACCATATATATAGATGTATAGTCCAGTTCAATCGATGGGTCGTGCGTTTCCACTGTCACCTGGCACTCGGCATAGACCCCACTGCCGTCCGTGGTGCGGCAAGTGATGGTGCAGGTGCCGTCGCTGATGCCCGTCACCCATCCGGTTGAGTTGACCGCAGCCACCGTCTCGTCGCTGCTCTCCCAGACAAGCCATTTGTTGTCGGTATTCTCGGGCAGCACGGTTGCCTTGAGCTGTATGGTAGCGGCATTAGCGACGCTGACTTGCGTCTGGTCCAATACGATTTCCTCGGCCTTGACGTGCGGCTTGCTGCGGACAGGGCGCACGCTGCAGCCATGCTCGCGCGAGTTGCCGCTGAGGTAGTGGCTGATGGAATTGGGGTCGAAGCTGTAGCAGTCGCAGGAATAAGACAGGCTGAGCGACCTGGTCAGGTAGAACCCTTGGCCTTCGCCCTCGAGGGCCGTCCCTATGCGGTGGCCTGCGGCAGGCAGGAAAATGCTGTTTCCGTTGAACTTGCTCGTGATTTTCGCTCCCAGAAAGACTTGCTGGTCGTCATAGACATCTTCTATCGTCGTGTATTCGCGGTAAATCAGTTCGTCGAACTGCAGTAAGCTGGGCATTTCCCAGTCGTCGCCCCATGCTGCCCGGGCAGCGTCGTCCTCGGGCACAAGTTCTGTCAGGTAGTCCATGAAGCAGTTGGCACCGTATTCTTTTTGGATGCAATACTTATTGATGGAGTTGTAGGAGCCATAGCAATGCTTGTAAGTCTGCCAACTGTAGTCGTCCTTCGTCTCCGTCTCGCCCCAGGCGAAGTAGTCGCCGTATTCCTCGGGCGAAAAGGCTCCGACGTTGAATGTTGCCCAAAGAGTGCCACTGGGCAGTCCGAGGTCAACCCACTCGTACTTAGCGTCAACGAATTGTACGCTGTCCACCATACTGACGTCATAGGTGTCAGCCTTACCGTTTTGCCACACCCGCATAAATTGTGCCTGCGAGGTCTGCAAGCCTATCGCCATAAGCATGGCTGCAAGAAACATTTTCCTTTTCATAGTCATTCGTTTTTTATTGAGTACTCTATTTCGTCTGAATTTTACATAAATTCATAGTTCTGCCTACAAAGTTATAAATATTTCACATACGCTGTGTAATATTTGCGACCTTTTTTTCCTTATTTCTTCCATTTTCATTTATTTATTGTATCTTTGCATCATAATTTGAAACAATATGCAACTTTTGCCTTTGGCCATCATACAAAGTCTGCTGCTTGCAGGGGGACAAGTTTTCCTGAAGCTTGCTTTGGGACGCATGCAGCCATTCGGATGGAACTGGCAGTTCTGGGGCGACCTGCTCGTGAACTGGCAGTTTGCGCTTTGCGGGCTCTTCTATGCCGCAGGCACTGTGCTCTGGTTCTACATCATCAAGCATTTCCCCTTCAGCATGGCGTATCCCATGGTGTCGCTCAGCTACGTGTTCGGCATGATAGCAGCCATGCTGGTCTTCCACGAAGAGGTGAGCGTGACGAGATGGCTGGGCGTGTTGCTCATCATGGCAGGGTGTTACTTTATAGCAAAATAATGAAAATGAAGCGATTTATATTGTCTGTCGTCTATTGTCTGCTGCCTGTTGTCATGGCCGCTCAAGGTCTAAGCGAGCAGAAGATGATTGAGAAGATGGCAGCTGCGGCTGAGAAGATAAAGACCGTCGAGTGCAGCTTCACCCAGACAAAGCAGTCGAAGATGCTGAGGGGAGCGCAGGTGTCGGAAGGCAAGATGTTCTGTCAGCAGCCCGACAAGCTGCGATGGGAATACACTTCGCCGCGGGCAAGCACCCTTGTCCTTGACGGCGCAGAAGCCCGTCTGCTCAAAGGAAACGAGCAAGAAGCGAGGAACAAGTTCATTGGTGAAATGGCGCGAATGATAATGAACTGCGTCGCAGGCAAGAACCTGACTGACAACAAGACATTCCAAGTCTCGGCAAAGGAAATGCCGACCGAGTATATGGCAACCCTTGTCCCACAACGAAAAGACATGAAGCGCCTTTACACGAAGCTCGTCCTGCACTATGACCTCAAGCAAGAGACCGTGACCGAGATAGAACTATACGAGAAGAACGGCGACCGAACCCTCATAGAACTGCACGACATACAGATAAACAAGAGGTGAGAAGGACGAAGGACGAAGGACGAAGTATGAAGTATGAAGTATGAAGTAAGAAGGAAGAGGTGAGAAGGAAGAGGTATGATGGACGTTAAGAAGACACTTCGCGAGAGAGGCATCTGCGTGGTGATTCCCACTTACAACAATGCGGGAACCATCGCCGATGTGGTGCGTCGTGTCCTGACGCATTGCCTCGACGTGATTGTTGTCTGTGATGGCTCGACCGACGAAACATTCAGTATCCTGCAGGGCATCGAGGGCATCACCGTCGTCAGCTATGACAGGAATGCCGGCAAAGGCACCGCCCTGAAGCGAGGCTTCAAGAAGGCTCTGGAGATGGGCTTTGCCTACGCCATCACCCTCGATGCCGACGGCCAGCACTTCCCCGAGGACATCCCTACGATGCTCCATGCCAACCAAAAGCATCCGGGCGCCCTCATCGTAGGTCGGCGCAAGGGGCTCGAGAAGGCTGAGCGAAGCAAGGGAAGCAAGTTCGCCAATGCCTTCGCCAACTTCTGGTTTGCCATTCAGACAGGCCATCGCCTCAAGGACACGCAGACGGGCTTCCGCCTTTATCCGCTGAAGAAACTGCGTGGGCTCTCGCTGCTCACTTCTCGCTACGAGGCAGAACTCGAACTGCTCGTCTTCGCCTCATGGCACGGCGTCGAAATAGTATCTGTGCCGGTCAACGTCTTTTACCCAAAGCCCGAGGAACGCGTGTCGCACTTCCGCCCCATCCCCGACTTCTCGCGCATCTTCATACTCAACACCGTGCTCTGCGTGCTTGCCGTCGTCTATGGCCTCCCGCTTGCCATCTGGCGAAACACGATGACATTCCTGCGGACGGCATACGCCCTGCTGTTCTTCATCGTGTCCACCGTTTTCGTCGTCAAGCCGCTCTCGCTGCTTTACACGTTGGCAGAGCGGGACCAGGAGAAGAGACGTCGGTGGATGCATCGCCTGCTGTGGAACTACGCTCGCCTCGTCACCCTGTGGCACGGCATTCCGGGCGTCAAGTTCTCTGTCGGCAATCCGCACGGCGAAGACTTCGCGAAGCCAGCCGTCATCATCTGCAACCACCAATCGCTACTCGACCTGATGACCATGCTGATGCTCACACCCAAGCTGGTCTGCCTGACGAAAGATTGGGTTTGGAACAACCCTCTCTATGGCAACATCATCCGAGGCGCCGAGTTCTACCCCGTGTCAGAAGGAATGACGACTCTGCTGCCGAAGTTGCAGTCGCTCACCGACAGGGGTTACAGCATCGTGATTTATCCGGAGGGGACGCGTTCGCCGGACTGCTCCATCTCGCGTTTCCGCCAGGGAGCATTCCTTTTGGCAGAGCAACTGAAGGCAGACATTCTGCCCATCGTCTCGTATGGCGCGGGGAAAGCACTCCCGAAGAAAGGGAAGTTCCTGCGCAAGTGGCCCATTAGGATTGAGATAGACGCCAGGCTCAGCCCCGAGAAGATGCTCGCGCTTGGAGAAACGCCCAAGGAGCAAGCCTCGAACATGAGACAGTATTATAGGCAACGATATGCCGAAATGGCTAACCGAATAGAGCAAGATGTCTAAGCAACTCCTTTTTCTCGTGGCATTCCTGCTCTGCATGCAGTCCATGGCAATCGACAGGCTTAGGCCTTTCCTTGCAGAAAGCGCGACGCCCGCCACAGCCGTCATCGTCTGCCCGGGCGGCTCGTATTGCTGGCACGACATGAAGACGGAGGGGACAGAAGTGGCACGATGGCTGCAGGCAAACGGCATCTCCGCCTTTGTGCTGAAGTACCGCGTGCAGGGCGTCATGCCATACATCCTGCATTCACGTCTCCTCTTTCGAGGGCATCAATATCCCGACGCATTGGAAGACTTGCAACAAGCCATCAGCTTCGTTCGCGAGCACGCCGAGGAGTATCATATCAATCCCAGTCAGATAGGCGTGATGGGCTTTTCGGCAGGTGGACATTTGGCAATGCTTTCTGCTGAGCAATCTCATCCGCAGCCGGACTTCGTTGCGGCTGTTTATCCTGTGGTCAGCATGTCGCACCCTTGCACTCACAAGCGTTCGAGGCGTGCCTTGCTGGGCGAGTACAGGAAACACAACAAGACGATGTGCGACTCGCTATCCGTCGAGAAGCATATCCCGAAAGATTGTCCGCCTGTCTTTCTCGTCAATTGTAAGGACGACCCCGTCGTCAAGCCTCGCAATGCAGAGCTACTTGATTCTGCCCTGACCGCCCAAGGTATCGAGCATCGTTACATCCAGTACCAGACAGGAGGGCACGGCTTCGGTGCTTCTGACACGAAAGGCACCGCAGAATGTCGCGCATGGAAGGATGAGTTCCTCAAATGGTTAAA
The DNA here is from genome assembly GCA_902768605.1 of uncultured Bacteroidales bacterium. The sequence goes on from CACXLY010000008.1 coordinate 50,274, forward strand.
CAGTCTTGAGCTATGATAATACTAAAGATATTTGACTATCTTCGCCGACACGCCTTTGCCCGTTGGGCATCGCTTCTCGCCATAACGCTGATCTTGCTGGCGTCCGTTCTGCGATTGTCTTATAAAGAAGACATTCAGGACTTCCTTCCTCTCAGCGAGGCAGACAGAGCGCGGATGGCTGTCTATCAGGACATCTCGGGCATGAACCGACTCTTTGTTGTCTTCGAGAGCTCAGGGGATGCGGAGAAGACGACTGAGGCGATAGATTGCTTCGCGAGTGCCGTCGAGGAGAGCGACACGGCGGGCTGGTGCAGCGACCTGCAGGCAACCTTCGACCTCGAGAGCCTCTCCGAGACCTTGGACTTTGTCTATCAGAACGCGCCGCTCTTCCTCACAGAACAGGACTACAGACGGATGGACAGCCTTCTCGCTTCGCCCGACTTCCTGGACAGGAAGCTCGAGGACGACTTGAACGCCCTGATGCTCCCGACAGGCAGCATCCTAAGCGAGAACATCAGTCGCGACCCGCTTGGGCTCTTTGTGCCTCTGATGGAAGAACTGCAGCAATCTCAGCATCAGATGCGCTTCGAGATGTACGACGGCTACATCTTCACGCCCGACATGTCCAGGGCCATCGTGATGCTTTCCTCGCCTTTCGGTAGCAGCGAGACGAAGAAGAACGCCCAGCTCATCGCTTTGCTCGACGATGCCATCAACACGATGCGTGCTGACTTCCCCGAGATAAAGGCGCACGTCATCGGCGGACCGCAGGTGGCTGTGGGCAATGCAAAGCAAATCATGCACGACAGCATCTTGGCCGTTTCGCTGGCTGCCATCCTTATCTTGGCCTTGCTGCTTTATGCCTTCCGCAGGTTCAGGGACATCGTGCTCATCGCCCTTTCAGTCCTTTGGGGCTGGCTCTTCGCCCTTGACGGCATGGCTCTTGTGCACGACAGCGTCTCGATGATTGTCATCGGCATATCGAGCATCATCATCGGCATTGCGGTCAACTACCCGCTCCACCTCATCAATCACGTCCAGCATCAAGCCGACATCCGTCAGGCACTTCGTGAAATAACGACGCCGCTCCTTGTGGGCAACATCACAACGGTAGGTGCTTTCCTTGCCCTCGTGCCGCTGAAGTCCATCGCCCTGCGCGACCTCGGACTCTTCGCCTCCTTACTTCTCGTCGGCACTATACTCTTCGTGCTTATCTTTTTGCCACACTTTTTGAGGACAACAGACAACGGACAACAGACAACGGACAATGCCGACCTCCTTACTCACCTCGCTTCCGTACAGGTTGAGAGAAAGCGATGGCTGGTCGTCCTGGTGGCTGTGCTGACGCTTGTCTTTGGCTACTTCAGTCTCTCCACTGAATTCGATTCCGACGTGTCGCACATCAACTATATGACCGAAGAGCAGAAAGCGGACATGAACAGCCCCCTTCTATCCTCCTCCGAGGGTGGAGAGAAAGACAACATGTCTCTTTATCTCCTCTCCTCTGCAAAGGATTTCGACGAAGCCCTAGCTTGCTCGGAGTCAAGGCAGGCGGTCATCGACTCGCTGACTGAAGCAGGTCTCGTCGTGAGCCACCAAGGCGTACGTCGTTTCCTGCCTTCGCAAGCAGAGCAGGCAAGGCGTCTTAGTCTTTGGAACAAGTGGCTTGAAGGACACTCTCTGCTGCTCAATGATTTGACTGAGAAAGCAGTAGAGCACGGCTTCTCGGAGGATGCTTTTGCCGACTTCGCCGACATCATCCAGTCAGAGCAGACTCCAAAGTCCTTCGAGTATTTCCTTCCCCTGACCTCCAAGGCTCTTGCAGGAAACGTCTCGCAAGCGGCGAAGGGGCGCTCCACGATTGCCGAGGTGCTTACTGTCAAACAGGCAGATGCCGGACGCGTCAAGGAGGCGTTGCCCGAAGCATTCGACATCGGCTCGCTCCATTCGTCTGTAGCCGACGCACTCTCCAGCGACTTCAACTACATCGGCTGGGCTTGCTCTTCTGTTGTCTTCCTCTTCCTTTGGCTCTCCTTCCGTCGCATCGAGCTGGCCATCATCTCGTTCATCCCGATGGCAGTCAGCTGGATATGGATTCTGGGCATTATGTCCCTGTTGGGCATCAAGTTCAACATTGTCAACATCATCCTCGCCACCTTCATCTTCGGACAGGGCGACGACTACACCATCTTCATGACCGAGGGTTGCATATCTGAGTACGAACATGGGAAGCCCATTCTTGCCGCCTACAAACGCAGCATCATCCTGTCCGCGCTCATCATGTTCATCGGCATCGGCACACTCATCTTCGCGCGGCATCCCGCCCTGCATTCGCTGGCAGAGGTCATCATCATCGGCATGTTCTCCGTCGTGCTGATGGCTTACCTCATACCGCCGCTGCTCTTCAAATGGATGATGAAGTGGTTTCCAAAACGATCTGAAACACTATAGAATATGAAAGAACACATTATTGAACTGCTGAGCAAAGCGCTCCCGATGGTCAATCTCGACTCGGACTTCCTGTTCAGCGAACTCGACTCGCTGGGCGTGACCACCATTCTGATGCTCCTCTCCGAAGAGTACAGCATCGAACTGGAGGCAAAGGACGCAACGCCGAAGAACCTCAAGAGCATCGACGCCATCGTCAAGATGGTGGAAGAGAAACTGGGAAGAAATGCTTAGAGGAAAAACATGGCGTGCCACGATTGCAAACTAGACACTAGTAAATTGCAAACATGGCGTGCCACGTTTTCGAACGTAGGCAAGAGCATGAAACAGAAGGACATTATCAGGTAGAAAATGAAATGTTGACTATAGAGGAACAAATAGAGCATTTTGCCAAACTGACGCCAGACAAGCCGGCTGTCATCACAAGCAATGAAATTCTCTCCTACTCGTCTCTTTGGAAACGCATCCGTGAGAAAGCGAGGCAGTTGAGCGAGGAAGGCCTTCGTGTTGGTCAGCCTTATGTCTTCCTGACGACTGGCGACGAGCATTTCATCGTGACCTACCTGGCCGTTCATCTTTGCGGAGCCATTGCCGTTCCCCTTGAAGCCTCAACGCCACAAGAACGTCAGCAGCAAATCCGCGAAGAGCTAAAACTTCAGGACTCCCTAACTCCCTTCAACGGGAATGAAATGGTAAATGGTAAATGGTCAAATGGTAAATGCTCCGACATTCTCTACACCACCGGCACGACGGGCAAGGCAAAGGGCGTGATGCTCTCGGCGAAAGCATGGACGGCCAATGCCGAAAACCTCATCGACAGGCTTGGCTTCACCCCTGAACTGCTCTTCATCATCTGCGGACCGATGAACCATCTGGGCAGCCTCTCCAAGATATACCCCACGCTCATGACGGGCGCTACATTATATATAATGGAGAGTCTGAAGGACCTGAACGCTTTCTTCTCCGTCTTCGAACTGCCCTTCACGAAGTTTGCCACGTTCCTCGTCCCCTCGAGCATCAGGATGCTTCTGCAGGTTGCCTCAAAGAACTTGGCCGACGTCGCCTCGAAGATTGACTTCATCGAGACGGGAGCCGCGCCTATCTCACAAAGCGACATGGAAAGCCTCTGCCGCATACTGCCCTCTTCTCGCCTCTTCAACACCTATGCTTCGACAGAGACGGGCATCGTCTGCAGCTACGAGTACAGCAAGTACGGCTGCGAGCCCGGACTCTTGGGCAAGCCGATGAAGCACTCCTCGGTTCGCATCGACGAGGGAGGCAGAGTGGTTTGTTCGGGCGCGACCATCATGTCGGGCTACGCAGGTGCTCCCGAGCTGACGGCCGACGTCCTTCGAGACGGAGAAGTCTTCACTTCCGATATCGGCACTTTGGACAAGCAAGGGATGCTTCGCCTGCAGGGACGGCAGGACGATGTCATCAACGTGGGCGGATACAAGGTGAACCCTGCTGAGGTGGAAGACGCAGTAAGCGGGTTCGAGCCAATCGCCAACTGCATCTGCATCCCTGCCCGACACATCCTGCTCGGCACGGTACCCAAGCTGCTTTATGTCCCCAAGCAAGGGCATGAGGTCAAGCCTCGGGACATCGCCGATTTCCTCCGAGGACACATCGAAAGCTACAAAATACCCCTACTCTACGAGGCTGTTGATGCCATCAGGCACACCTACAACGGCAAACTCGACCGAAAATCTTACCAAAAGTATTAGTAATATGTCAAAACAAAACCTTTTTAATGCGAAATGGGTGCTTCTGCCCATGCTTCTTCTGCCTCTCTGCATGATGGCGAAGAAAGAGAGAATTCTGTCACCTGACGGCCTTACCTATCTCGATGTGAAACTCGAGGACGGCCGCCTCACCTACTCTGCCGGCTATCGACAACTCGTGAAAGCCAAGAAGAAAGGTGCCGCGCCCGACACGCTCGATGTGCCTATGCTGCTCGACTCGCCCCTCGGCCTCTACACCAACGTGGCCGACCTGAGCAAAGACCTTGAGTACATACGGCAGGAAACGCCAGAAAACATATCTCACAAGACAGAATATCGTCTGCGACAAGGCAAACAGAGCGAGATAAGTGCCGAGGAGAACAGCCTCCTCCTCATGTTCACCAATCCCGAAGCAAAGAAGCGAAAACTGATGATGATGGTCGCGTTCCGAGTCTTCAACAATAACATCGCCTACAGCTACCGCATCATGCAAGGACAAGGAAGCCAGACCACAGCAATCGTTGTGACGGGCGAGGCTTCGGGTTTCCGTCTGCCAACGGATGCCACAGCCTTCATCTGTCCGCAGAGCGACCCGATGGTGGGATGGATGCAAACAAAGCCAAGTTACGAAGAAGGATACATCTGGGACGAACCCATCACGAAACGTAGTCAGTACGGACACGGCTGGACCTTCCCCTGCCTCTTCCATGAGGGCGACAAAGGCTGGCTCCTAATAAGCGAGACAGGCGTCAGCAGCAACTATTGTGGCAGTCATCTCAGCGATGCCACACCCGATGGACTCTTCACCATCGCCTTCCCTATGGAGGGAGAAAACAATGGCTTCGGCAGCACAGGTGCTCAGCTGGGACTGGCCGACTGCAAAATATCTCCCTACGACTGGATGACGCAATGGACGCCCTATCGCACCATTACCTTCGGCCCAACGCTGAAGCCCATCGTGGAGACCACCATCACCTGGGACGTCGTGGAGCAGCTCTATGAGCCAAGCATCGACTATAAGGGCTCGCGCAACACTTGGTCGTGGATTATCTGGCAAGACCCGAGCATCAACTACGACGACCAGGTGAAGTATATCGACCTGGCTGCCAGCCTCGGTTGGGAAGGCTGCCTCATCGACGGCGGCTGGTACGAGAACATCGGACGCACGGGCATGGAGAAGCTCTTTGCTTACTGCAAGGAGAAAGGCGTGCGCCCATGGGTGTGGTACAACAGTAATGGCGGCTGGAACAACGCTCCGCAGAGTGCCCGCCAGTGCATGCACAACCCTATCGTCCGCAAGAAGGAGATGAAGTGGCTGCGCGATGGTGGTGTGGCCGGCATCAAGGTGGACTTCTTCGGTGGCGACAAGCAGGAGACCATGCGACTCTATGAAGCCATACTCTCCGACGCTAACGACTTCGGCATTCAGGTCATCTTCCACGGCTGCACGATGCCGCGAGGATGGGAGAAGATGTATCCCAACTATTGCAGCTCGGAAGCCGTCCTGGCCAGCGAGAACCTATACTTCAGCCAAGGTTTCTGCGAGATGGAAGCTCGCCACGCATGTCTGCATCCCTTTGTCCGCAATACAACCGGCTCGATGGAATATGGCGGCACAGTCCTCCAGAAGCGCCTCCACAAAGACCCAGACAAGGGCAATACGCGTCGCACCTCTGATGCCTTTGAGCTCGCTACAGCCATCGTCTTCCAGTCGAGCGGCCAGAACTTCGCCCTCACGCCTCGCAACCTCACCGAGCAGCCTCAGTTCGAGATTGACTTCATGAAGCAGGTGCCGACCACTTGGGACGAGACGCGCTTCATCGACGGCTACCCGGGGAAATATGTAGTCTTGGCACGCCGCCACGCCGACCAGTGGTACATCGCCGCTCTCAATGCTCAGAAAGAGCCGCTCACCTTGTCGCTCGACATCAAGGGCTACAACGTGAAGAGCCTCATCACGGATGAAGCAGACATCACGAACACCGTATCTCTTCCTCTAAAAGCCGACAAGAAGGGCAACGTGACGTTGACCGTCCTGCCAAACGGCGGAGCAGTCATGTACTGAAAGAAAGTTGCCGGCTAAAAACATTTATTACGATTCACTTGGCAATATTCACTAATTCTTCGTATCTTTGCATTCGAAAACATATTTATCATCAATTATGGCTAATATTGCGACAATGCCCAAACAAGGGCAAATACTTGTAAATGTTGACGATATTACAATGTTCGAACAGCTCCGACAAGCAATTAGCATGTTGAAAGGCGTAGTATCTGTCAAGCTGAAACCTCAGTCAAAGACTGGTATGGACCGTGCCATAGAGGACATAAAGAAGGGACGCGTCTATGAAGCTAAGAGCGTAGAAGACCTTATCAAGCAGTGCAAGGGATGAAATACACGCTTAAGTTCACCGGTGAATTCCGTCGTTCGCTGAAACGATGCCTTAAACGAGGATACAAAGAACAACTGTTGACTGATGTGCTTAACATTCTTGCTGAAGAAGGATGTTTGCCTGAGAAGTATCACCCTCATATCCTTCACGGCAAATACGAAGGCTTTTGGGAATGTCACATCCAACCCGACTGGCTGCTTATATGGGATCAAAACGATAGTGAGCTTGTGCTCCTCATGACCAATACCGGCACTCATTCTGACCTCTTCTAATATATTGCAAAACACAAATAAGGCTGGCAACTATGAGTTACCAGCCTTTCTTTGTGCCCAGAACAGGACTCGAACCTGCACGCCTCGCGGCACGCGCACCTGAAACGCGCGCGTCTACCATTCCGCCACCTGGGCATCATAGTTAAGAGTTAAGAGGTCATAGTTTATCTCTTCACTCATCACTAATCTCTAAAACATTAATAAACTAGAAAGGAAAACGAGACCCCTTAAAGCCTCGTTTGAGCGGAAAACGAGACTCGAACTCGCGACCCCGACCTTGGCAAGGTCGTGCTCTACCAACTGAGCTATTTCCGCCTGACATTATGTGAAGAGGAGGAGACTCGAACTCCCACGCCTCGCGGCACTACCACCTCAAAGTAGCGCGTCTACCAATTCCGCCACCTCTCCAACTTAATGTTGTCTTTCCAGTAATTTCGGCTGCCCTTGCGAGCAGGCCTTGAAGTCATTTCCTCTGAAACGCGTTTGCAAAGGTACAGCTTTTTTTGAAACTGACAAAACTTTCCGCAACTTTTTTCTTCTTTTGCCGCATTTTTGTCCTTTTCTGCAAAAAACTCAAGCAATTGATACAGCAGTTGACATAATGGAAGCCTGAACCGAAGGTCGACGGTCGCTCCGCCTGAGCCTGACCGTTCCGGCTTTGCCGCCTGAGCACCTACGGAGCGCAAGAAAGGGAGAAGGAAAGCCTGAAAGGCTGGAAAGACTACAGGCGGGGGTGAAACCCCCGTAACAAGTGCAAGCGGGAAAAAGAACCCTGAAAGGGTGGAGAGATTTCTGATGTTCTGTCGTGCTTTCAGCACTTAGATGCTACGATATCTCCTTTACGGGGGTTTCACCCCCGCCTATGTTCTTATCAGGCTTTCAGCCTTCATCCCACCCGTCATAGCTCTTTAACCCATCCGAAAAGCGTGCCAACTACTATATCATTACCAAAACTCAAGTATATTTGGCTTTTTGCTCGCGAATGTGGCGCTGACGCTTTGCTATCAGACAGACACGATGCTCCACAAGAACCTGCTTCGTATGGAAAAGGAGTTTGTGGAGCAAGGCGGCATCAAAGAGCGCATGCACGCAGCCCGCACGGGTTATCGCCAAGCACAAGACGAGGAACTGGCAAGGCTCAGGCAAGAGGTGCCAGCCCTGAAAGAAGAGATACGCCGCCTCAAAGCCCTGCTGGAAGAACGGGGAATAAGCTATTAGCGATTATTGCTGTCCGGTAAAAGTTAAAAAGCTATCAATCATGTGTCCGCAGTGCCGATAAATAGGCTCTACGGACTGGTTCGGTGCTTTTCCCCGACAACAATGATATCACTGCCTTTTTTATTCGCTCTGTTGCCCGATTTCTACCAGGTAATTCGTTGCTGCATCGCGACTCAGCAATTGCTGCATGGCGACAAAGCAATTGCTGCATCGCCATGCAG
>CACXLY010000009.1 GCA_902768605.1 uncultured Bacteroidales bacterium
ATTGGGGGATTTTTCTTATCTCCTGCAAAGATACAAAAAAAATATCACATTGACAAATAAATGGTTATAAATAATCATGACATTTGGCGATAAGCCCTATAGTAGTTGGCACGCTTTTTGAGTTGGGTGAAAGAGCTTAGTCGGGGAGGATGAAGGCTGAAAGCATGATAAGAACATAGGCGGGGGTGAAACCCCCGTAAAGGAGATATTGTAACATAAAAGTGCCGTAGGTACGACAGAACATCCAAAATCTGCCACCCTTTCAGGGTTTGTTTTCCCTGCTCGCACTCGTTACGGGGGTTACACCCCCGCCTGTAGTCTTTCCAGCCTTTCAGGCTTCCATTGTGCCAACTGCAATATTGTTTCCAAAAATTTTCCCTCATGAGGGGATTTCAGACGCTACACGTGGGAACGGCCGACGCTACACGTGGGAAAAGCAAACGCCACACGTGGGAATGGCCGTTCCCACGTGTGGCGTCTGAAAGGGGTTCGCAAGGCGGGCGGATTTCCTGCTAATTCTCCTTGCCGATTCTGACGTTCGTCTTGCCCGTCACGTCGGCCTGGTTGCCGCCTCCGAAGACGTTGTTCTTGATGTCAACACCCAGCACGGTCTTCGTGCGCTGAGCCTCCGTGGCAGTTTCCGGCGTGACGAAGACGATGCTCTCACCCATCTGGGTGCCGATGTTGACATACGTGCTGCCTGTCACCTTCGCAGCATTGCCGCCGCCGTAAACGTTGTTGATGCTTCCGATGGCACCGACCGTGTGCGCCGGCTGGAAGACGGACTCCGTGATGGGAGTGCCCGAGCCGTCCTCGCCTACCACAATGTCGATGTTCTTGCCGGTGTGGGCAGCCGTCTCGCTAACCTCCGAGCTGTGATTCACTCCAAGACACTCGTCGATGTTGACGTAGGTATCTCCCGTGACGATAGCCGAAGCGCCATAGCCTCCGCCGTAGATGTCGCCGATGCTCGTGAAGGAGCGGACGTTGAGTGTCGGTCCGGCTGCTCCGTCGGGTGCCTTATATGGAGCCAGATTGCCGCCGCCGTAGAGCTGACCTATGATGATGGGATGGCAGCCCGTCTCCTCGACGTTCACGGTGATAGTGCCTTTGAGGTCACCATTCACATTGTTGCCGCCAAAGACCCTGTCGAAGCGTCCGCTCGTGATGGACAGCACAACGTTGCCGCCCAAATCAGCCTCACGCGCTCCGCCATATATTTCCTTCAGGTAGGAGACACAACCCAACTGGATTTGCGCCGTGCCGTCCTGATCCGCCTTATTGCCAGCGCCATAGACTTCCTCTACCTCCAGCGGACAGTCTCCTGCCTCGTCGAGCCTCATGGTAGCGCCCTCGCGGATGTTGCCCTTCGTATTCGAACCGCCGAAAGCGTAGTGGATGGTGCCGCCCAACAACTCGGCAAACGTCTTGCCCTGGCCATATTCCGTCGTGCCGTCGGCAAGGTAGCCCACATTGGCGCCGGGGTTCGGGTCGCCGTTGGGAAGAGCATCCTTACCATTACCGCCACCGAAAACATAACCTATCTCGTAGGCTCCGTTGAGCGTCACCCTTGTGGCAGGTACTGAGGCAGCATTGCCACCACCATAGACATATTCGATACTACTCAGGTCGCAGCCGTCGATGATAACCTCAGAGAAGCCGTCGCTGGCTGTTGGCTGATAGGCCGACATGTTGCCGCCGCCATAGACGGCCATCAGCTCATACTTGTGGTCGGCTGCCGTCGGGCTGAAAAGCTTGTCGGAAGGCGTACGGACATTCGTAGAGCCGTTGCCCGCTGTCTTATAGACATGAACCAGCACTGTCCCTGTAGGCGTGCCGTTCCGGTTGTTGCAGCCGAAGATGCTGCCCATCACGACACAATTGTCTGTCGCTGTATTCTTGTTAAGTTCAACCAAGGTGTTGCCATTGACGAGAGCCTCCACATCGCTTGTTGCGTCAAAGAAACCGGTCTTCTGTCCCAAACCGCCGCCATATACATCGTGAACTATGGTGCCGCCAGACAAGTTAACAGTGGTGTTGCCCGTGTTAGCCAAAGCGCCACCCCCATAGACATCCGTTAGTACTGTACCACCCTGAATGCCCACGGTCGTGCTTCCATCCACATTGGCAATGTTGCCTCCACCGAAGACATCTTTGGTAACTTCAACATCACCCTTAATTATCACTTCCGTATTAGAGCGAGACGGACTCTCGTTACCGCCGCCAAAGACGTTGCCGTCCACCGTCGCGTGTCGTTGCCAACGAGAAGCTGACGTATTCGACAAACAGACGTGCATAGTTGGCATATTAGGCACAGGGCGTGGGCAAGGGACATGGGAAACACTGCTCCAAAGCCTGAATTACAGGCGATGGCGCACCTTCATATTTGTCCTTTAGAGAAAATTCCTATCCCAAGCAATGATTATCTCGGATAATTGTTGTAACTTTGCATCACCATTGATGATATTGTTTCAAATTGCTTCACTTAATTTATGAATATCCTTTTTCGGTTCAAAGAAAAAAACAAGGGCATAGGGCATCTTGTCCTCTGCTCCCTGGTACTGTTGCTGGTTTCATGTATGCACGATGACGTGGAACCTGCCGACTCGACGATGCTTGTTAAGGTTGGGAACCAAGTCCCGAGTTTTATCCTTACATCTTCAGAAGGAAAAGAATTGACATCCTCTTCGCTTAGCGGACATGTTTACATCCTTAATTTCTTCGACACCGGATGTCGCGACTGTCAGAAGGAACTGCCTGTCATGCAGCAGGTCTATGACGAATATGAGGGAAACGTACTCATCCTGAATGTGCCACGCAGCCAGACAAAGGAGGAAGTAAGCGTTTATTGGAAAGAAGCAGCATTTACCATGCCCTTCTATATCCCCCAAGACAAGAAACTTTATTATAAGTTTGCTACCAAAACCATTCCACGTACTTATATAGTAAATGCTGAAGGAAAAGTGGTTGCAACCTATTCCGATGCTCCAATAGCAGATCTGACTTCAGTCTTACATCACCTGCAACAGTTGCTTGCCAAGGGCAGTAACTGAGAAGGCAACGCCCCTGTTTATTCACCGCACGCCAATAACAAAAGAGAGCTGCATAGTCTTAGGATTATGCAGCTCTCTTAAGTTTACTTCCCGCCTCTCTTGGTAAAGCTTAATGCTAATTCACCATACATCAGTAGCTGATCTTCTTCACCTGTCTCAGATCATCAGTATTGGCCGTTACTATATAGACACCCTTGGGCATGCGGAATCGGTGTTCACCGAAGTCTGGCTTAGCAGAATAAACCCTACGTCCGCCAACATCAAAGACATTCACTTCTGTGATGGGTTGTCCTGTCGTTGAAGTCACAACAACAATACCATCCTCACCATAGATTTGCAGACTGTTCTCAGCGATTGCCCGCTGGATGCTGGATGCCTGTACGATGAAGAAGCGGTTCTGCGTACGGCCAGGCATACGGGTTGACATTCCAGAGTAGAGGGGCACTGCTTCACCTATCTTAGCATCATAGAGCATCAGGCTGTCGCCCAAGGACTCAACACCTTGGAAGGTAACAGTTGCAGGCTCGTCGCTATTGCTCTCAATGCCAATGGGCAGTACCATGAAGTCGTGGATGCGGTTGACGCTGGTAGCCAAACGGCCTGTCAAAGTGTAAACTACAGGTATGCTGGAACTGATATCGCTGACGATGAACGTCGCAAGGTCTTCCTCTGGCAGGAACTTGTTGCTGGCATCAGCACTCTTAATCACACTGGCCTCACTCTGGTTGCCGTCCCGGTCTGCACGAATGACGAGATAATGCAATCCATCGGGCCTTGAAGACGCTGTTCTTGGAGTAAGCGTCATCATGTCGGTGGTGTACTTCAGTGTGATTTCGCTGACATCATCGCTCTTACTCTTCACGAAGAAGCCATAGCGCGCAGGAACAATCGTCTGCCCCTGCAAGCCGGAACCTTCACCATCATCATATGCTGCGAAGTTCATGTCCGTCCACTTCCAGGAAGTTCCATTTGGATTCAAGTCGGGATTCTTTGGATCCAACTCGCTATTCTTCATCACGAGGAAGTAAGGCATTATGACATTGCTATTCTTCTCGAAGAACTTCTGCATGTCGAGACCGCAAATGAACGGGTTGCCAGCAAGGAAGTAGCCTATGCTGCCCTGTCCTTCGTTCTTTAACGTTACCTCGTATTCTTCTGGCGGAGTGCTGCCATCATCTGGCGTTGCGAAGTAGTCAGAACGCAGACGGCCACGGTTGTTCAATGTTATGGTGTTCGTTGCTGTAGCTCCATCGGGCAATTCACGTCCATCATCGATGTAAACACGCACGCGCCTTTCTATAATATAGCTCTTTGTCCAGTCCCAGATATCGTAGTACTGGTCGTCCTTAGGAAGGCGGAAGACAGTCCGCAAGCTTTCGCTATTGTAGGGGCTCTTCAAGTTGTTGATGGGCATCACGCTGAAACCACCATTGTCGTAGGGCACGGTATGATCGTTGTGCGCACCGCTCCAAGAGCCGCGAACTGCAACATTGATCTTACTGTTTCCGAAAGGCTTATATACCAGACGGTTCAAATAGTCATCAGCATTAGAGCTATCCCACTCAAAACCCTGACCGACTCCTGTCCAGTCTCCTTCCTCATCATAACCGAGGTTTTCTGTTTGGCTGGCATCGTCAGCCGACCAGATGGCACCACGCTCGTAGAGCACTGCCTTGGCCTTGTCCCACTGACGCTGATAGACGGCAGGCGCAAAGCGGTCGTAGTCGAGACCTGAGGGATAGGTGCCGCTGATGCCCCTCATTTCGATATGATTGGTCACATCGAAGTTGATGGGCTCGAAGTAAGTGGTCTCCTGTCGGCCGCTCCAAGATGGTGCATACCATTCTCCAGAGATTGTTCCCTGCAAGGGTGAGCTGGCAAGACTCCAGAGGTTCTTAGGCAGGGCGAACTCTACCCATGCTTTGTTATAATTCAAGAGATGAGCATTCACCAACTCTGTTTCAGACTGGAAGACGATGCCGTCGCAGACATTGGTCGAGTAGAGCTCAGTAACCATATCACCGATGTCACGAACATCCTTGGCATGTTGTGATGTTTCGGCATCGTTTTCCCGCTCTTCTGTCCACTCATGAGCCTGGAAGTCGTAGCGGATTAGTGGTGATGATGTGGAGCGTAGGGCAGGGAAACCTGTCAGATTTCCTTCACCATCGACTTCATCACCATCATCATAGAGTTCAGATGCAGGAGCCGTTTCACTTGTCATCATCAGAATCTCAGTGCAGTAGAGCGGAGCAAAGCCTTTGCGCCGCTGACGATCTTGATCGGTAACGTAGTTTACATCGTTGGTCATGTAATAGTTGTCGTCCTCCTCATTAGCTGATAAGAGGATTCCATTGCCACCATAGAGTTCGTCGAAATCAGCACGTCGCCAGTTCTCATCGTTACTCCAATCTTTATTGCCAGCTTCACCTGTCCAGACTTCATAGTCGGGCACAATCTTCAGCAGCACCTCACTAAAGCCTTCGCAAGACTCTGCCACGCTACCGGGTTTCATGTCCTCGACAAAGGGGAAACGCAGGTTGTAGGAATAGCCTTCGCGGACGTGGAAATTGTCGTTGAAATAGAATTTCACACATTCCGCCTCATCACCGTTGGTCGTGCCAGGTGTTCCCTTCAAGTAAGTCATGGTGCCTACTACGGGCGGTAGCAGGTTGTCGTAGTTATCTAGGATGTACTGTTCCATGATGGGGTCGGATGAACCAGTAAGCAACACCACCCTTTGCTGTAATTCTTGGGGCATTGTGACACCGACAGCTTCCTCTTCGTTTGCCAATTCAATACCTCTCAGGGGAATATGAAGGTTCTTAGGCGTAGCAGTTCCTGTCTTGTGTACCTGCTCAAACTGTTTCTTTGAAATTCTGACACTTAGCGTGGCAATGTCATCAGGATAGTGTTTCTCGCTGAAACCAACGTGTATGGCAGGAGCAATACCACTGACCTGTATTTTGATAGGTTGCGGCTCTGAGCAAATAAAAGTATAGTTATCCGTACCTGTGTTAATCTGCTGTTCAATAGGAATGGCACAAGCATATACATAATGGTTAATGCCACCCTCGATGTTGGTTTCATCGACAATCTTCATATAATCCTGACTCAGATTGATATCCACTAACTTGCTGTTGAGAATCAGACGCGGCGTACTGCCATCAGATGGGTTAGCCAGTTCACGCAAGTAGTCGAGCATCGCTTGTGTAAACTCTTGGTCGGGATATAACTCTGATGCTCCCAGATGGATGTTTGTATAGAGGTCGGTAGCATAGGGGTTCATTAATCGGAAGCACTTCATGGCATCATAAAGCCTAATGGTGCCATCGCTGTTGGTAGCCGCCTTATATTCCTCCACCGTACCTGGAGTGTCATTGTCAGTTCCTATCCACCAGTCAAAGTTCACATCGTCAAGCACCCAGACTGTTTCATCGCCCTCATCGGTGAATGTATAGCCAGCTAATTTGATGGCAAATGTTACAATGCTATTTTCACAAAAGACAAATTCATCAAGTGACTGTTGACCTTTGTGCCCTACAATCTGTAGTTTAGGCAATAGTTTGAGGTTGCTTTGGTTGGAGCACGCGTCAAGCAGGTTGAACCATTCGGCAAAATCAGGCACGTCTTCATCTACAAGCCGACGCCCTGGCTGAATGGTTAGCAGTGTGTAGGTCTTATAGTCTTCCCATGTGTTGATGCCCATTGTTCCGTTGAATACCAGTTTGCGTATACCATTATCTGTATGGGCAAAAACGGTGAGGTTTTCGTCTTGAGCCATCTTTTTGAAGGTGTAGGATTCCATCGAGCTGAAATTTGTGTTCCATTCAAAGTTACCATAGGGAACGCGCAGTCCTGTTACATGTCCCTCATTATCCACCTCGTCAATCTTCATTAATGCCTCATCGAAAGCTATTTTATAGCTGTTGAAATAGTCAGGATTATCAAATTCGCCCGCATTCAAATGCTCAACGAACTCTTCGATACTGGTATAGTTGAGGTTATGGTCAATGCTCAGTCGCTCACGGAATAATCTATAGAACTTGTCTCGGTCTAGAAATACACAACTCAGATAGTCGGTTTCACCAGGATTGTCTCCAGTGGCTTCCTGCATACCTTTTGATGACAGCAGGCTCTCGAAATCGGTCTCCAGCTTCATCACGGCCAACTCACCACCACAGAGTGGCGACGACATAGCCATGCGCACCTTGGGTAACTTGGCAAATACCCACACGTCGTCCAGCAGATAGTCTCCACCTGTCGTAGAGTAGCTGTTGTTTTCAATGTTCAGTTCATATTCATCATACAGCTCCGATACGACGAAGTCGAAGTAGAACTGATGCCATAACACCTCATGGTTGTTCTCCTCATAGTTAAAGAACTCTGTGCTTCCCTGACGGCGTGCCTTGTTGTCGACCATTCCCGGACAGAAAGTGTAGAGCACAGTTTCCGTATTGCCTCGTTTCCCAATGACACTTAATATCACACCGCCAGGAGTCTTTGACTCAGAATTGTTGGTCGATCCGCCCACAGAAGCCATCCATCCAGAACAAATCAAGCGTGAACCTACACAGAACGTTCCGTTGAACTTAATCCTAGCCACTGTACCAGGCATATCGGATGCATCGATGTAGAGAAAACCTGGATTATACTGATTAGAGTATTGGTCACCCGTATAGCTGCTCACAGGCACCATTTTAGGAGCTATACTATGGCCACTAAAGTTATAAGTTGCCTCTTTGGCAATACCATAGGTTCCCCAGCTGGCCGTTACGGGACCATACGTGTAGTTGGTGGAAGAATATTGAAGTGGTAACGCTGACGAATTGGCGTTATTGCTGACACCCTCACCACCTCCTGTAGCGACTTTGTACGACTGATTTGTAGGATAGTCAAAATCGATATGTGCCACTGGCGGTTGATTATCGCACATGGCTCGCAGACTCTGTGTCGACCGTTCGCTATGTGGTGCGTCATTGCCTACCACATCTTTATAATAAAGTGTTTCTGAGTCATCATCGAACAAGATGGTGAAGCGTGCCAACTGGTATTCTGTAGAAGTGTTTGGATCGCGTGCATAGACCTTGAAAACAGCATAGCTGCCAGACGGCACTTTCCAACCTGTAGGATACTTAAATTTCAGTAGACGACGTCGCTTCATTGTTGAATTCTGTACAACCTGTCCTCTATTGCAGTTGGGAGCAGTTTGAAAGCCTAACAAAGAAACGCCCGCCCCGTGATCCTCCAGTTCATAGCGTACATAGTCGTTACTCACAAGGTTCAACAGATTGTCTTCGCCTTCCTCGCCCCCTTTGTATATCCAATAATTTTCCAATTCATGATTCAATGGAACGAAATCCTCACTGCTGCCGATGGTTTCCGACGGGAAATGAATGGTGTGTTCTTCCAGCCAATTAGCACCACCCTTTGTCATGGCAGTCAACTGGCGGGCCATCACATTGGCGTCAATCAGCGTATAAATATGGCGCAGGGTCAGACTGGGCTCAGTCAAATCACCGCCCACGTTGCCCGTTGAAGCGGAGGCATTCTCATAGGTAAAATCCTGGTAGCGTGTAATATCACTGGCGATAACCAATTCGTTACCGTCATAGTTTATAGGCAGACGAGCTATCATAGAAGTACTTACATGCCCTGTTGTACCCAGCGATGACTGCTTCAGCTTACTTCCAACAACCCACCCATTCTGATAAACGTAGCCACGGACTTCGGGAAGGAAATAATCTGTGGTCAGGGGGGTTTCCGTATCATAGAGATACCAGCGCTGATAGCGGTTATGTTTGGTTGTGCCTGTCTGATTGCTTGTCGATAGATAGAGTGGAGAGAACTCACCTCGTTTCACATAGCGGGTCATATGGTATTCCGAGACATTCTGAATATTCGTACCGTCGTCTTTGGTCATCCAACCCATATTTTCCTGAAGGAACTCAACAGGAAAGTGGATGCCCTGGTTAGCGAGGTTGTCTGCCCTGTCAGCCAGATACGACTGGCGATGGATTACCTTGTTCCCTACTGTCGAGGTGTCGAGGGCACTATTGTCGAGGGTGGTCTTCAGCAGATAAACCCTTGCCTTGTCCGTGCCCACCGCGCCATCAGTAAAGTATGTACCCGTATTATTGTTGTTCATTACAAAGGCCTGGGTTTCACCACCTGATATGCGTTGCATATTCCAACCGTTAGCTACACGCACAAACCTGAAAGAACAGGCACGTGAATCTACAGAAGTTGTCTGGTAGTGTTCTGTCTCAGCATTCCAGCTGATGTAGCGGTCGGCAGAATTCTTCAAAACGAAGTTGTCTGCCGTTCCCACAAACATCCACGCCTCACTGACGTTCTGGTAGATACCCACTAGATCTTCATCAGTATTGAGTCCACGACCAACATCAATAAGACCGCGCGACCCGCTGTTGATATTATTATTCTGCATCAGCAGGAAATACTTTGTGGGGGACTGCTCAAAGCCCAGAAAAGCGGCATCGGTATTGCGTATCAGCTCCAGATAACACTGCTGAATATTTTCTCCTCCTCCTTCTGAAATCTGGCTATTCGCATTGTTATTGTTATTTACTCGGCTTACATAGAGAGAAGCGTCTGCGTCCGTTCTGTGCAACACCACATCACCGCTGGCAGTATGTTCCAATACGAACTCAACAGCTGTTCCTGCATTAGCGACAACTGTATAACGTTGATTGTTATTGTTCCAACCTATATATCGGCCTTGTTTGCTCTTGAGGAGGAAGCCATTGGCCGTTATCTCCTTCTGCCATATCAGGTCGTTTATATTGGTCGAAGCGGCCGATGTCAGAAGATTCTTCCCTGAGCCGGTGTCCTTGATATAGTTGTTCTCCATGTTGCCACTGCCGGAAAAACGAAGGAAATACTCTTGATCCTCAATCATCGAGTAGTCTATCATTTCAATCTTTGCAGCGTTGCCACCTGCTGTACCAGCTACGACGGGCGAGCCTGCATTGTCGCCTCCCTTAGCCAGTGCAAAGCCATCGCTCTGTCGCACCAAGTTCAGCTGGCCCTCCACATCGTAGAAACGGCTCATGTTCACAGCCTGTGTAGCATCATCGGTGACAGAGAATCCATCACCCGATGTAGCCATCGACAAATAATGACCAGCCAGGTTTTTCAGTTTGTCACCTTCCCAGGTCCACAGTTTATTGTTGTCGATACTGGCAACAGGGGTTTCTACACTATGACGCACCTGGATAGTAAGCGTCTGTGCGACACCATTATCAGTAACGTATTGTATTGATCGTGTCTTATTACTGAAACGCATGTAGAAATATCCTTCTGGCACCGTTGAGGTCTGTGCCAATGATAAAGATGAATATGCCATAAATGCCAGAAGCAGTACGGCAACGCGGCGGGAGCATTTATAAAGATTGTATATTATATTCATCGTAGTGAAACATGCTTAGAGATTTTCCTCGTATATGTTATAGTTGAACTGATAGGCGAAGCCACCGAGCTGCAACTTAATAGTAACCGTTACCATACCAGCAATCTTGTTATTGGTCAGTTGCCCGACGATGTCTCCCGATGCAATCTGCACGAAGCGCTGCTCAAGGATGGCAAGGTCACCGGTGATGACAATACCTGTGCCGGTAGTCGGGTCAATCGACTCTGCCACTCCAGTTGCCGGCGTTGTCCAACCATATACATTTTCCTCGGTAATTTCCAGTTCCTCAGCTGGTGAACCATTTACGGTATAGGGCTCACCGCGAAGCACGAAGGTGACATCGCTGTCGTCAAAGCCACGCCAAACTCCTTCTGGGTCATTGTTGTTGCGGAACATAGGACGGAGGAAGATATAACCACCAGAGTTGAAGGCGATGCTCAAGGCATCGGCAGAAAGCACACGAGTCTGGAAGCCAGCGATGGGCGGGAAAGGCAGTGCCTCGATGCGGAACGTCCAGTCGGTGAGCATGATGGGAATCTTAATCCAGTCGTTGCGGCGAATATAGTCGAAGCCATTCGTCGTTCCTGTCTTCCATGCAGAACCAGATGTCTGGCTATTCACGGTAAAGCCATATCGCATCTCTTCCACGCCTGCGTCACCGTCAGCACGGTGACGCTTGACCAGGATACGAATGGAGTATTGGTTCTTGGTGGCCGTAGCTGTGGAATTAGTCTCGTTGACATAAAGGAAGAAGGTCTTGGAATCTGGCTCTACAGTTGGCTCATCAGGATTCCATGCATTCAAGGTAATCGGTGATTCTCTAAACTCTACCTTATAAGAAACAGTGTCTCTGTTGGGAATGTCTTCAGGAGTTGCAGGTTCCTGAATGCTGACATCGGTTTCAGTCAATGGGAAGACCTCGTAGCCAATGATGTCTATCTGTTGCTGCGAGTTGTTGATGAAAGTAATCTCGAGCTTTGCCATCGTGCGTATCAGCTCCACCTCGAACGACTGGTTCTCAGCCTCCACCACAGTAACGGCTTGTCCGCCCGTTTTACCGGTCATGGGAATGTTCTTATCCCATCCGTTGGTAGTGGGGAGCGTTACATCCGTCATGTCGGGCATAACCTCTCCTTTCACGATGTTCAAAGAAGAGAAGGGAGCCTCTTCTGGCAGGTTGGCAAAAGCAAATGCCCTGTATGCACCTGGAGGCAGGGTGAAGCGGAATGCATGTTCCTCAGCACCCAGAGCATCACCATGAGCTATTTCCTCAACGATATTGTCACTGTTAACAAATGCCACCCAGAATTCATGAATCTTTTCCTTGGAGTCGGTGGGAGAAAGCCAGTCGCCTGTGGCACGTGTGGCACCGAGATAGCGAGAGGAGAGTCGCACCTGCACCTGAACCATACCCTCCGGCACCTGGTTTATGTTGTCCTCACTGCTACAAGCACTCAGTCCCAAGACAGTGGCGAGGGCAAGAAAACAGTATATGGTGATATTCTTCTTCATACGGCTTTAGATGTATATGATAGGATGCTCTACAGAGTACCATTTCCTCACATAGATGCGCGCCTTTAGTTCCTCAGGCTCGCGCGTTTCGATAGTAGGTGTGCCAGGTCCTGTCGTGGGCTTAAGCATCATACGGTAGATGTTGTTGCGCACAATGCCGAACTCCATAGTGTCGTGGATGACTTCAACATTGTTGGAGTGACGCAGATAGGTGACATAGTAGCAAATGCCATTGGTGTAAGTCACCACTTTGCAGAAATGTTTCTCTGCATAGGCCTCCGCATCTTCTTGATTCTCGAAGTATAGGCACTGGGTCTCGTCGATGTCAGGGGTGTTGGGTTCTGCCATATAGAAAGTATTACCCAGTGTATAGGTGCCCGACGTCAATACGTCACTTTCGGAATCATAGGCGGTATAGTAGTGTGCCACAGGAGCATAACGGCACTGGAAGATGACGCCAGTAGCGTATTCCGAGAACGTTGACTCCTTGGCAAATGTGTTTTCGTTGACGTAACCCAGAATGACGGTTGAGTTCGTATTGGTAATGGTGGGCATCAAGGAAGCATCGCTGCTCAGCATTGTTGCTATATTGCCAATGCGACTTTCGCCGTAGAGGTTCGTCAGGAATTCTGTATTCGTGCGGTTTGCCTCGTTCTTCTGTGTAGAATAGGGATCGATGACATAATTGGTAGCAATTCCACTGGGTGCCGGACTTTCATCGCCCAGATAGACAAGGTTTGTGCCATTGATATCGTTGGCCACTCGCTTTACGTAGAAAGATGGCTTTTGGCATCCATTCATGATAGCCAAGCGGTCAACATAAAGATAAGCCTGTGGAGCAGATGCCGTGCCGACAGTATAGCGCAATCCATCGCCAGTAATCTCTGAACCGGTGGGAAGGAAGTCGATGCGGGCAGCAAGTCGCTCCACGGTAACATGCATGCGAACAGGGTCCTCAGAATCACCTGTACCTGTGGCATAATATTCGTCGTTCTCGTTGCACATGACGAAGCGTGTGGGCAAGGAGTTCTCTTCAGTGGGTTCTGTCCATGTCTTTTCGGGGATACCTTCTCGCAAGGCTCCCACGGTCTGATAGGTGCCTGTCAGGTCACCTGCATTTGCGACAACTATGAAACGGAAGATAAGGGGATTTATTTCATCTCGGCTGGCAATAATGGGAATAGAGAATGAATAAGTGAGTACATCTTTATATATGGCAGGGTCATAGTCCTTCAGATTCAGATTCTCACGGAAAGAGTCGACCCTTGCCACCTCTTCGTCATTGAAGTAGCGACTTCCATAGAAGCGTGTATTTGCAACAGAATTGATATCTGCTCCGCCACCAATTACAAAGACAGTAAAGTTGTGCAACTTATTCTCGTTCTCACGAGCATATTCCCAGCCGTCGCCTTCTTCGCCTCCATTGGGCATCGCACGAGTGACAGCACCCACTCTCTCGAAGTCGAACGTTAGCTCAACGTAGAGGCTGTCGCGACCATAGCTCTGATAGTTCAGAACATCCTGATAGTCGTCGCTGCAAGCCGTCAAGACGCCAAGCACCGCCAAAGGGAGTATTATATAATGGAACAGTTTCATCCTGTCGTTAAAGTCTGTTTAATAGACTGGTTATTCGAGCGTTACATTCTGGATGCGCTTAATCCAGGGCATGTCATGTATGCTCAAAGTGAGGTATTTCCATCTTCCGCCTATGAGGACGAAGTCGAGGCGGTAATCGTAAGCGCGATCGAGGAATTCCTGCGGTGAGTAGGCAAAGCGCTCGAAAGCGCCACGTCCCTGCTGCAGGATTTCTGGCAAATTGATAGTAGCCACCTCCTTGCCAGAGAGGCGGTTGACAATGTAGAGCATAGCCGGTACGACGGGACTGCTGCCCTGTCGCAGCATAAGACGGTTGAAGTCGAGGTCGGCATGTGCTGCTTCTTCCACTTCATCATCGCCAGCAGGTCGCTCATCGTAACTCATTGCAGTGGTACGGCTATAGTAGGTGTTCCATTCGTCGTGTGGCGTGTAGGTCAGTTGTGGTGTACCATCTGTGTCCACGCTGTTGTCCCAAAGTACTTTACCATTCTGGTCAACGATGCTGATAGCAAAGTCGGCAATGTCGCAATGAGCAGGGTCGTCGGCCTGACGAAGGGAGATGTGCAGGCGCTTGGTGTCACGCACCAGGCTGACTACGCAAGTGGTGAGTTGGTATTCCTTTACGGTTACTGTCTGTGCCTCGACCATTGCTGGTGTGCTGCTGGCACGCGTCACAGGATTCTGGGTATATTGTGCAGAGCGTAGAATGCCGTGCCAAAGCGTGTCGAGTACCTGCGAAAGGTCGGTGGCGGCCTTCGAGTTAGACAAATCGGTCAAAGTGACACTGAGGTCGTTCATCGGTCCGTTCAGTCCGTCGCGTAGATAGCGCACACCTGGGAGCTGGCTGATTTCGGCATACGGACGCTGGTTGGCCAGTGCCAGTAAGCGATATTCACCAGGTTGCAGTCCATCGACTCTCATGCGGTAGTTGGGGTTGCGCAAGGGTTGGGCAGAGGCGCTATTGTCCTCTGTCTGCGTACGCACCAGATTTCCGGCTAAGTCGTAGACATAGAGCGTGACGCTCCCGACATGGTCGTTGAACATATTGAGAGCCGTCAAGGCAATCAATGTCTTTATCTTGAACTGCATCATTATTGAGTTGAGTTAAAGTATCTATGCTTTTGTGTGTCGCGTAGTGAGTTTTTTTAAGATGGCCGACGCCCGCATTGCGCCGGCCATCTTTTTATGAGAGATTTGGAGGTTTAGAAATTCACTTCCTGAGTGCGCTTCACCCAAGGCAGGATATGAACTTCTGCAGTGATGAAGTAGCTTGTGGGAGGATTGTCGTCGGGAGTCTCGTTACCGCTGAAGTCTTCGGGAACGGGAGAACCGATACCGGAAATCTTCTTCAGAGTCAGAGAGTACCAGTTGTTGCGGACAACACCCCAGCGGCCCAGCCATGCGTTAGCGCGATCTGTGCCATACTGTGTAGCAGTACCATCAATAGTCTGTGTGGCATTTGCAGGATATACCAAATCGTAGTGATTATAAGCCTCAGCAGGTGCGTTCCAAGGAGTCTCGACGTCACCGAAGTGCTGGATGCGAGTAGCATAGTAAGAAATACCACCTACATACTTGTAAAGCTCAGAGTTTTCGGGGTTAGCAACTTCACCGATGTTAGCGCCAGCGAGAGTCTCGAGAGCAGTTACCTGCGCAGTAGTAGCGTCTGCGCCACCGACCTTAACGTTAGCCAGACCGAGAGTAACGGTGTAAGGAAGTTTACCAGTTGTTGCGTCAAATGTACCTTCAGTAACAGTAACTGTAACATCATAAGTTACCTCAGAACCAGCAGGGATATCGGGATCTGTAGAAGTCTTGATAGCAGCATTGATAGCCAAAATCTTCTGGTTGATGACGTCGCGCAGACGAGTCTTAACGACGGCAACGATGTCGGCATTGGTCTTCAGCATTGTGTTGGGCTGACCCTGAATTGTGAAGAAGTCGCCATCGTTGATCTTAGCCTTCACACCAACATAAGTGGTGTTCTTGTAAACCTGTGACTCCGCATCGAAGGTGTTCTCGTAGGTGTAAACAACCTCTTTAGACGCGTGGGTGTACTGTGCGTCTGCCAACTCGGCATTAATCAGACCTGTATTGCCATCGAAGTTAATATCCGTGCCAAAGTAGGTACGATAAGCGGGGTTGGGAGTGTGGGTGTCAGGGAAGAATGGAGTGCGACCTACCATACGATACTTCAATGAGGGAATTGCCTGCATGTTGTAGTAAGGCAGCCAGGTCTTGTCAATCTGACGGGTGTTGTAATAAGCTACGTTCAAATTACCAAGAGCCCATTTTACATCTTCAGCTGCAATAGTAGTAGGTGTGTCATCGCCATCGAGCTGAACGGCGAAATCATCAGCAACTGTAACCTCAACCTTCACAGCGGCACGCTCCACGTAGATGCAAACAGCAGATGTTGTGGCAGCCGTAGCCTCTTCTTTGGTCTTATAGATAGCTTCCTTGTTGATTTCGGTGAAGGTGAGAATCTCTGCATCAGCAGGAGTAGTTTCGCCACCGGCAACAGTTGCGATGGGCACACTGGTCATAACGAGGCCCTTTGCTCCCATAGCACCATAACCAGCTGCTTCCGAAGCAATACCAATGGCCTTCAGCTGCTGCTTCTTGAAGTCAGCACCAGTAGTTGTGCCCACTGTTGCAGTAATGCCAGTTGCATTGCCTTCGTCATTCAGAATAACATAAGCATAGAGCTTGTCCGTAATTCCCAGTTCGGGGTTCTTGATTTCCTGAACAATTTTCTGGCTGGTAGAAGTGATGTTACCAATGCCGCTTGAGCCAACAGGTACATCAGCTGTTTCACCTTCGAATGTGGTGTTGATGGGGAAGGCCTGGAAGAACGTTGCAGCGTCCTCGTTAGCACCCTTGAAGAGATACAGTGTACCACTCTTCACGGCGTACTCAGTTTCAAGACCATCGTTGAGATCCTCGTTAGCGCGAGTGACGGGATCACCAGGCATAGCAATGCCTACTGCAAGCCATGAGCTTTCGCCAGCGATAAGGCCATAACCGTTTTCGGGCTCAGCTACTTCCTTGACAGATTCAGTCGAGCATGCTCCAAACAGCAGACCTGCTACTGCGAGAGCGAACAGATAAAACTTTTTCATAATTGTTAATAAAACACATTAAAAAATTAATAAAAAGATTAATTAATACTGATTTTCTTATTGATTTTGTAATTTACGGATTGCTTCGCGGTTGCGACTTACGTCGATGCCCTTGCGCTCAGCCTGATCGAGCAGGCGACTGGCCTCGTCGTAGCGTTCTTTGAGGATGCAGAGGACGGCGCGTGCGTTGATTGCCTCACCGCTGTCGCCTGCATTCTTCAGCAGGGTCTCAGCCTTGAGCTTGTCGCCTTCATGCAGGGCAATGTTGGCCAGGTTGATGACTGCGGCAGTGGAGTCAGGATAGATATTGACAGCCTTCTGCATAACTTCGTTGTATTCGTCGCTATAGGTCTTGTAGGTGTTAGCCACCTGCCAGAGCTCGTAGAGTGAGAGCTGATAGGGGCGTTTCTGGTACATCTGCTTTGCCTCTTCAAGCGTAAAGCGACGGATATTGAAGGTGATGTCGTAGTCGGAGCGGCGCAGGCTGGGATATACGTTCTTCAGCAAGTAGTTGTACTCCTGTGGATATTTTGCCTTAAGGCTCTTTTCGTCGCGGTCGGCCTTGTTGGTTATACCTTCGTCGAGGTCGCTCAACACCTTGTCGATGATTCCGAGGATTTCTGCACGATGCGGGAGTTCGTTGGTGCTCATCTCGTCGACAGCCTGACGCAGTCCTATCCAGTTCTCGGGTGTGGCTTCAGCAGGAGCGAAGACGTCAGCAGGCAGGTCGTAGGCCTTGCGAACATAGTCGGTGAGTGACTTAGCGCGATTGGTGGCAAGCATGCTGTTGTGCTGATAGGGAGACTCGGGTGATGCCCAGCCGTGTATCTTGATTTCATGCACGGTGATATTGGGGTCATTCACCATGATGTCGAGTGTGTCGGTAATCTTGCGCACTTCACGATAGTTGTCCATATAGTCGGTCCTCATCTCCCACCTGTCCACAACGAAGTTGATGAATGCCGAGCCATGCAGGCTGAGCATGGGCTTTGAGGGATCTGGAGTGACATTGGCCAGGTCGATGAGTGACAGAGGATCGATAGGCAACCGGCGCGCCACGGAAGGAACTGCGGGCAGATCCGAGAGGTCGCCGCAAGCACACATGTCCTCCTCGAGGCGCAACTGGCTACGTTCCATCCAGGACTGGTATGGAACGATGTCGTAATAGTGTTCTGTCTGTGCTTTTCCTTTGTTGCGCTTCACGTGGGAAGCGTCGCGATAGGCCTTGTTCGAGACACCGCGCTTATAGAGCACATACTCTGTACGGCTGTCGATAACCAGTGGCTCGAAGGCAGCCTTCTGCGTGCCGTCGAGAGAATAGAGCACGGGATGCATCACCACCGACTGGTTGCGCTTGAGCTTAAGATTGTCGAGACAAACATCCATTGTAAGCATCATTTGCTCGTTCTGAGGTGTCAGCATAGCATTCTTCACCAGCGTCTGACCGTCGCTCAGCGTCTGTGCGCTCAGTAACTGCGAGGCCAAGATAACGAGGCCTGCAAGAATATGGCGTGGATTGATGGACATATACATTATTATATTATAAGGGGGGGTTAGAGGTTGTAAATCAAGTTAAAGGCCAGCTTCGTCGGACCGAAATAATGATAATGACCGCTGTCGGTCTGTGTGCCACACTTCTCGCATGGGAATTTCTTGTACTTCAGATAGTCGTAGCCTACGCCAATGACAGCCTCGACGCTGAAATGGCGGCTGACGGGCCACTGATAACCATAGACAAAGCCACCGCCGACGAACCATCCCTCGTAGCGATTATCACGGAGACAAGGGGCGATGCCCATCGGAAACTTCACGCCGCCGGCATTGAACTGACCACCCATGGCGTGGAAACCGACGAAATGACCGTTGAACTTCTCGCAGAACCAATAGCGTGCTTCGGGCTGAAGGAGCCAGTGGCGAATCTTCTTGTTGTCGCTGAACGTCCAAGGGTTGAGGCCGAAAGTGGTGTCAAAGGTCCACTTGGGAGCCAATCCCACCTCCATGCCGATGTTGGGAGTCAGGCTGGCATCATACAACAGGTTGTTCTTCAACGAGATCTGTGCCTCTGCCTGTTGGCCTACGGCTATAAAAGCCAACAACAACAGCGCTCGGCCAAGGGTTCTTTGCATGTATTGCATACTTAAAGTTATTATAAAAACGTTACTTTCTTTCTTATCTGCTCTTTGGATTTTGTTTTTTTGCCGCACCAAACATTTCCTTTTTCCTAAAAACGCGCACAGGCGCGATATGACAAAATCGCAGCAAAGGTACAACTTTTTACACTTATACAAACAGATTTTTACTTTTTCTATGCTACCCTCCCCCGTTTTTTAACGTCTGTTAACGTAATATTACATAATTATTCAGATATTCACTCAGGTTTTCTCCAAAATTTCGGTATTTTGTGTTGATTTTGGTAAAAAGAATTGGCCGATTTCTGAAAATATGTGAAAGACGATTAAAAAAAATGGGGCAGGTTAAGCATGGTGCTGAGAATGAGGGCTTTTTATGGAAAAATGAAAAAAATCGAGAGGTCGGTTTTATGACAGATTTAGGAAAAAATCCAAACTCCTGACGGGACGGAAAAGACCTCCTTATCTGTGGGGTTCGACTTCCTTGCTGTGGCATCGCGACTTCCTTGCTGTGGCATCGCGGCTTCCTTGCTGTGGCATCGCGGCTTCCTTGCTGTGGCATCTCGACTTCCTTGCTGTGGCGTTTGGACTTCCCTCGTGAGGGAGTTCGTAATTTCGACGTGTCGCGACTGATTTTGCGACGTGTGGCAAGCAAATCAGCAACGTGATGTGAACGATTTATCGACACGTTGTTATTATCCTCTTTTACTTTGCCGAATAGCCGTGGAAATGCAATTTCTTCCCATTCCATCGAAATAATTCACCCCGACTCTCCAAACGCAAAGAATCTTCCTGCACGACGGTTTGTAAAGGATTTTCCGAGGAATTCGGTTCGGGGTCAAGTGGCTTGAAGGGACGAATAGGGTTGACGGGAGGGTTTCATTGCATTTTTCTTGCGTTTTTGCTTGCAAAAACGAGAAAAAAGTTGTACCTTTGTGGCCAGTTTTAAAGCATAACAAACAAATCTCAATGGAAGAAAACGAAAAGAAACAACAGGAATACAGTGCCTCGAACATACAGGTGCTGGAAGGACTGGAAGCCGTGCGTAAGCGTCCCGCTATGTACATCGGCGACATCAGCGAGAAAGGCCTTCACCATCTCGTCTACGAGACAGTGGACAACTCTATCGACGAAGCGCTGGCCGGCTACTGTACCCACATCGAAGTGACCATCAACGAGGACAACAGCATCACGGTGCAGGACAACGGCCGCGGCATTCCCGTCGACATGCACGAGAAGGAACACAAGAGCGCCCTCGAGGTGGTCATGACCGTGCTCCACGCAGGCGGCAAGTTCGACAAGGGCTCGTACAAGGTCTCCGGTGGACTGCACGGCGTAGGCGTCAGCTGCGTCAACGCCCTTTCTTCCAAAATGATCAGCCAGGTCTATCGCGACGGAAAGGTCTATCAGCAGGAATACAGCATCGGCAAGCCCGTGACGGGCGTGGAGGTCATCGGCACGACCGAACTGCGCGGCACACGTCAGCAGTTCTGGCCCGACAAGACCATCTTCACCACGACTACTTATAAATATGACATCCTGGCCAATCGCATGCGCGAACTCGCCTACCTGAACGCCGGCATCACCATCACGCTGACAGACTTGCGACCCGACGAAGAGGGCAACACCAAGACTGAAAAATTCCACAGCGAAGGTGGCCTCAAGGATTTCGTGCGCTACATCGACAGCAGCCGTACGCACCTCTTCGACGACGTCATATATCTCAATACCGAAAAGCAAGGGACGCCCATCGAGGTGGCTATCATGTACAATACCGCCTACACGGAAAACCTCCACTCATACGTCAACAACATCAACACCATCGAAGGCGGCACACACCTCCAGGGCTTCCGTATGGCCCTGACACGCGTCTTGAAGAAATACGCCGAGGAAAAGTACGACAAGGAGCTGGAGAAGCTTGCCAAGAACAGCGTCGAGATAAGCGGCGAGGACTTCCGCGAGGGACTCACGGCCGTCATCTCCATAAAGGTGGCCGAACCTCAGTTCGAGGGTCAGACCAAGACAAAGCTGGGCAACAGCGAGGTGGCAGGCGCCGTGCAGCAGGCCGTCGGCGAGGCGCTGACGAACTATCTCGAGGAACATCCCCGCGAGGCGAAACTCATCGTCGACAAGGTGCTGTTGGCAGCTCAGGCCCGTGTGGCAGCACGAAAGGCTCGCGAGAATGTGCAACGCAAGAGCCCTATGAGCGGAGGCGGACTGCCAGGCAAACTGGCCGACTGCTCCGACAAAGACCCCGCAAACGCCGAGCTGTTCATCGTCGAGGGTGACTCAGCAGGCGGCTCGGCCAAGCAAGGCAGGAACCGTCACTTCCAAGCCATACTGCCCATCCGAGGCAAGATATTCAACGTGGAGCGCGTGATGTGGAACAAAGCCTTCGAACACGAGGAGGTCAACAACATCATACAGGCGCTGGGCGTCAAGTTCGGCTTGAATCCCGACGACTATAAGGAGGCGAACTACGACAAACTGCGTTACTACAAGACCATCATCATGACCGATGCCGACGTCGACGGCTCGCACATCGACACGCTACTCATGACGCTCTTCTTCCGCTACATGCCGCAACTCATCAAGGACGGCAGGCTATACATCGCCACACCGCCTCTCTATCGATGCAGCTACGGCAAGGTCGAGGAATACTGCTACGACGAAGACGCACGCATCCGCTTTATCCAAACCTATTGCAACGGCGACGCCGACGACACGAAACTGCATACGCAGCGCTACAAAGGCCTTGGCGAAATGAATCCCAAGCAGCTGTGGGAGACCACGATGGACCCCGAACAGCGCCGCCTCAAGCAAGTCACCATCGACGATGCCGCCGAGGCCGACTACGTCTTTTCTATGCTGATGGGCGAGGACGTAGGTCCCCGTCGCGAATTCATCGAGAAGAACGCCACCTTCGCAAACATCGACGCATAAGCTAATAGGCCTCGTCCCCTACATGGCTCGGCATGATGGGGCTAATAGCCTAATGGACAAGCAGGGTTTCCCATCTCCCCCTATCAGCCCCATTAGCCCTATCAGCCCCATTTGCCCCATTAGCCTTATTAGCCTCATTAGCCCCATCAGCCCATTTGCCTCATCAGCCCCATTAGCCCCATTTGCCCCACAAGCCCCATTTGCCCCATTAGCCTTATTAGCCTCATCATCCCACAAAAAAAGAAGAGACTGCCCGATGGACAGTCTCTTATACGTTATAGCGAAAAGATTGTGGCTTGGTTAGCCGAGCTTCTGGATGTACTGAGCCAGCTTGGATTTCAAGTTAGAAGCCTTGTTCTTGTGAATGACATTGATCTTTGCGAGCTTGTCAAGTGCCTTCTGAACGCTGGGATACATCTCTATTGCTGCTGCCTTGTCGGTAGTCGAGCGAAGCTTGCGCACTGCGTTACGCATAGTCTTGGCGTAATAACGGTTGTGGAGTCTTCTCTTCTCCTCCTGACGAATGCGCTTTAATGATGATTTGTGATTAGCCATCTGTTTTTCTATCTAATTTTATTACTTTATTCCTTTGTAGTCCCTAGGAGAGTCGAACTCCTCTTTAGAGAATGAAAATCTCTCGTCCTAACCGATAGACGAAGGGACCTTACCTTCGGCGTTTTAGCCAGTGTAATTGGGCATGGGGCTCAATTGCGGGTGCAAAGGTATAACATTTTCTGAGACTGACAAAATAATTTCAAGGAAAAATATGCTTTTCTTCGCTTTTTTCCTGTTTCTTGCCCATAAAGTGCGGGTTTTTGCGTAACTTTACGCCATGCTTGAGAAGACGAGCGGCATCGTGCTGCATTACAACCGATATGGTGACGACAGCGCCATCGTGGACATTTTCACGGAGTCGCGAGGCAGTTTGTCGTTCCTTGTGCGCGACCGCCGCGGCAGCAGGAAGGGCGGTCTGCACACCACGCTCCTGCGCCCGCTCAACATCGTGGAGATGGTCTTCGACTATCGCGCGTCGGCTTCCCTGCAGAGGCTTCAGGAACTCCATATCGGGCACTGCTACACTTCCCTACCCTACAACCCCACGAAGGAAACGATAGGTCTGTTCCTCTCTGAGTTTCTGCACAACGTCCTGAGGAGTGAGGTGAGGAATCCCGACCTATACCATTATATATTATATAGTCTGCAATGGTTCGACGCGACGACAGAGGGGATGGCGAACTTCCACATCGCCTTCCTCATCCGACTGGCGTACTACCTCGGCTTCTGGCCCAACATCGACAAAGGGAACATGTTGCCTTTCTTTGACCTAAAAGACAGCATTGCTACGGCGACAGCACCCGCGCACACTTTCTTCCTCGAGGGCGAGGAAGCTGAAAAGGTGCCGTTGCTGCTGCGAATGAATGTAAGAAACATGCATAGCTTTCGCCTGAACCGGCAGCAGCGCAATCGCATCCTGGACATACTGACGGCGTACTACAAGCTGCACGTACCCGAGTTCCGCGACTTGCGCTCGCTTGCGGTCCTGCGAGAGGTTCTGGCATAGCCTCCTTCCCCAGCCCTCCGCCAACGGGAAGGGAGGGGAAAATGGCTGCCACGCCGCGGGGCCTACAGCTCGAAGGCAACGCCCATGGCGGGCGTGTCGTTATCCTGCGTCGGACAACTCTTCTCCTTTATCTTGTTCACGTCTTCCTTCGTACGGTTGTACGTGGGGCGTGCATCGACC
Organism: uncultured Bacteroidales bacterium; assembly: GCA_902768605.1. The sequence goes on from CACXLY010000009.1 coordinate 23,526, forward strand.
ATCGAGATGATGTCGTCGTTGTCGAGGTCTTCGTCGGAGAAGACATACGTGTTGTGACGGCGACGGCGAACGGGCGAACCGGTTGACGAGCCGTAATAGAAGCCGGCGCGCTCATCGTTGTATTCCTCGCGCTCACGGTCAGCGACCGACTGCTCCTGGTCTTTCTGTTCGACGATGCTACGCACGCCGGGCACGTTCTGCAGGCCAAAGCCGGTGGCGAGCAACGTGATCTTCACCTTGTCGCCCAGCGAGCTGTCGGTGGCCAGTCCCCATTTCGTCTCCACATCCTTGCGGAAGCGGCTCATGAAGTCATTCACTTCGTTCATCTCCTCCATCATGAGGTTGCCCGTCTCGTTTTCGCTGCAGAAGTTGATGTTGAGCAGTACCTTCTTGGAGTTGAAGATGTCGTTGTTGTTGAGCAGAGGGCTGTTGAGTGCCTCGTGTATGGCTTTGGTGACGCGGTTCTCGCCTTCGCCGTATCCGGTGCTCATGATGGCGACACCGCCGTCCTTGAGTACGGTGGTGACGTCCTGGAAGTCGAGGTTGATGGTGCCATGCATCGTGATGATTTCGGCGATGCTTTTGGCAGCGATGCTGAGGGTGTCGTCGGCCTTTGCGAAGGCGTTGATGACGGTCAGTTCGGGGTAAATCTCGCGCAGACGCTCGTTGTTGATGACGAGGAGGGCATCCACGTGCTTGGCTATTTCCTCCACACCGTCGAGGGCCTGGTTTATCTTCTTGTTGCCCTCGAATTTGAAGGGGATGGTGACGATGCCTACAGTGAGGATGCCTGCATCCTTGGCGCACTGTGCGATGATAGGTGCGGCGCCAGTGCCTGTTCCGCCACCCATGCCGGCGGTTATGAAGACCATTCGGGTGCCGTCATTGAGCATCGCCTTGATGTCTTCTATACTCTCCTCGGCTCGCTGCCTGCCGACTACGGGGTTGTTACCGGCTCCGAGACCGTCTTTGCCCAGTTGCAGATGGTTTGGGACGGGCGAGTCGTTGAGTGCCTTCTTGTCGGTATTGCAGACGACATAGGTCACCTCGTGTATGCCTTCGCGATACATGTGGTTTATGGCGTTACCGCCGCCACCGCCCACGCCCACTACCTTGATGATGCAAGGATTCTCGGTCTGACGCAAATTGAATTGGATGCCGCCCATTGGCGTTATGCTTTTTTCTTCTGCCATAGTTGTATCTTTTATCATTCAAGGTTAGTTAATCTTAGTTCTCGTCTCCGTCGGGTTCGTCGGAGAGCATCCTCTCGAAGGTGCTCCATATACGCTTGAGGGCCGACGGGCCTTTGGGCTTCTCGGGCTTCTCGTCGGGGTCGGTCTTTACCTCTGTGGGCTGCTCGACTTTCTTCTCCGGCTCTTCCTGTTTCGGCTCGAAGTCCATCTCGGTCTGAGCGGGGACTTTGGCTGCTTCTCCCACGCAGTTTTCCTTTCCTGCGAGCAGGAGGGAGTAGAGGGTATTGAGGCGGTCGTGGTCCGTAATCTGTATGCCGAAGGAGACGGTGACGTTCTCGGGGTGTCCCTTTACTATTTTGACGCCGATGTTGCCGCCTGTCTGCCGGGCGAATGCCTGCAGCAGGTCGGGGATGCGTGCTGCGCCGCCGGTCACGATGATGCCTGAGAGCAGCTTGTCCTTATAGGCTTCGATGTGATGATAGACGTTGGCGAGGATTTCCTCGTAGCGTGCCTCGACGATTTCCTGCAGCCTTTCCACTTCCTCTGTACGGTCGAAGCTGAGGTTTACCTTCTCGCCCGTCTTGTCGTCGTTGTCGGAGCGGTAGGCCGTGCCGTACTTCTTCTTGAGTTCCTCAGCCTCTTCGGCCTCCACCTTCAGGCTGGTGATGTCGCTCGTGACATTGGAGCCTCCGAGGGGGATGACGCAGAGGTGGCGCAGGATGTTGTTGGAATAGACGCTCACGGTGGTGGTGTCGGCGCCCATGTCGACCAGTGCGCAGCCGGAGCGCTTCTCGTTGGGCGAGAGCAGGGCATTGGCTTCGCACAGGGGTGCGATGAGCAGCTCCTGCACCTCCAGGCCGGCGCCGTTGACGCACTTACGTATGTTCTCCTCCAGGGTGGGACGAGCCACGATGTTGACGAAGTTGGCTTCGAGCATCTCGGCCTGCATGCCGACGGGGTCGACGATGCTACGGCTGCCGATGGTGAACTCCTGGGGGACCACCTCCTTTATCTCGGCGTTGGGATAGACCACGCCGCTGTTCGTGTCGCGCATCTTGTCGATGGTCTTGTGCGAAAGCAATTCGAGGCCGTCGAACTGCAGAAGCACGCGGTTGTGGACCGAGCGGAGCGACTGTCCGCCCAGGCCGACGTAGATGCTGTTGACCTTGACGCCCAGCTTGTCGCTGAGCTTGGCGATGACGCGCGACAGGGCCTGCGTCGTCTTGTCGATGTTGTCGATGATGCCCTTGCGGATGGTGTTGGGCGAATCCTCCTGGGCAAAGGCAAGAACCTGCATACTGCCGTCGGGTTCCCTCTTGCCTGCGATAGCACGTATTGCCGTCGATGCCAGCTCTACTGCAATGATGATGTCTTTTTCTGCTCCCATATTGATGATATTTAGGTTGATACTTTATGATGATTCACGCCTCACGTGGCGTTGGCTGTTCCTTGCTGTGGGAAGCGGCATCGCTTGCTGTGGGAAGCGGCGATGCTTGCTGTGGCGTCGGCCGCTCCCTCGCGAGGGGTCTTCCGGTGCCTCTTTTCAGCTCACTTTTTCTTCTCGCTTGCCCTGGTGCATACCACCTGTCCGTCGTACGCCAGGCTTATCTTCTTGTACTTGTTCCAACCCACGCGCTCCAGACCCTCGCGGTAGAAGGTGCGCAGGCGGCTGAGCTTGTCGTAGAAGTTGTCGGTGCTGCCCAGCTCGATGATGTGCTGTCCGACGCGCGGATACAACTCTATCTCCTCGGGGCTGACGACGTGTATCTGCTCGATCTGCTCGCTCCAGAAGAGGTCGTCGTGAATGTATCGGGCGAGCTCCAGAAGGTGTTCGGAGGCGAATTTCTTCGTGACGTTTCCCGTGGCCACGCACAGCTCGACGTTGAAGCCGGCGGTGGGCATCGTCAGGCCCGTGCTCGAGAGGTAGTAGTCCTCGCCCTTCGCGCTGATGACGTGCAGTATAGGCTGCTGCGGCACGACCTTTATGCAGAGACGGCCCGCCGCGTCGTAGTAGCAGGAGGCACTTTCGATGTGCGACTCCTCGAACATCAGCTGCTCTATCTGCTCCAGGTTGATGTTGCTGATCTTCATGCCCTGAGGCGATATCTTGTTCTTTGTCAGAAGCGAGCGGATGTAGTCGGCCGTGATGAAGCCATCAGGGATGCTGTCGATGATCTCGACGCGCACGCCCTCGCACGTCCTGTCCTCGGCCTCGCCGCCAAACTTCCAGATGGCCACCACGAGGTATCCCACAACTGCCAGAAGCAGAAAGATCTTGAATGCTGTCTTCATGATAGAGGTCGCAGTATGTCAGTTATCTGTTGAACATAGTCTTCGATGTCGCCGGCCCCGAGCGTCACGAGGACGTCGAAGCCGCCTTGGCGCACCACGTCGAGGATGCCGTCCTTCGAGCACATCTGACGTCGGATGCCGGGGCGCAGGTTGTCGTAGATGAGCGCGCTTGTCACGCCCGGGATGGGCTCCTCGCGTGCCGGATAGATGTCCACGATGCAGACGTCGTCGAGCAGCGAGAGGGCATCGGCAAATTCGCGGTAGAAGTCGCGCGTCCGGGTGTAGAGGTGCGGCTGGAAGATAGCCTTGATGCGGCGCCCGCTGTAGAGTTCGCGCAGGCTCTCCAGGCTGCAGCGTATCTCGTTCGGATGGTGGGCGTAGTCGCTCAGATAGACCATCCTGTCCGTCTTGATGTGGAAGTCGAAGCGGCGGTCAACGCCTCGGAAGGAGGCCATGCCGCGCCGTATCTCGTCGGCCGTGGCGCCGGCTATCTGAGCCAGTGCCATCGCCGCGATGCCATTCTCGATGTTGACGCTGACGGGCACACCCAATTCGATGTCCGCGATGTCGCCGAGGGGCGAGACGAGGTTGAAGACGATGCGGCCGTCGCCTATGCGGACGTCCTCCGCGTGGAAGTCACCCGCCTCGCGGCTGTAGGTGAAGAGGGTCACGCCGTCCTGCACGGCAGGCTTCATCTTCAAGCCCGTGTGGAGGACGAGGTAGCCGCCGGGCTGTATCAGGCTGCTGTATTTGCTGAAGCTCTCCAGGTAAGCCTCCTCCGTGCCGTAGATGTCGAGGTGGTCGGCGTCGGTGGCCGTGATGACGCTGGCGAAGGGTGTCAGCCAGTGGAACGAGCGGTCGAACTCGTCGGCCTCAATCACCACGTAGGGGCTCGTCTTGCTCAGGATGTAGTTCGTCCCGTAGTTCTTCGTGATGCCGCCAAGGAAGGCGTTGCAGTCGATATGGCTTTGGTGGAGCATGTGCGCCGTCATGCTCGAGGTCGTCGTCTTGCCGTGCGTGCCGGCCACGCAGAGTCCCTTGTAGGAACGCGTCAGCGAGCCAAGCACCTGGGCACGTTTCTGCACCTCGAAGCCCTGAGAGCGGAAGAAGGACAGCTCGCCGTGCTCCTCAGGAATGGCTGGCGTATAGACCACGAGCGTGTGCGCCTTGTCGCGGCACGGGTCTGGTATGAGATCCGTATCGTCCTCATAATGAACCAGGGCACCCTCCTTCTCGAGTTGCCCGGTGAGTTCGCTCGGCGTCTTGTCGTAACCGGCAACCACCATGCCGCGGCTCAGGAAGTAGCGGGCAATGGCACTCATGCCGATGCCGCCGATGCCCACGAAGTAAACAGCCTTTATCTCCATGCTTTCTTCTCCTCTTTATGACGTTATATCGTTCTTTCGTTATTACCTCTGGCTTTCCTTTGCCAGCTTGATGACCTCCTCTGCAATGATGCGGGCCGAGTCGCGCAGCGCCATCGCGGAGGCATTCTCGCCGAGCGTCTTCAGCTTTTCCGTATCGACCACCGTCTCCAGCGCGAGGGGGATGAGCTGCTCGGGGGCGTCGGCATCGCGCACAAACAGGGCGGCGTGCTTGTTCACCAAAGCCATCGCGTTGTGCGTCTGGTGGTCTTCCGCCACGTTGGGGCTGGGCACCAGGATGCTCGGCTTGCCCAGGAGGCAGAGCTCGCTGATGCTGCCGGCACCGGCACGGCTGATGACCAGGTCGGCCAGGCAATAGGCCTGGTCCATGCGGCTGATGAAATCCGTCGCCACAAGGTTCGTCGGCTTCCCCTTCACGTCGAGCATCTGCTCTATCTCCTTCTTATAATAACTGCCCGTTTGCCATATGAACTGCACCGACGACGCAGCGATGCGGGAGAGGTTGCGGATGACGCTCTCGTTCAGCGTACGTGCCCCGAGGCTGCCCCCGATGAGCAGAACGGTGGGCTTCGACGGATTGAGGCCGAATGCTGCTGCACACTCCTCGCGCGTCAAGCTGTCGTTCAGCAAGCTCTGACGCACAGGATTGCCCGTCAGCAGGATACGGTCCTTGGGAAAGAAACGCTCCATCCCCTCGTATGCCACACATATCTTCCGCGCCTTCTTCGCGAGTGTCTTGTTCGTCAGACCTGCAAAACTGTTTTGCTCCTGAATAAGGCAGGGGATGCCCAACTCGTAGGCGGCGTTGAGGGTCGCCGAGCTGGCATATCCGCCCACGCCGACCGCCACCTGCGGCTTGAAGTCGCGCAGCGTCTGCTTCACCATGCGCTTGCTCTTCAGAAAGTCCATCAGGATGCTGATGTTGCCAGGCTTCCACAGAGGTCTGAGCAGGCCGCGCACCGGCAGTCCTATTATCTTGTAGCCCGCAGCAGGTACGCGCTGCATCTCCATCCTGCCCTCTGCGCCCACGAAAAGTATCTCGGCATCGGGGTCTATCTCTCGCAACGCATTGGCAATGCTGATGGCGGGAAAGATGTGTCCGCCCGTGCCGCCGCCGCTTATTATAACTCTCAGTCCGTTCATGTACATCAATTAATATATGTTACGCTTCAGCCGTCTCCAGCTGTCTGCTTTCGTATTCAGGTTTACGCTTTGCCGTGTGGCTCACACTCAGTATCATGCCGATGTAGGTACAGGTGATGAAGAGGCTCGTGCCGCCTCGGCTGACGAGCGGCAACGGCTGGCCCGTGACGGGGAATGCGCCGACAGCGACCGCCATATTCATCATGGCCTGCACCACTATCATCAGGGAGAGGCCCATCACAAGATAGGAGGGGAAGAGCGCCTTGCATTTCTGGGCGATGCGCATCGAGCGGTACATCAGGACGAGATACAGGACGAGCACCGTCACCGCGCCAAGGAGGCCAAGCTCCTCGATGATGATGGCATAGATGAAATCAGAGAAAGCCTGCGGGATGAAGTCACGCTGGCGGCTGTTCCCCGGGCCGCGTCCGATGACGTTGCTCGTGGCGATGGCCACCTTCGCGTAAGCCTTCTGCGGATTGTCCTGCGGGCGGTAGTCGCGGGGATCGGCAGGACGCTCCTGCTTGTCCGTAATGCGGTGGATCCACGTCGGCACGCGATGCAGAGGCCCCGACGACATCTGCCATTCCGTCAGCGTTTTCTCCGGGATGGAGTACGCCACGGCGAAGATGCTGCCTATGCCCAGCATGCCCAATACGAGCGCACCGATGAGTATCTTCTTGCGGATCTGCGCATAAAAGCATATGCCGTACATGACGATGGCTATGATAAAGGCGGTCGATGCATTCTCGGTGAAAATGAGCAGAATCGTGATGAATGCCATCATGGCTACTATTTTGAAGCCCATCGGACTTGCACCCTTCTCGTCGCGCAACGAGGAGAGGATGAAGCAGCTAAAGCCGACGAGGCTCAGCTTGGCGAGTTCGCTGGGCTGGAACCTGATGAAGCCAATGGATATCCATCGGCCCGCGTCGTTCGTCTTCTGCCCTATCGCCAGCACCGCTATCAGCAGGAAAAGCGACAGGAACATACCAATGGTGCAGAAGAGCTTGAAGTAGTTGCAGGGGATGAGATGCACGAGCCAGGCGATGAATATACCCATGAGCATGAAAGATGCGTGCTGCATGATGGGGTCCCAATACGCTCCGGAGGCAAACGTCATGCGTGAGCTGGCGCTATAGACCTCGATGAGCGAGGTGGCGCACAGCAGGATGAAGACCGCCCAGATGCCAAGGTCGCCGTGTATCCACGTCTTGTCTTTCAGTTTATTTAGTTTCATTGGTCATTATTTTATAGGTACTATATATATTATAGTTACTATAGGTTCCTCACTTGTTCACAAAACTGTTCGCCTCGGTCCTCCATGTTTTTGAAGAGGTCAAAGCTTGCGCAGCAGGGGCTGAGCAGAACGGTGTAGCCTGGCTTTGCCATGCGGTGGCAAGCCTCAACGCAGTCCTTCATATTGTTGGTGTCGGCCACAGGAATGCCCATTCCATCGAAGAAATTGTGCAATTTGGTGTTGTCGGCTCCGAGATAGACGAGGCCGGCGCACTTCTTCTGGACGAGGTCCTTGATGGCATTGTAGTCGTTGCCTTTGTCCTTACCGCCGATGATGAGGATCGTCGGCGTGGTCATGCTTTCGAGAGCGTACCAGCAGGCATCTACATTTGTAGCCTTCGAGTCGTTGATGTACTGGACTCCGCCCACGCGTGCCACTTTCTGGAGCCGGTGCTCGACACCCTCGAAGTCGCTCAGGCTCTGGCGGAGCGAGTCGTCGTCTATGCCGCTGATGCGCGCCGCGATACCCGCAGCCAGGCTGTTGTACATGTTGTGCTTTCCGCGAAGGCTCAGGCTCTCCTGCTCCATGTTGAAGGGCGTGGGGTACTCGATGACGTACTGCCCGTCGGCAATGTAGCCGATCATGCCTTCTTTCCTGATGATGCTGAACGGGCACTTCTTGGCTTTGATGCCGTATTTGCGGAGCTCGGCTGAGATGACGGGATCGTCGTTCCAATAGATGAAGGCATCTTCCTCGGTCTGATTCTGCACGATGCGCATCTTGGCGTCTGTGTACTTCTGCATCGAGCCTTCGTAGCGGTCGAGGTGATCGGGGGTGATGTTGAGCAGAATGGCAATGTTGGCCCGGAACTCGTACATGTTGTCGAGCTGGAAACTGCTGAGCTCGATGATGTAGTACTCATAGGTGCAGCCTTCGGCTATCTGGAGTGCGAGGCTGCGACCTATGTTGCCGGCCAGCCCGACGTTATAGCCTGCCTTTTGGAAGATGTGGTAAATGAGGCTCGTGGTGGTTGTCTTGCCGTTGGAACCTGTGATGCAGATCATCTTGGCGTCGGTGTATCGGCCGGCGAACTCTATTTCGCTGATGACGGGAATGCCGGCGTTCCTGACCTTCTGCACCATGGGTGCGTCCTCCGGTATGCCGGGGCTCTTCACCACCTCGCAGGCGCTGAGGATGAGTTCCTCTGAGTGCTGGCCTTCCTCCCAGGGCACGTCGTACTCGCGAAGCAACTGCTTGTAGTTCTCCTTGATTCGGCCCATGTCGCTGACGAAGACGTCGAAGCCTTTCACTTTCGCCAGCGCCGCTGCTCCCACACCGCTCTCGGCGGCTCCCAATATCACGATTCTTCTCATCTATTCATTTACCATTTAATCATTTACCATTTACCATTTCCTCCCCTTGCGGTGGAGTTGGAGGTGGCTTTATCTTATCTTAAGTGTTACGATGGCAAGGGCTGCCATGATGATTGTGACAATCCAGAAGCGTACTGTTATTTTGGACTCGAGCCAGCAGCCTTTGGGCCAGTTGATGAGCACCTTGAAGTTGGCTGGCAGCTGACCTGGGGCGACGCGGAACGTGTCGTGGAGCGGGGCGCGCTTTATGACGCGCCACTTCAGTCCCCGGCGATTGCCCATCCGCGCATAGTTGGTCTGCAGGATGACACTCAGGCTCTCCATGAAGAAGACGAAGCAGAGCAGGGGCAGCAGCAGCTCTTTGTGGATGATGATGGCTGTGACGCCGATGATGCCGCCGATGGCGAGGCTGCCGGTGTCGCCCATGAAGACCTGCGCCGGATATGCGTTGTACCAGAGGAAGCCGATGAGTGCGCCCACGAAGGCGCAGATGAAGATGACGAGTTCCTCCGAGCCGGGGATGTACATGATGTTGAGATAGGCGGCCATGTGGATATGGCTGCTGACGTAGGCCAGTATGCCGAGGGCGATGCACATGATGGCAGCATTGCCCGCGCACAAACCGTCCATTCCATCGTTCAAATTAGAGCCGTTGCTCACTGCCATGACGATGAATGTGGTGACCAACACGAAGAATATCCACCCTGCTGCAGACTTGTGTTTGCCCAGCCACGAGAAGATGTCGGCATAGTTGAGGTTATTGTTCTTGACGAACGGGATGGTGGTGATGGTGCTCTTCACCATTTCGCTGCGATGCGTGACGACTTGCTCGGTGCCCTGCCTCTGGTCCTCGATGTTCTCGCAAATGACGGCATCGGGGCTCATCCACAGCGTCAGTCCGACCACCAAGCCGAGGAGTGCCTGCCCCAGAAGTTTCCAGATGGGGCGCAATCCGTCTTTCGTCACCTTCATCTTGATGTAGTCGTCGGCAAAGCCGAGTGCACCGAGCCACACGGTCGTGAAGAGCATGAGGAGCATGTAAATGTTGCGAAGGCGTCCCAAAAGCAGACACGGGACGAGGGTTGCGACAATGATGATGATGCCGCCCATGGTTGGCACCCCCTTCTTCTCCACGCCGAAGGGGTCGATGCTGGCGTCGCGCTGGGCCTCGCTGACGTGGTGCTTGCGCATCCACTTCACGAAGTACTGGCCGAACCACATGGAGATGAGCAGGCTCAGGACGAGCGTGAGGACTGCGCGGAAGGAGATGTAGTGCCAGACGTTGGCGCCGGAGACGCCAAATTCGCCTAAATATCTGAACAGGTAGTATAGCATTCGTTGACGTTTACTTTATGTTGAGTTTTCTTGTTCTTTTTCATGTCTTCTGAAACCCCTCGTGAGGCATCGGCCGCTCCTTGCTATGGCGTCGGCCGCTCCTTGCTGTGGCATCGGCCGCTCCTTGCTGTGGCGTTGGGCTTTCCTTGCTGTAGCGTTTTCAAAGGCCAAATGCGTCGCGTATCACCTCGTGGTCGTCGAAGTGGTGCTTCACGCCCTTGACGATCTGGTAGTCTTCGTGTCCCTTGCCGGCCACGAGCACTACGTCGCCGGGCTGCGCCATGGTGCAGGCGGTGCGGATTGCTTCGCGGCGGTCCACGATGCTGAGTACGCTGCGGCGCTGACTGGCATCGAGTCCGGCCAGCATATCGTCGATGATGGCCTGCGGGTCTTCATTGCGGGGGTTGTCGCTCGTGATGATGACGCGGTCGCTGTGCCTGACGGCCTCCTGCGCCATCAGGGGGCGCTTGCCCTTGTCGCGGTTGCCGCCCGCGCCGCATACCGTCCAGCACTGTCCCTTGCCCTGCAGCACCTCGTTGATGGTCGTGAGGACGTTGACGAGGGCATCGGGCGTGTGGGCGTAATCGACGATGGCGGTGACGCCCTCCCGCGAGCGGATGGCCTCGAAGCGACCGTTGACGGGCTTCTGCGCGCTGAGGAGCACGAGGGCCTGCTGCGGCTCGACGCCCAGCATGACGGCCGTGCCATAGACGGCCAGCAGGTTGCTCACGTTGAAGCGCCCCACGAACTGCACGCTGACGTCGCGGCCGTCAATCTCCAGGTCCATGCCTTCGAAGCTCTCCTCCATGATGCGCGCCTTGAAGTCGGCAGCCGAGTGGAGCGAGTAGGTCTTGACCGTCGCCTTGCAGTTCTGCACCATGACCATGCCGTTGCGGTCGTCGGCGTTGATGATGGCGAAGGCATCGGCGGGCAGGGCGTCGAAGAAGCCCTTTTTCGCGTCGCGGTAGGCCTCGAACGTGCCGTGGTAGTCCAGGTGGTCGCGCGTCAGGTTGGTGAAGATGCCGCCCGTGAAGGTGAGGCCTCCGATGCGCTTCTGGCTGACGCTGTGCGAGCTGACCTCCATGAAGGCGTATGCACAGCCCTCGTCGGCCATGCGGCCCAGCAGGCGGTTCAGCGTGATGGGGTCGGGCGTCGTCACCTCCGTGGGGATGGGCTCGCCGTCGATATAGTTGCAGACCGTGCTGCAGAGGCCGCACTTGTAGCCAAGCTGACGGAATATGTTGTAGAGCACGGTGGCGATGGTGGTCTTGCCATTCGTGCCGGTGACGCCGACGAGATGCATGCGCTCGCTCGGGTTGCCGAAGAAGTGCGTGGCAAGCGTGCCGACCACGTCCTCCGTGCTGGGATAGACCAGATAGGTGACGTCGTCCCTGGTCACCTCAGGCAACTGCTCGCAGACCACGACGCCTGCGCCCAGCTCGATCGCCTTGTCGATGAAGGTATGTCCATCCACTTGCGTGCCGCGCATCGCCACGAAGGCCGCGCCCTGCTGTATGCGGCGGCTGTCGATTTCGATGCCGGTCACCTCCCTGTCCGTGCTGCCCACGATGCGCTGTGGTGCGCAGCCATGTATGAGTTGTTCAAGTTTCATTGCTATCGTATTTCAGTATTATCCGAGTCTTCATAGTGTTCAGAGTGTCCGGGACAGCCCATTGCTCACAGTTTCCTGGGCGAGGCGGTCAGGTTGATCTGCTTTCCCTTGACGGCCACCGTGCCCGGGGCGATGTCCTGCTTTGTTATCTCGCCGACGCCGTTGATGCGGACGCGCAGACCGCGCTTCTGCAGGGTGAAGACCGCGTCCTTCACGCCCATGCCGACCACATCGGGTACCCTGTCGTCCGCTATCGTGTCGGCATCGGCCAGGCTAAGCTGTTTGCCCGAGATGCCCATGCCCTCGACGATGGCCTCGGCTCTGCGCTTGTTGCCCTTCGTCACCTCAGGCACGAAGACGCTGTTCGTGTCGGCAGCCAACGCGGCACTCTGCATCGAGTCCCTCGACATGATAAACTGCGATATCTCGCTGAAGACGGGTCCGCACTGCCCACCGCCGGAAGCCGGCAGGCCTTTCTTTCGGATGCAGACGATGCAGCTGTACTTCGGGTCGTCGCTTGGGAAGTAGCCGCAGAAGCTGACCATATACTTGCGTCCGGCATACGAGCCGTTCTCGCTGAACTGTGCCGTTCCGGTCTTGCCGCTCACCTTGAAGAGCTTGCCGCCATTGCCGGCCTTCCTGCCCAGGCCGCCGCTCACGACGTGCTCCAGGCAGTATTGGATGTCGCGGAGCGTCGAGGGCTTGCATATCCTCTCCTTGATGACCTCCGTCGGGAACTCACGTATCACCATGCCGTCCTTCAGCTCAGCCTTCACGAAGCGAGGCTTCACCATCTTGCCGCCGTTGGCAATGGCGTTGTAGAACGTCAGCGTGCTGATGGGCGGCAGCATCGTGACGTAGCCGATGCTCATCCATGGCAGGTCGGGCTTGCTCCAGTAGCGTTTCTTGTCCTTCGGGTGGGGCACGTAGGGCTCACCCTTGCCCACGAAGGGCAGATTGAGCGGGATGCCGACGCCCTCGCGGTGGAGACCATCGACGTAGGCCGACGGATTGTCGCTGTAAGCACGGTCGATGATGGTGCTCACGCCGATGTTGCTGCTCTGCCCAAGTATGTCCTCCACCTTCAGCGTGCCATAGCCGCCGCGATGCCAGTTGTGGTCCTTCATGTTCCTGCCATGCATCTGGACGATGCCCGGCGCACAGTTCACGCTGGTATTGAGGTCGATCTTGCCGTCCTCAAGCGCCACCATGATGCTCGCCGTCTTAAACGTCGAGCCCGGCTCCCAGAGGTCGCTCACGGCGTTATTCTTCATCTCGTAGTACTCCCCGTCTTCGCCGCGCGTCAGGTTGACGATGGCCTTCACGTCGCCTGTCTTCACCTCCATCACGACAACGACACCCACCTCGCCGTTCACCAGCTCTTCTTTGAGCTTGCTACGCAATGTGCGGTCCGCGAAATCCTGTATGTTGATGTCGATCGTGGTGAGGAGATCGTGCCCGTTCTCTGCTTGCGTGTCGATGATTGGCACCAGGCGATTGCGCATCACAATGAAATGCTTCGAGCCCGGCTTGCCTCGCAGGATGCTGTCGAAGCTCAATTCGAGGCCGCACTTAGGCTTGCTGCTCGTGTCGTTATACAGTTCGCCGATGGTGCGGCTCGCCAAGCCGCCGTACGGCTTAAGGCGGAGAAGCATCTCGTCGGCGTGGAAGCCGCTGCGATACATGCTCTCGCGAAGGAAGGGCAATTCTTTGCAAGCACGATACTGTACGTAAGTGGCCAGCTTCGGATAGATGCGCCACGAGTACTTGCCACGCTGTTTGCCCTGCAGCAGACGCTGTCGGAACCACTCGGCCTCGCGGTCGGGGAAGATGCGTGCAAGGCCTCGGGAGATGCTGTCCAGGTCGACGCGGAAGGCGGAGTCGCGGAAAGCGCGGGTCTTTGCCTCGATATTCGAGTCCGGATCGTGCACGGCGAAATCCATGTAGAGTGCGTATTTGGGCACCGTTCCCGAGAGTACCTGGCGGTCGCACGACAGGATGTTGCCGCGGTTGGCCGGTATTTGGGCCGTCCGGCTGTTGAGTCCCACCGCCTTCCAGTACTCGTTCTCGGGCGGCAGCATTGTATAGAGAGCCTTGCCCAGGATGTATAGTCCTGCGAGACACATCAAGACGAAGATGACGAAGTAGCGTCTGGGAGCTTTATCTTTGCCAGTTTGCATAATCTCTTTTCTCTAATCCCTAATCTCTTTTCCTTGTTTCTGAATCCTCAATCCTTACTCTTGGGAATTGATGACATACGGCGCAACTTTGCTTGGTGTAAGCGTGCTGTCGCCCTGTTCGCGCAGTTTCTGTTCGAGCTGGCTCTGCCGGCAGAGTTGTGTGAGTTCGCTGACGCGGGTGATGCTGCGGTAACGCCAGTCCTTGAGCTCCGTCTCGAGTTCCGTCTCCTTCATTATCTCGACTTGTGCCTGATAACCATTCGTGATGTAGAGGAAGATGCCGGCGAGGACGAGGATTAACATTTTCCATTGGCTCAGAAACCAACGGGGGGCTGCATCGAGCACCTGGCGGACGCTGTCGAGCGTCAACTCATCGACCTCGTCGTCGTCGCTGACGAGCGAACGCATCAGCTTCTCCTTGTCGCTGACTTGCTCGGGAGCGTCCTGCGCCTCTGCTGCCTCTGGGTTTTCCGATGGCTCGGAGGGTTCCGGGCTTTCAGCAGGCTCAGGGGATTCGGAGGGGTCGGAGGGGTCGTGCAACTCCTGCAACTCGTCGATGCTATCTAATTCAATCTCTGCCATATCGTGTCTTATAATTCTCTCTTTCTTGCGATGCGGAGCTTTGCCGAACGACTGCGCGGGTTGCTCTTCTGCTCGTCGTCGCTGGGGATTATGATGCTCCTGTTGACGGCCTCGAGTGGCGCTCCCGTCCGCCCGTAGATGTCTGTCTCGACTTTTCCTTCGACGTTGCCTGCCTTGACGATATTCTTCACCATGCGGTCCTCGAGGGAATGGTAGGTGAGAATGCTGAGGCGGCCTCCCGGCCTGAGCAGCTCCGTCGCTGCGCTCAGCATCTGTCTGAGGGCGCCCATCTCGGCGTTGACCTCTATGCGCAGTGCCTGGAACACTCGCGCCAGGTCTTTCTTCTCGCGGTCATAGCCCATGAGTGGCCTGAGCACCTCGACAAGCTGTGTGGTCGTCTCGATGGGCTGTTGCTGGCGGGCCTTGACGATGGCTGACGCGATGCGGCGGCTGTTCTTCAGTTCGCCGTAGAGGTAGAGGATGTCTGCCAATTGCTGCTCGCTGTAATCTGCTACGATGCGCCCGGCCGTGAGGTTGGCCTGCCGGTTCATACGCATGTCGAGAGGTGCGTCGAAGCGGAAGCTGAAGCCTCGCCTCTCCTCGTCGAGGTGATGGCTACTGACACCGAGGTCGGCCAGGATGCCGTCCACCTGCTCATGCCCGTAGTAGAGCATCCAGTTCTTGAGGAATCGGAAGTTGCTGCGGATGAAGGTGAAGCCAGCCTCGCCCTCCATGGCGCTGGCGTTGCTGGCGGCATCCTCGTCCTGGTCGAAGCTGTAGAGGTGGCCAGTGCCTGCCAGGCGCCGCAGTATCTCCCTGCTATGGCCGCCGCCGCCGAACGTGAGGTCCACATAGATGCCTCCCGGCTTGATGTCGAGCCCATCGACTGCCTCCTTGAGCAGCACCGGCACATGATATTCCTCCTCACGCGTGTACATTATATTATATTGTTTAGGCCTTATGGGGCTTATGGGGCTTATAGGACTTATAGGGCTTATGGGCCTTATGGGTTCGGCTCATTGGGCTCTTTACTGCCCTGCTGGGTCGTTCATCATCTCCTCTAAGATGTCGGCCACCTCGTCGGGATTGCTGAGCAGATCCTCGGCGGCCTGTTTGCTCCAGATTTCTATGGTATCGTCCACGCCGATGAATCGCACGTCGCTCTTTATGCCGGCGTGTTCGAGGTAGCGACGCGGGATGAGCATGCGTCCCCCGCTGTCGAGCGTGATGTTCTCGGCGTCGGCAGTGAAGAGCCTGAGCCCTTGCCGCTGGTGACGGTTGAAGAGGTTGGTGCGGGCGCGTACGGCATTGACCTGCGCATCCCACACGCTCTTCGGATAGAGCACAAGGCAGTGCTCGAAGATGTCGCGGCGAAGCACCAGTCCTTCCTCCGCCTCCTTCTGGAGGATTTTACGGAAGACGCTGGGCACGAAAACGCGTCCCTTCTCGTCTGTTTTGGCATCTATACTTCCTGTAAATCTCATCGATTCGGGGCTTTCTTTGCAAATTCTGCTGCAAAGATACACAATTCCCCACAATTCCCCACACTTTCTGCAATTTTTTTTTCAGAAGATTTTCGCTTATGTTGTTAATAACCTCGCGGCGCGCTATTCCTCAACTCGCGCGGAATGCCCATAAACAAAGAGGTTTCAGTGCATTATGAGTTGTCAAAACAGGTGGTTGAAAACTTTTTTCCCCACTTAGCAAAAATGGTGGGGAACTTTTGGAAAGAATCGATTTTTTAGGTCAGAAATGCAAACGCCACACGTGGGATGACGTTTTCCACGTGTGGCGTATCTGTTGTGAAGCGGTCGGGGCGGGTTTCCTCAGACGTACTCGAGGGTCAGCAGGCGGTCGGGGGCGAAGACGTGCTGTGCGGTGGAAAGCAGGTCTTCGGGAGTGATGGCGTCGAGCCGCTCGAAGAACTGCTCCTTCGTGAGCGTCTTGCCGTAATGGAGATAGCGTTTCGCCATGCCGAGCGCGACGTTCTCGAAGCTGTCGTACGAGATGCCGATCTGCCCTTTCAGCTGACGGCGTGCGGCATCGATAGTGCGCTGGGAGAGAGGATGTTGCGTGAGGCGGTCGAGTTCGTGCGCCACGAGCCGCCGGCAGCGGGCGCGGTCCTTGGCGTCGCATCCGTAATAGACCGACCAGAGGCCCGTGTCGGTATAGGCCGTGCAAACGCTCTCGACGGTGTAGACCAGGCCATTGCGCTCGCGCAGGGCGAGGTTGAGACGGCTGCTCATGGCCGGACCGCCCAGCATGTTGCTGAGGAAATAGAGGTGGAGCTGGCGCGGGTCGGAGGCTCCGAAAGCCTGTGCGCCGACCACGACGTGCGCCTGGTGCGTGTCCTTCTCGCGGACGACGTGGGCACCCCCACATGAGGCGTCGGCCGACGCTTGCTGTGGGAAAGGCTCCTCCTTGCTGTGGGAAAGGCCGACGCTTGCTGTAGCATTTTTCGCGGCCAGCCGGACCACCTTTTCGGGGTCCACGTTGCCGAGCACGTAGAGTACCATGCGGTCGGGGTGATAGAGGCGATGGGCGAAGCGCTGCATGTCGGCGGAGCGGAACGTCCGGAGCGTCGCGGCGTCGCCCAGTATGTTGCGGCCGAGCGGGTGCCCGGGGAAGAGCAGGCTTTCGAACTCGTCGAAGATGAGCTCGGAGGGCTGGTCATTGTAGCTCTCTATCTCATCGATGACCACCTCCGCCTCGCGCCCCATCTCGTCCTGAGGATAGGTGCTACGGAGGGCGATGTCGAGCAGGAGGTCGATGGCCTTGTGGACGTGCTGCTGCAGGCAGGTGCAGTAGTAGATGGTCTCCTCCTTGCCGGTGAAGGCGTTCAGGTCGCCGCCCACGCGCTCCATGGCGGAGATGACCTGCCTGGCGGAGCGGTGCTCGGTCCCCTTGAACGACATGTGCTCCGTGAAGTGTGCCATTCCGCTCTCCGAAGGCAGTTCGTGGCGCGTCCCGGCATCGACCGCGATGCCGAGGTACACGACGTCCGTCCGGCCCGGAGCGCAGATGACGCGGAGCCCCCCTGGAAGGGTGAAAGTATGGAACATATCAACTAAAAAAGCGGGAAGCGTCTCCGCTCCCCGCCTTCCAACTCATATAACTATACAACTTAGTTCTTGAAGAAATCCTTAACGGCCTCGTTGGGCACCATCTGCTCGTCGAAAGAGTAGGAGCCTGTCTGAGGGTTCTTCACCATCTTGATAACCTTGGTGTACGAACGGCCATCGGTTTTACCCGTCTGAAGGGTAGCGACTGTTTTCTTTGCCATAATTCTGAATATTTTTGACTACTGACAGCTGGCCGCGGATTGCGGAATGTCGGTCGTCCGCGGTCGATTGTCCGTTGTCCGATTACTTAATTTCCTTGTGAACAGTCATCTTCTTCAAGATGGGGTTATACTTCTTGAGCTCGAGTCGCTCCGGAGTATTCTTCCTGTTCTTCGTGGTGATGTAGCGAGATGTACCTGGCAGACCGCTCTGCTTCATCTCTGTGCATTCCAGAATCACCTGTATTCTGTTGCCTTTAACTTTCTTTGCCATAGTTTTTTCCTTTTTTGACTACAGACTCCAGACGCTGTGACCCAGGCCACGGGTTAACGTTCCCTGAAGGCCGGCTGCCTGTCGCCCGTCGTCAGTTGTCCAATCACTTAGCCGATTACACGAATTTCCTTCCAATCACAATACCCTTGAGCCACTGCGTTCTTCAGAGCGGCATCGAGTCCTACCTTGTTAATATAGCGCAGACCGGAAGCGCTGATGTTCAGACTAATCCAGCAGTCCTCTTCCACGTAATAGAATTTCTTCGTGAACAGGTTCACGTTGAAAGTCCTCTTCGTGCGGCGCTTGGAGTGTGACACGTTATTGCCAATCATGGCCTTCTTACCGGTAATTTGACAAATCTTAGACATTTCTAAATCTTCTCCTTTTTAGTCTATTCCAATAGACGACTTTTTCCAAACCGGCTGCAAAGGTACGACAATTTTTCATTCCACCAAGCATTTTCGCCCTTTTTTCTTATTAAATATGTGTTTTTTTGCATTTTCCGACAGAAAGAGAGCACGTCGGGATGCGAAACGCGACGTGCTCTCCCTGCAAATGCGACGTCTGCCGCAGCCGCTCGCCTACAGACTCAGTTTCAGAGTCTTCGTGCCGGCCTTGACGACATAAACGCCGTGGCCGTCCATCTTGATGCGTGTCGGACCGGCAGCCGACGTCTCCTGCCTTACCAGCTTCCCGCCGGCATCATAGACGCTGACCGTTTCGCCGGCCTCGAGATTGCCGACGCAGATGGTGCCGTCTGCCTCGCCATACACCTTCACATTGCTGTACGCCGGCGACTGGATTGCGGTTTCCTTGTCCTCGACCACGACCACGAGCGTAGAATTCGTCGTGATGGCAGGCGTCGTGTATGCACCATCCACCAGCTGACCCGTCACGTCTGCACCATTGAACGTGACACTATGGATGATCCATCCCTCCTCGGGGAGAATGTCGAAGCGATAGGTGGCGCCCACGTTGACAGCCATACGCAAAGCACAAGGCTCCGTCTGGCGAATGGTCAGATAAAGCTGTTCGCCAATGGACTCAATCTTGTTGAACTCCCTCCACCCTTCTGCCTCAGCATAAAGGCCTACTGATTGGGAGGGGACGTAGAGCGTAGCATCATAATTGGAGAATGCATACGACCCAATCGACGGCGGCTCAGGAGCCATGACGGTCAACGACTTCAATGTGCCGCTTCCACTGAAAGCTCTGTAGCCTATCGCCTTAATGCCGCTGCCCAGCGTCACCGTCTGCAGCCTCGGGCAATCGCTCAGCATATACTGCGGAACCTCTTCCACGCCATCGCCCACCTTGACAGTCGTCAGGCTGCTACACCCAGAAAAAGCACCGGGTTCGATAACCTTCACAGAATTTGGCACGTTGACCGTCTCCAGCTCTTTGCAACCATTGAAGGCGTTTGCACCAACGACGGCGGCTCCTTCATGTATCTCCACGCTTTTTATGTTGACACAATCGCTGAACACATTGCTATCCATCGTCTGCACGTCACGACCGATGACGGCGCTCGTCAGGCTGGTGCACTTTTCAAAAGCATAGGCTCCGAAGGACTTGATGGCATCGTTCAGGTTGATTTCCGAGAGAGCGGTACACTCGGCAAATGCACGATAGCCTATCTCCACCACTCGCGCACCAAGCACGACCTGTTGCAAGCTCGAGCAATTGCTGAAAGCATACTGTGGCACAACCTTCAGGCCGACGCCCATAATGACTGTGGTCAGGCTGCTGCATTCGGAAAAGGCATGGCTTCCAAGCGTCAGGACAGACTGGGGAATACGTACACTTTGCAGCTTCCTGCACCTTTCGAAAGCGTTCGGACCTATGACGACAGCACCTTCGTGCATTTCCACGCTCTCGAGGTTGATGCAGTCGGAGAAGACGTTTGACTCCATCGCCTCCAGATTCTTACTGATGACGACGCTTGTCAGACTGGTGCATTCGGCAAATGCATAGGCTTTCATACTCTTGATGTTGTCGTGGAGATTGATGTCCTTAAGGTTCGTGCAAGACGAGAAAGCACGATAGCCAATCTCTTCCACGCTGTTGCCAAGCACCACCTGTTGCAAGCTCGTGCATTCGCTGAAAGCATACTGCTGGACTTCCTTCACGCCATCGCCGATAACGGCAGCAGTCAGGCTGGCACATCCTGCGAAGGCATGACTCCCGAGGCTTCTCACAGAGTTGGGGAGGGTGACTGCTTGCAGCTTCTTGCAGTTCTCGAAGGCATTGTTGCCTATAACGCAAGCACCATCGTGCACCTCCACAGTCTCGATGTTCGCACAACCGCTGAAGACATTCGAGTCCATCGATATGACTCTCGCTCCTATGACAACACTCGTCAGGCTTGTGCAGCCGGCAAAGGCGAAGGCTCCGAAAGAGGTGATGTTGTCATTCAGATTGATGTCCTTAAGGTTGATGTTGTCGGAAAATGCCCGATAGCCTATCTCCTCCACGTTGCTGCCAAGCACCACCTTTTCCAAGTTCTCGCATTCGGCAAAGGCATACTGAGGAATCACGCGGATGACGTCGTTCAGCGTAACGGATATCAGCCCGCCGCACTTGTTGAAAGCGCTTTTGTCCATGCCTGCAACGGTATAGGTCACGTTGCCATTTGTGACGGTGGCGGGAATCACTATGTTGCCGGCATACTTTGTGTCGCCAGCCACCACGTTGACAAACCCTGCAGCTTCATCGCTGATAGAGTAGAAGATGCCGTCCGCCTCGAAATCGTAGGAAGCGGCCGACGCGTTCAGAAACATGCCCAGCACTAACAGGCCGAGCGTCAGACTACGTTGTAAGAGAGTTCTCATAACTTTTGGATTATTTGTTAAACATAATGAAAGATGCTATTTGACGATGGCCGATGGCGGCTCCCATTCGTCGCGCCAGCGGACGACGGGCTTGCCGTCCTCGAACTCGATGGGGAGCCAGATGTAGCGCGCGTCGCTGGGATGGCGGGGGCGCCATATATCGGCCATGAAGATATACTGACACGTATCGTTTGCGACGACAGGGAGGATGAAGGTGCTCTGGCCGCCGAAGGTGAGCTCGGCTTTCGGACCGCGGCATGGATTGGGATGCTGCTGCCAGGGCCCCCAGATGCTTGGGGCGGAGAACATGCGGGCCTCGTTTGGCGCCCAGCCCGTGCAGCCGGACGTTATCATCCAGTAGGTGCCGTCGCGTTTGAAGATGGCGGGCGCCTCGTTGTGTCCCGCCGGCGCCAGGCGGGTGTAGCGTCCTGTGTGGTGAAGGTAGTCGCAGGTCAGTTCGGCGATATGGAGCGTGAGGTTCTCCTCGGAGCTGAAGATGTGGTAAGCCTTGCCGTCGTCGTCCACATAGAGTGTCATGTCGCGCGACATCTGCCCGGAGCCGAAGTCGCGTTTCACGAAGAGTCCCTCGCCCACGGCCTTGAGCCAGGCGGGCGTCCACTGCTCCTTGAAGTTGGCTGCGTTGAGCGTATCGACCGTCTGCAGTTCCTTCTCCCCGAACTCCACGGGCCAGGTGCCGGCGTTTGCTCTTTGGGAATAGAGGAAACGGTAAGGGCCTTCGGGACGGCTGCTGACGGCCACGCCGTAGCGGGCGGCATTGTAGCCCTGCCCTTTCAGTTCGAGGTGGAACCACATGCAGAATTGCTTCGTGACGGGATTGTAAATGACCTTCGGCCGCTCCAGCACGCAGCCCCGCTCGATATCAGAGCCCTGTTCGTCGCTCACGCTAAGTGCCACGCCGCGGTTGCGCCAGTTGAGGAGGTCGGTTGAGGAATAGCAGGTGACGCCCACCAGCGCGTTCGACGTATGGTCCGACTTGTGTTCGCCGAACCAATACCAGGTGTCGCCGTACTTGAGCACACCGCCGCCGTGGGCATTGATGTGGACGCCGGCTTCGTCGGGCCAAAGCTCACCGCTTCGGATGGTTCGCCGCACGCCCTGCCCCATCGTGGGCAAAGCCATCATCACAGCTAACGCGATAAGAATCTTCTTCATAGTATTTGTTTTTCTTTATAGACAACGGACTACGGACAACAGACAACGGAACTTTTGCGACTACTGACAACTGACTACGGACTATGGGCAACGGACAACTGACTACGGACAACTGACAACTGACGACAGATAGCGGAGCTTCCAAACTGGTCAAACGTGATGCAAATTTACACATTTCCGCGCTATTTTGCAAGGAAAAGAGGCGTTTCCCTTTGCACAAAAGATAAAAAACGCTACCTTTACGCCCAAATTACGCTAAAACTAAAACAAAACGACCATGCACAAAGGCTATTTTCTCTCCTCGAGTCTCTTTCTCCTGCTCCTGCTCATCTGTCAGACTATTTCTTCGCAGGAGGACTACATCTCGGTGCGTATGCTGACCTACAACATCCAGCACGGAGCGGGGACGGACGGCGTGGTGGACCTGGACCGCCAGGCAGCCGTCATCGAAAGCGCCGACGTGGAAGTGGTCGGGCTGCAGGAGGTGGACAGCTGCGTGAAGCGTTCGGGCTACATCCCCGAGGCGGCAGTCCTGGCCCAGAAACTCGGCATGTACAGCACGTTCGGCGGAGCCATCCCCCTGACCGGCGGCAAGTACGGCGTCGCCATCCTCAGCAAGGAGCCGCCCCTGACGGTTCACCACTACCCCCTGCCCGGCACGGAGAAGCGCACCCTGCTGGTCTGCGAGTTCCAGGAATACGTATTCGCCACCACCCACCTCGACCTCGACGAGGAACAGCGACTCGCCTCGCTGCCCGTCATATTGGAAGAGGCTGCCAGTTGGGGCGACAAGCCTTTCATCATCTGTGGAGACTGGAACGACGAGCCCACCTCGACCCTCATCAAGACGATGAAGAAGGACGGCTTTGTCATGCTCAACTACCCCGCGAATCCTGGCAGTACCTACTATACCTTCCCTGCCGGCAAGCCCAACCGCATCATTGATTACATCGCCAGCTACGGCAGGGTGGTGCGGTCCGTGCGACGCCGACAAGTGCTCAACGAGCCTGCAGCCTCCGACCATCGCCCCGTCCTGGTCGAGGTGCGGCTTAACCAATACACCACTGGCATCACGGCTCCCGAGGCCTCGGCCCTCGGCATGACGGACGCCCCCGAAGAGCTGTACGACCTCAGCGGACGACGTGTGGGAGGACTACGGACGACGGAAGACGGACAATGGACTGCGGACGGCGGACAGTCCTCAATGCTCAGCGACAAGCTGCCCAAGGGCATCTACATCCTGAAGAATAAGAAGCGGAAAATCTTCGTCAAATAAGCGATTACATCATGCATATGAAATACTTAGCACTTCTGACCCTTGTGGGCTGGACCTGCCTCGGCATGGCCCAGACGCCCCAAGACGCCTGCACCAGCATCATGGTGGGCAAGCAGGCCTCCACCGACGGTTCGGTGATGACGAGCCACACGTGCGACTCCTGGTACCGCACCTGGATGAGCATCGAGCCGGCCCGCGACTACCCGCGCGACACCATCACCGCCATCCGCGAAGGCCTGATGCACACGGAGCACGCCCAAGACATGACGGGCGTGAAGGAACGCGGCACCATCCCGCAGGCCCACCACACGTACCGCTACCTCAATACCGCATACCCCTGCCTCAACGAGAAGCAGCTGGCGATGGGCGAAACCACGATAAGCGGTCGCGACACGCTACAGAACAAGGCCGGCCTCTTCATGATCGAGGAGCTGCAGCGCATCGCCTTGCAACGCTGCACGACGGCCCGCGGCGCCATCCGCCTCATGGGCAGCCTGATCAAGCAGTACGGCTACGGCGACAGCGGCGAATGCCTCACCATTGCCGACCAGAACGAGGTCTGGATTTTCGAGGTCTTCGGCGAGGGACCGAAGCGCATCGGCGGCGTGTGGGCCGCGCAGCGCATTCCCGACGATGAGGTGGCCGTCAGCGCCAACATCTGTCGCATCGGCAGGCTCGACCTCAGCGATACGGACCACTTTATGGCGTCGGACAACGTCTTCACCGTAGCCCGCGAGCTGGGCCTCTGGGACGGCACGGGCGAGTTTTCGTTCTGGAAAGCCTACTCCGGCGGTAACTATTTCGACGAGCCCAAGAACTACAGCGTGCGCGAACTTTTCATCATGCAGCAGCTCGCGCCCGACGCCAATTTTTCCGATGAAATGGGCGAATTACCGCTTTCTGTGAAGCCAAAGGAGAAGCTGTCGGTCGAGAAGGTTTCGAAGCTTTTGGGCTCTTATTATGAAGGTACGGAGCTGAGTCTTTCCTGCAAGATCGACTCCCTGGCCAAGGGCAACGGCGAGGTGAAGATCAAGGGAGGCAAGCCGCTCGTCAGCAATCCCTGGATGCGTCCCGACGAGATACGCCGCTATGCCGGACTGCTCAACGACTCCACGATGACGAATATCCGCACCGTCAGCGTCTCGTGGTGTGCCTACAGCACTGTGATACAATTGCGTTCCTGGATGCCCGACGACATCGGCGGCGTGGCGTGGATAGCGCTCGACAATCCGGGTCAGTCGCCCCGCTTCCCCGTCTTCTCCGGCAACACCGAACTGCCCATGATGCTCGGCGTCTGCGGTCAGCATCGGAAAAGGGACGACGCAGCACTCTGGCATTACCGCGAAGCGAACCGTATTTCTTCGATGAAATGGGGCCAAACGCGCGCATCGCTGCAGTCGGCGCAGCAGTATTTCCTCGACAAGGGAGAGCGCGAACAGGCGTTCGTAGAGCAGACGTGGTGGAACACGCCCGAGAAGCAGCGGACGGCCTTCCTGAATGGCTACACCGCCGACTTCTTCAACGCCACCGTGGGCCGTTGGGACGAGCTCGCCCGCAAATACTGGCGGCAGTTCTGGTCCGGCTTCTGACGGCACCCCCTACCCCACCCGGGCATCAGAAACGCTTGCTGTCAGGTAAAAGTTATTCGCTCTGACCCCTACATGCTTGTTCATCGGTGTTTCGGGCGAAAGGCAGCAGACAGGGCTTACTTAAGTCTCGAAGAGACGACAGACCACAGACGGGGGTGCTAACCCCCGGTAATAGTGCGAGGGGAAAGGAAGTCCTAAAGGGACGACAGAACCCTCAAGCAGGTTGAAATAAAGCAAATTACATATTCTGTCGCCCTTCCAGGGCTTTGATATAGTGAATGGCACGAGCCCGGGGGTTGACACCCCCGTCTGTGGTCTGTCGCACCTTTGGTGCTTTCTGCCGGACAGTCATAATCAGAAACGCTTGCTGTGGGAAAGGCTCTTCCTTGCTGTGGGAAAGGCTCTTCCTTGCTGTGGGAAAGGCCGATGCTTGCTGTGGGAAAATCCGACCCCTCGCGTGGCGCTTTTCCACCGCCATGGTTTCATGTCTTGGCGTCTGATATAAAAACGCCGGACGTCAACAATTTTGAATTCACTCTCTACTAATTTTGAATCGACTCTCATCTAATTTTGAATTCACTTATTTTGAATTATGAATTATTCTCCGTACCTTTGCGGCGCAAAAACCATTTAAACTAACAATCATTATGAAAAAGACAAGTTGCATCATCGCATTAATGTTCGTGGCAATCGTCTGCTACGGACAGTCCAATCACTACCTGACTAAAGAGGAAGCTCCGCACGACACGACTTTCATGGGGCCGCCACCGGCATTCGGCACACTGCTGTTCGAACAGGACTTCCACATGTACCAGTACGGCAAGACGCTGCGTCCGACCGAGCGCGGCAAACAGGCCGTCAAGGACGCCAACACCTCCACCGACAACATCCTGGAGGTCTTCTCCGAGGCTTTCGGCATGACGCTCTCGAAGGACAACACACCCGAAATCTACAAGCTTATCAACAGGATGAAGGAGGACGCAGGCAGCTACGCCACGCGCTGCACCAAGAACACCTACATGCGCACACGTCCCTATGCCCTCTACAACGAGCCGACTCCCGTGCCCGAGGCTGAGGAGCACCTTCGCAACAACGGCAGCTACGTCTCCGGCCACAGCGCAACGGGCGTCGCCGTCTCGATGGTGCTGGCCTGCATCAACCCCGAGAGGCAGGACCAGCTCTACAAGCGCGGACTGGAGTTTGGCGAGAGCCGATGGATCGTGGGCTTCCACCACTACAGCGACGTCAAGGCAGGTCAGATGGTCGGCGCACTCGTCCTCCCCGCCCTCATCAATAACGACGAGTTCATGGAGCAGCTAGCCAAGGCGAAGAAAGAGTTCGCCAAGCTCGCCAAGAAGAAAAAGAAGTAAACGAACAAGCGCATGTACAATTTGACAATGTACAATGTACAACGTATCTTCAATTGATTAATTTACAAGGTACAGCGCATGTACCATTGAGCAATATACAAGCCCTCTGCAAGCCTCTCCCGCGATGGGAGGGGCTTTCTTGTTATCCCCCCAAAGACGTGACCAGCGCCAAGGCACAAACCAACAAGCCCAGCACCGACATGCAGTGCTGGGCTTTGCGAAGGGATGCGATATGTCTCATCAATACTTCATTACGGGCGGCAGTTCCTTGGCCTGGGCTATCATCTTCTCAACCTGCTTCACGGAAGGCACGCGGCGGACGAGGTTCTTCGCGTCGTTCGTCTCCTGCATCTTCTGCACGAGGTTCTCAGCCACGCGATGGCGGAACTCCTTGACGGTGTCCACGCCGGCAGCCTCGAGCAGCTCGGCAAACTGCGGGCCGACGCCCTTGATGCGGAACAGATCGGCATGGTTCGTCCACTTCAGGATGAGCTTTTCGCTGATGCCCGTCTCCTCTGCAAGAGCAGCACGGCCCTTCGGAGCAGCACACTTTGCCAGCAGATCAGCAACCTTCACGATGCCAGCCTTGTTGAGTTTCGGAGCATAAGCCTCGCCCACGCCCTCGATGTCGATAATCTTGTACGTCATAATAAATAATGTTTAGGTGGTTAATAAATAATCGTTACTTCGCCTACAAAGTTACGCTTTTTTTCTTTACGCTCAACCTTTTTCGCCTGTTTTTTTTGCTTTTGCACGAAAAACACAGCCGCCAGCCAGCCGCAGGCCGCGATATTTCATTGCTGTCCGGTAAAAAGTTCTTCCCAAAGTCCGCACCTAAGGCTTTGCCGTCACCATCGTCACGAAATAGCTGAGGATGGCGCGGGCCTGCTCCGGCGTGATGAAGAGGTAGAAGTGGCGGCCGGCCGGGTCCTGCGTGAAGTGGGTGTAGCCCTCGTCGGTCACCGCGATGCGCCCGGCAGGCGAGATGTTGAAGAACTGCCGCGGGTCGACGGCATAGAGCACAGCCGTGAGGTCCCACGTCGGCCGGTCCTCTATCTTCTCGAGGTAAGCCTTGTAGGAATCGACGATGGGATGATGCCTCGTCCACGTGAAGTCGTGCTCGATGCTCTGCGCCGGATAGCGCACCTGCAGGCCCAGCTCGAAGGGCGATATGACGATGGGCGTGGGCCACTCGGCGAAGACGCGCTGGCATGCGGCGACATCGTTCACCACATTGTACTCGGCGTACTTCGGGTTCTCAATGTGCCCGGCCATCGCGACCAGCTTTTTCACCTTGCGCGCTATCAGCTCTCTGCCTAAGAGGGGCGAGAACTCGTCGGCCTTCGTGTCGAGGAGCAGCGCCAGGTTCGTGCTGAAGCCGACCGAGACGACGGTGACCGAGGCATCCTCCGCCTTGGCAAGCAGCTTGCGGTAGAGCTTGACGGCAGGCAGCAGGCGACCGTAGTCCTTGATGCTGCGCTTGTAGAGCGGCCGGCCCCGCTCGTCCTGCTTCTCGCAGACCACCTGCGTGTAGTTCGCCCCCGCCACGATGCTCTTGCCAGAACGCGGGCTCAGGCCGATGGGGATGCGACGCAACCCGTACCACGTGTTCAGCAGATCGATGTACCGAGGCGGGAAGTCGCCCTCCTTGTTCAGCATGACGGCCATCAGGTTGATGCGCTCCTGCCGGTGGTACTTGTAGAGCATGTCGATGGCCAGCGCATCGTCCACATCGTTGCCCATGTCGGTTTCGAAGATGAGATTCATGCGCGTGTTGGTGCTGACGGGCGCATTGTCATCGCGGAGCTCCGCCCGCATGCCGGCCGAACCCTTTGCCCGCATGCCACTCGCCGTGCACAGCACAGCCAAAAGTAAAAGAAGTCGCTTCATGGTTTCGCTTTTTATTCAATTCGTCCTGCAAAGTTACGAAAAAGCAAGCAAAAGACAAAATAATTTGGGACGTTTCGTGCTCTCTCACAAAACAACACGTTAGTAAATTGCAAACGATGCGTTAGTAATTCGTCATCGACACGTTAGTAATTCGTCAACGACACGTTAGTAAATTGCCAACGACGCGTTAGTAAATTGCCAACGACACGTTAGTAAATTGTCAACAACACGTTAGTAAATTGCAAACGACGATAATTGCACCGAGTGAATCAATTCAAACCTGCACGGCACGTCACAGTATCTCCCTCGCTATCCAGGCGCAGGCTTCGGCGTCGGCGAGCGCGTGGTGATGGTTCTGCAAGCAGAAGCCGCAGGCCTCGGCCACCGTCTGCAGCTGGTGATTCGGCAGCCAGGGAAACCTCCGCCGCGCTGCCCAAAGCGTGTCGAAAAACCTGTAGTCGGGGTAGTCCATCTGATAGACGCGGAAGACTGACTTCAGGCACCTCTCGTCGAATGCCTTGTTGTGAGCCACCAGCGGCAGGCCCTCAATCAGAGGCTCCACCTGCGCCCACACCTCGGGAAACAGCGGAGCGTCGTCCGTGTCGGCATGACCCAGTCCGTGAACCCGCTGGCACCAGTAGTTGTAATAGTTTGGCTCGGGCTGGATGAGCGAGTAGAACGAATCCACCATCTCGCCATCCCTGACAATGACAACACCAACGGAGCAGACCGAACTGCACTCGCTGTTGGCCGTCTCGAAATCTATCGCTGCAAAGTCCTTCATCTTCTGCCCTCTCCTATTTATATTTTAGCGGCGTCTCCTTACTTCCTTGTTTCGAACCTGAATTTTCTGCAAAGTTACGAAAAAGGAGCACAACTTCGAAGCAAAAGGCGGAGAAAATTGCATCGCCCCCATGTTTTTGGAGGTAAAGACCGCATTCGGATGACCGCTCCGAGTAGCGAGGCCCTGCAGTTGCTATTTGTTTCTTCCTCTCACAATTCTTCCCAAAGTCCGCACCTTGACGTGAAAAGTCCAGCCTTCGCACACTGAAAAGAGATATTGCAAAGCTGTGTCCGCCTCCACCATGTGCGGACTTTGGGAAGATTTTGCGCAGAACCCATAAGCCCCCAAAACGCCCATTACCCCCATTACCCCATAATGCCCATTAGCCCCCAAAAGCCCATTAGCCCCATTAACCCACAATGCCCATTAGCCCCCAAAAGCCCATTAACCCCATTACCCCATAATGCCCATTAGCCTCACATCGCCCATTACCCCCATTACCCCATAATGCCCATTAGCCCCCAAAAGCCCATTAACCCCATTACCCCATAATGCCCATTAGCCCCAAAACTCCCATTAGCCCCATTAACCCACAATGCCCATTAGCCCCCAAAAGCCCATTAACCCCCAAAAGCCCATTAACTCCATTACCCCATAATGCCCATTTACCCCATTAACCCCATTTAGCCCATTTACCCCATTAGCCCCATAAATCTCCCGACCATTGGGGAATAGTTCCCAAAGTCCGCACCTTCTCTTTTTTGCTTTCGTGGTTTTATATACTTCTTGGTGCGAACTTTGAGAACACTCTTTGGGTCGAGGTGCGGACTTTGGGAAGAAATCGGCTGCGAAGTGCGGACTTTGGGAAGATTTTTCGTAGGATTTATTGTTTCCTCTGCATCCTGGTGCGGACTTTAGGAACAAACGGTGGTAGTTTTTCGGCTTGAAGTGGGCAGTCTGCTCTGCTGCCTGATGCTTTGCTCCCTATTAAAGTCAGGCTTTCTCGAAAAAGAAGTCAAGCTTTCACGAAGTTAAAGTCAGGCTTTCTCGAAAAAGAAGTCAAGCTTTCCCAAAGTTGAAGTCAGGTTTTCCCAAAGTTCGCACCTTCGTGGGTTGCTTTGGGCTATTTGGTGCGAATATCAGGAACAAATTTATGGAAAAAGATGCGAAAAAGGTGCACCCTTGTGATGAAAAAAACTGAAAAATTAGAAAAAGCGTTACAAATCTGAAGAATATTTTCGGCGCTTCCTGTTGAATTTTGAAGTCATTGGTTTTCAAGCAGTCAACTTGTGCTGTCAAATTGGCAAACGCAACGTGTTGAATCCGCCTTTCCTACACGTAGCATTTGCCTTTCCCACGTGTGGGAATTGACTTCGCCACACGTGGAATCAAATAACTATCGATTTTAAGGAAATATGGTGATGCTAAAGCAGAGCAAAACCTTAGGAAAAAACTTTACAACTTTTTTATGACCTTCCTGAAACGACCTCATTTTGAGGCCAAAAACTCCTCAATTTGAGCGTTTTTACACTCAATATTGGAAAAAACCATCTGCCCGCTCCGATTGGGCGAAACGAGCAACGGCAAGGCAGCGCCCGAAGAGCCGAACGCTCCCCTACCCTACTCGCGATGTGAAGCTGGAAGCGGTTCCCTCGCTCAAACCCACTGATAGACGCTGTCCTCGTACTGCTCGATGATGCGCATCGACTCTGCATCGAGGCCCTGGCCCTCCTTGTAGTGCTGCTTCAGGAATTGATGGAGAGCGGCGCGCACGACGTTCTGCTTCTCCAGTTTCTGACGGAAAGCGATGTAGTCCAGTGCGTTGCGGTCGTCTTCCGCAGTGAAAAACGTGAAGCCGCCCACCTTCTGGATGGTGCAAACGCGACGCAAAGGCTTCGGTGCCGGCGTCTCCTGCACGATCTTGTTGCGCACGGCATCGTTGCTGGCCAAAGGCTTCGGAGCCACGTAGTTCTGCGTAGCTTCGGCCGCTACCCTGCTGATATTCAGCGCCTTCTTCTTGATTGCCATAATCTTGTCCTCCTCTGTTCTATGGTATTTCGATGTGTTTTCTGGTGAATTCTCTCATATTCAAACACCCAAGTACTCAGGTTTCTGAATACTCAGATATTTGAGTACTCCGCTCTTTGATGAAGTTGTCGTAGGCTGCGTTTGCTATCTGGCCCCACTTGGCAGGCGTCCAGGTCTTCGGACGCGCCTTGCGGCCTATCATGAACTCTGCTACGCGCATATAGTCGTCGGCCACTGGGCTGTTGCTGGCATACTCGAAGAGCGACATCTCGTAAGCAACTGATTCCGTGCAACGTACGCTCTCGCGAACACTCACGGGAAACAACGGAGCCTTAACCTCGTCCTCATTGCTGTAGTACTCCTTTACCTCACGACTGATGCTGCGATTCTTGTTCCAGCGGACCAAAAGGTAACCCATGATACGGACCGGGCAGCGGAGTTGGGTGTGCACCTTATTTATATAGTCGAGCAGACGCGGAAGGCCCTGCAGACTATAGATGCCGGCTTCGGTCGGGACTATCACGAAATCGCTGGCTACCAAAGCATTAGTATTCATCAGCGTCTCGCCGCCCGGGGCGCAGTCAATGAAGATGTAGTCGTACATGTCGCGAATCCTGAGTCCACTGTCGGGGTCAATCAGGTCGAGGAAATCAGCCAGACGACGTTCTCGATTGTACATCAACTGCAGTTCCGCGTTGATATTGCTCATGCTGTGACTGCCGGGAACGTAGTCCAGACCGTCATAGCGCGTGTAGATCGGCAGCGGGAGCGACTCGCCCGGAACGCTGTCGTGCAGCCACTCGTAGATAGTGCTATCCGCCTCTAAATGAACGGTTTTGTCGACGGTATCAGTCAGGTTGCACTGCGGGTCAGTATCGACGAGCAGTACCTTCTTGCCGAGCAGCCACAGGGCAAAGCCCAGGTTGACGCACGTCGTTGTTTTCGCGCAGCCACCCTTATCGTGTAAAAGAGAAATAACTTGTGACATAATCTATACGTAATTACTTTGTCGTTACCTTTTCTTCCTAAATATTTGAATATCCCAGGCAGAGGGAATAACCATCTTGCTACGCTGGAAATTCAGTTGCAAAGGTAAAGCTTTTCATCGACAACTGCAAGAAAATACCTAAATATTTTCAAATATCTGCATACTTTTATACTTGGATAGGTCGAGATATCTGAATATAAACGCGGATTATACAGGAAAAATAGCGAGTTATATAGTATTGTATTTGGATATTTAAGGATATGCAAATAGTTAGGTATTGTGAAGTATTCGAAGACTTGAATAGTGAAGAATGCGGATACGTGAGTATGGGAGTGTGCAGATATCTGAATATAAATGAACACAGATACAAAGAAATTTGAGTATGCAAATATTTGGATATACGAATATAACGGGTAGGAAGAAATGGGGTAGGGAGAGAGGATGAAAGAATAAAACGATGAGAGGGGAGAGGGAAAACGATGAGAGGGGAGTTAAAAGAAGATGAAAAGGGAGAGAAAAGAAGATGAAAGGGGAGAGAAAAGCAAATGTTCTGCAAATTCGCACCAATAGTACATGAAGACTGCACCAGATGTTCTGCAGATTCGCACCTTATGTTCACGGAGTTCGCACCAGTTGGGGATTAAAGCAATAAGTGACAGAGAGTTAGATCAAAGGATAACTATTATAAGATATACAATATTATATAATAGGAGAATTCTTTTAGAATATCGTTTATCACAGTATCGAATTATATAGTTTATCGAAATGCGTAACTGCTTGTGTGTTATTGGAGTAGGGGATAGCTGGTGCGGAGTTTAGGAAGAGTAGGTGAGGGGTTCGTGAAGTATTCGTGAAGAGGAAGGGGGCATTTGGTGCGGAGTTTGGGAAGAATTGGCGTGAGGTGGCACATTATGTTTAGATGAAATGTGACTACGGATATATTATCTCAAAAAAAAATTGCTTTAGGGGTTTACAAAACGAGGGGTGGCGAGTATATATATAATTATTGCTGTCCGGGGAAAAGCACCGAAGGTGCGAAAGACCACAGACGGGGGTGTTAACCCCCGGGACAGGATAACCTAACAATAGTAAGCCCTGGAAGGGCGACAGAATATGTAACTTGTTTAATAATAACTTGCTTATGGCTCTGTCGTCCTTTCAGGACTTTCTCTGTCGTCGCAACATTACCGGGGGTTGTCACCCCCGTCTGTGGTCTTTCGTCTCTTCGAGACACCAATAATATATAATAGAAGCAGGGTAGGGGAGGGAGCCAGGGCGATACAGTTTCCTTGCTGAGGGAAGGGCAGAACCTTGCAGAAGGAAGTGGAGTTGTCTGCTGTAGCAGGGACGTGAAGTTGCTTTGATAGAGACGTTTACTTGCTATGGCGGGGTTGTTTCCTTGCAGAGGGAAGTGGAGTTGCTTGCAGAGGGAAGTGGAGTTGCTTGCTGTGGCAGGGGCGTTTCCTTGCTGTGGCGTGGATGATTTCTTGCGATGGGAGGGTTTTCAAGTTGCTGTGGCGGGGACATTCTGTCGCGGAGAAGTGAGACTTTTCGAGACAAAGGGGCGAAACATCCTTGTGCTGGCTGCATGAAGAGCGAGGTGTAAGACTTTGGGCAGACTAACGTGCAAGAATCAGGGTCATGCTGGTGAAGAATCCTGTCCAAATGCTGGTGACGATGGACGAGAACAGAGATGTGACGGCCTGCATGAAGACTTATGTACGAGCGGAATGTAACATCGATGTAGGAGAGAACGGTCACATCTGCGTACGAAACACGCTCACATCTACGTACGAAACAGCAGCCGTTTCCTCTTGCGAGAGGTGATGAATACCTTCGTGACAGGTATCGATAACAAGTCTGTGCGGAGGACATGATTCTTCATGTGCGAGGGACGAAGCATATCGACGTGACGGAATCGGAGATGAGTCTTGTGCGGAGACGGAATGCATTGCCGTGCGACGACGAGATGCATCACGATGCGATGGCTGGTGACAGCTAAGTGCGAAACTCATCTAACAGCTAAGTGCGAATGTTTGGAACACTTTAAAACATAATTCTAATATTTTTTACTGAAAAATTTGCATAATACGATGGAAAACTTTAATTTTGCAGCTGAAAACTTATTTGAAGACGAAGAAATGGCCAAAAAGAAAGGACCTGCTATAGTCAGCACGACGAACGAGCTGGTGCAGACGATAGCGAACAATCGCGACCTGGATTTCATTCTCAATCCGGTGAGCTACACACAGATACGCGGCAACTTCTCGTTGGTGCAGACCAACCTGATGATAGCCATCATCTCGCAGTTGCAGAACCGCATCCGCGAGCAGCTGAGCATCGGCGAGAAGTCGTTCCTCTTCAAGCCAGAGGACTTGACGGGCAACCTGCTCAACTTCGAGATACCGCTGAAGGAGCTTGGCATCAGCCCGAAGAAGTACGGCGAGCTGGAGGCGGCTTGCGAGGCGTTGCTCCACGTCGATATGTCCTACAAGCGTTGGGACGAGTACGAGCGTCAGGAGTATAATGTGAAGCAGAACATCTTCCACAAAATCGAGTTCCCGACGGCCGAATTGAATGCAGCCGGCGAGAAGGTGGCCTACAAGGGCGGGCAGCGACGGAAGGGCGTCATCAAAATCTCGATGGTGGACGAGAGTGCCCGCGAGATTCTGAACCTTCGCAAGGGCTACACGCGCCACCTGAAAGGCATCACGCAGCTCTGCCGCAGCCCTCGCACGCCGCGACTCTACATCTACCTGAGCGCCTGGCGGAAGTACGGCTCCTGCAAGGTGAACTACATCGACCTGAAGGAGTTCTTCGGCGTGCTCACTTTCAGCAAGGACCACAAGCGCATCGTCGAGAACCGTTACGTCAAATACGGCGCCTTCCATCGCGACGTGCTCGACCCCGTGCTCAAGGAGATGAAGAAGCTGTCGGACGAAGGCAAGGTGGAGTTCTGCTTCGAGTACGAGCCCATCTACCCCCACGGCGTCAGTCGTGGCGACCCGGACAGCATCCGCTTCACCATCATCGAGGGCAAGATGGGTCAGGCGCAGCTGCACGAGAGTTTCCTGGGCAAGATGCGCGCCAAGCTCATCACGAAGTACGCCCTGCAGCCCAGCGAGTGGGCCAGGCTCGAGGACCTCATCTACGACGGGCTCGACCTTAAGCCCGAGCTGGACCGCATCGACAAGCTCGTCGAGGACAAGCAGCCCGACAACGTCCACGCCTACGTCACCGAGGTGCTCTACCGCTGGCTCCTGGAGCAGCAAAAGCCCAAGCAGCCGGAGTTCACGGAAGCCGTCGAGGTGAAGGACGAGGCGCTGGAGCGTCCGTTCGTGCAGCCCGTCTATCTCGAGAAATGGAACCTCTGGATGGAGAAGGCCAGGGAGCGCCTGGGCGAGCAGTTCTACAACCAGTACATGACCTGCTGCAGCCTCTGGGCGGTGCGCGACAAGAACGTCCTGGTGTCCGTCCCCAACAAGTTCGTCTCCGAACAATGGGAAGAACATCTCAGCGAAATCGTCAGCTACTTCTACAGCGCATTCGGTGCCGACAAGACGCTGACGTACGTCTTCCAGGACGTTTAATCAATTCATAATTCTTAATTTACGATTTGACGATTTACTATTTACGATTTATTTACGATTTAGTAATTTAGCTATTTATAGCGCGGTAGCAAATTTTTGCACGCTTTAGCGGCAAGGCGCAATGTTAGCCAGCGGAGGTAGTCGCGGAGCTTCACTTTTCACCCTTCACTTGCGAAGCAATTCTTCTCTTTTAATTCTTCTTTCATAATTCTTAATTCATAGTTGTATGTCAGAGCAGTTAATCATTCAGGGCGAGACGAAGCAGGAGCGTTACGAAGCGCTTTTGCCGCAGATACAATCAGTAGTGGAGGACGAGCCCGACCTCATTGCCAACATGGCGAACGTGGCGGCGATGCTCCACGAGACGTTCGGCTTCTGGTGGACCGGCTTCTATCGCGTGGAGGGCGAAGAGCTCGTGCTCGGTCCGTTCCAGGGTCCGATGGCCTGCACACGCATCCGCAAGGGTAGGGGCGTATGCGGGACAGCTTGGGCGACGGCTGAGACGCAGGTAGTGCCCGACGTCGACAAGTTCCCCGGGCATATCGCCTGCTCGTCGGCCTCACGGAGCGAAATCGTCGTCCCCGTCTTCCATGAAGGACGCGTCGTTGCCGTTCTCGACATCGACAGCGCCCAGCTGGGCACCTTCGACCAGACCGACCGCCAATACCTCGAACAAGTTGCTTTTTTCGTCTCGCCTGCACGGAAATTGAAATAAATGGCGTAACTCTGACCTCCGGTCGAAGTTACTCTCGCTCGGAAATAAAAGAGAAAATAATTATTGCTGTCCAGTAAAAAGCACCGGAGGTGCGAAAGACCACAGACGGGGGTGCTAACCCCCGGGGCTATGTCATTTAGTATATCTAAGCCCTGGAAGGGCGACAGAATATGTAATTGGTTTAACTACAACTTGCTTTAGGGCTCTGCCGTCCTTTCAGGACTTTCCCTTTCATCGCACAATTACCGGGGGTTGCACCCCCGTCTGTTGTCTGTCGTCTCTTCGAGACTATGGCAAGCCCTGTCTGTTGCCTTTCGTCCGAAACACCGATGAAGAAGTTCGTGAAAGGGAAAGGAACTAACTTTTACCGGACACCAATAGAAAAAATTGTCTTTTCTCTTTGTATTTCTCTCACTTATTCGTAACTCTGACCTCCGGTCGAAGTTACTTTCGCTCGGAAATAAAAGAGAAAAAAGTCTTTTCTCTTTGTATTTCTCTCACTTATTCGTAACTTTGCCCTCGAAAGAAGCTTAGTCTTATGAAAAGAACAACTATTTTGCTGCTTGCCCTGCTGAATGTGATGATGCAGGCACAGGCCCAGAAGCCGCAGCCGACGAACCCGAGCGACGCCGGCTCACACTACATCAACCCCATCGTCCGCGCCGACTTCCCCGACCCCGACGTGATACGCGTCGGCAACACGTACTACATGGTCAGCACCACGATGCAGCTCTTCCCCGGAGCCACCATCATCAAGAGCGAAGACCTCGTCAACTGGGAATACTGCGCCCAGCCGCTGAAGTCGCTGCTCGACGACGACCGCTACAACCTCCGAAACGGCAAGAACGCCTACGCCAAGGGCATGTGGGCTTCATCGATGAAGTACCACAACGGGCGGTTCTGGCTCCTCGTCAACGGTAATGACGACAGGGCCTGGCTGCTCTCGGCCACCGACCCCGAGGGCGAATGGGAAGTGCGTCGCCTCTCGCGCAACTACTACGACCCGGGCATGCTCTTCGACGGCGACAAGGTCTATATCGCGTGCGGCTACTGCAACATCTCGATGTGCGAGCTCGATGCCGACTTCAACTTCATTCAGGAGAAAGAAATCATCGTCCGTGAGCGCTCCGGCCTCGAGGGCTGCCACGTCTATAAGATTGGCGACTACTATTATATATATGCCACTTACGGCGGCTTCCCGAGCGGACAGGCGGCGTTCCGCTCGAAGAGTCCGTTCGGGCCGTTCGAGGAGAAGATGCTCGTCGAGAAGCATTACGACGGGAAGATCAATACCATCCACCAGGGCGCGCTCTTCGAGGACACGGAGGGCAAGTGGTGGACCGTGATGCAAGAGGACTTGGGAGCCTTCGGGCGCTTCCCCAACCTGCTGCCCGTCGAGTGGCAGGACGGCTGGCCCATCGTGGCAGAAGGCAAGCGGCCGCCAGTCAGCTTCGTCGACAAGATACCTGCTCCGAGCAAGCAGAATGCTCAGAATAGTCAGAGTACTCAGAATGCTCCGAGTACTCAGAGCACTCAGAACACTCCAAGTATTCAGAAAGTCCTGCCGACCAGCGACGACTTCAGCGGGAAGGAGCTCGGCATGCAGTGGCAGTGGAACCACAATCCTGTGGCTGGCGGTTGGAGCCTCACCGAGCGGCCGGGCTGGCTGCGACTGAAGGCCGTCAGCGCCGCAACGGAACTCCATCAGGCTCAGGGCATGCTGACGCAGCGCATCTTTGCCGACCCGGATAAAGCATCGACAGGCACCATCCGCCTCGACGTCAGCAAACTGAAACCAGGCGACCGCGCTGGCATCTGCATCTTCCAGGACCCCTACGCCCAGATTTGCGTGGAGAGGACCCCCTCTAATAAGGGGGAGAATAAAGACTCCCTCCCTTTAAGGGAGGGCAGGGGTGGGTCTGCCTACCAGCTCGTTTGGCGTCAGGACAAGGTCCGCAATGCCGGCCGGGACTTCCAGGCAGCCGAGAAGGTGCAGCCCATCAAGCCCAAGAAAGGCATCGTCTGGCTTCGTGCAGCCATCAAGTACGGCGACAATAAGGCTTACTTCTTCTATTCGCTCGACGGCAAGACGTGGGAACGCCTCGGCGGCGAGACACAGCAGTCGTTCAACCTCACCGTCTTCGTCGGCTCCCGCTTCGGTCTCTTCTGCTATCATCATGCAGAGGGCGCAGAGAGCACGGAGCACGGCTATGCCGACTTCGATCTTTTCTCGGATGCTCTTGCACCGAGGCGCGATTGAAG
This sequence comes from uncultured Bacteroidales bacterium, assembly GCA_902768605.1. The sequence continues at coordinate 61,911 of CACXLY010000009.1, forward strand.
TCGCGGATCACGACAGAGCCATAGAGGGGGGCGAAATAACACCACTCTTATAGAGCCATCGCTCAACCTCGAGCCGATGGCTTTTTGTTTGTTAAAAAGTGATGCTTGGGGTTAGCTTTTTATATCCCCTTCCTGTCTATAATAGTGTATGACTCAAAAAGAAATCGAACAATTGTTCCGACTGCACTACGCCCCGATGACGCGGCTGGCAAGGACGCTGCTCTACGACGTCGAGGAGGCACGTGACGTCGTGAGCGAGGTGTTTGCCACATTGCTGGGGGCTGATATCGCTCCTAAGAATATCGAAGGCTATCTGTCGGCGAGCGTACGCAACAGATGCCTGAATCTGCTGGAGCACAAGAGCGTCAGAGCGAAGTTCGAACGGGCATATACGTTAGAAATGAAGACTGAATCCCTGCCTGCCACCGATGATGACAGACTGAAGCGACTGATGGCATACGCTGAGCAGAATCTGACGGAACAAACGTTGAAGGTGTTCCGGATGCGACACCTGCAAGGTATGAAGTATCAGGAGATAGCGGGCGAGCTGGGCATCAGTCGTGTGATGGTCTATAAACACCTGAAGCAGGCGATGGAGACAATCAGAGAATATATAATAAGGTAATGACTATGGACAGAGACGAAAGGATTAAGATGCTACTTGATATGCAGGAGCATCCCGAACATTATTCAGAGCAGGAACTGGAGCAGATGCTGCATGATACCGAGGCACAGGAGCTGATGGAAGCTACGGCTTTGTTGAAGCGTGCCATGAAGCACGACGAGTTCACGATGTCAGGACAGGAGATAGCGGGCGAGTGGCAGCGTTTTGCCGCTACGCACTTTGCTCATCAAGTGCCAAGACGCGGTTGGCTCAAAGTCGCAGCTTCTTTCATAGGCATTCTTCTCATCGCAGGCTTATCCTTTGCTTTTTATTGGACAACGGACAGCAGACAACGGACAACAGACGATGGACAACGGACGTCAATGGTCAATGGTCAATGTCCAATGGCCGCCGACTCCCTCATCCGCTTTGTCGATGTCCGCTTGGACAGCATGCTCAGTATCGTAGGCAATCATTACGGACGCGAAGTCTGTTTCCGCGACGAGGCACCATGCGAGTTGAGGTTCACCATCACTTGGAACCGTCGGCAGCCAATGGCAACATTCGTCGGCTCGTTGGGTGAGTTCGACGGCTTGAAGCTGAAGGAGGAGCATGATACATTGTTTGTGGAATCCGTGGAAACAGAGAAAGAATAATGAAGCGCCTGTGTTATCTCATCGTGCTGTTCCTCCTTTGCGGCAGGCTGACAGCCCAGCATCTTTATTCTTTCAGTTTTCGTGACGCTTCCCTCGCCGTCGTGCTCGACACATTGGCAGCTGTGCAGGACGACTATTCCATTTCCTTTATCCACAACGACCTCGAACATCTGCACGTCTCGACCCGCATCAAGAACCTCACGCTAAAGGACGCTGTGGAGAAGGTCTGCAAAGGTCAGCCGGTGAAAGTGAAGACGAAAGGCAAGAACATCTTTATTCAGTACAAGCCGGAGAAGGACTTCACAGGTAAAACTGTACACATCTCGGGTGCTGTGGAGGATGGCTTTTTAGAGATGCCGCTGCCCCATGCTAAGGTCTCGGTGCTGCGGACAGACAGCAGCGTCGTTGTAGATTCTTCACAAATTTTTGTCTTCTACGGAAGCGGCATGAGGATGGTTAGAGCGCAGTTCGGAGCCGATGTCAACGCCACAGAGCGGGAATACCTCGTCCGAGCCAGTTTGGATGGTTACGACGACGCGTGGCAACATGTGACGATTCCCCTTCCTTTGCCGGAGACAGGAGTGGAAGTGCCAAAGTTGAAGATGCGCAAGTCGCCAGCCAAGACTCTGCGCGAAGTAACCATAAACGCCACCAAGATAAAGATGTTCTACCGAGGAGATACCATCGTCTATGATGCAACAGCCTTTAAGATGCCTGAAGGCTCCATGCTCGATGACCTTATTCGTCAGTTGCCTGGCGTGACGATGAATGCCGATGGCGAAATCTTTGTCAACGGTCGTAAGGTGGATGAATTGCTCCTCGGCTCCCGCTCGTTTTTTGGCGGCAACAAGAAAGTGCTGATGGAAAACCTCCCCTACTACACCGTCAAGCACCTGAAGGTCTATGAGAAACAGACGGACATGAGCGAGGCACTGGGCTATGACGTCGAACCGCGCAAGTACGTCATGGACGTCAACCTGAAGGAGGAGTACAAGCGCGGTTACATTGGCAACGTGGAAGCGGCAGGAGGAACGGAGCAGCGGTGGTTGGGACGCGCCTTCCTTCTTGGCTTCACGGATCGTTTGCGCTTCACGCTCTTAGGCAACGTAAACAACGTGAACGAGAGCCGCCACATCGGACAGTCCGACCAATGGAGTCCTGCTCGCCAGCCGCGTTCGCTAACCACGACGCGCAGTGCAGCTGCGGAAATCGACTACTCCTCCAAGGGTGACAAGCTAAAGGAAACATTCCGTGCAGAATACACTTCCACAACGGACGAACAGACCATGACGCAGCGCCGTGAGCAGTTTTTCGCTGGCAGCACACCCACGTCGCTCACCGAGTCGTTCAGCCGACAGGGCAACGGGCGGCTGAGAATCTTCAATGGCTTTATGCTAAAGAAGCCGACATGGATATACTCTACGGCAAGCATCGTCTCTACCCATCGCGATGGCACGGCAAGTTCATCCTTCGAGCAGTGGGACGACACGCTGACGGCCGCCCTCCGCTCCTTCGGTATGAGCCGCGGCTCGTCCTGGAACGGACACGCTGACGTGCAGGGTGCCGTCAATGTCGGCAAGAAAGGGCGCCTGACATTCTACGTCATGGGTGACCACAGCAAGGACGATGTCGAACAGGCCACGCGGTATGAACAGGGCATTACCCCCTCCACGTCGCGAAGGGAGGACATCAGTTATAACACAAACAACATATCGAATCGGTCCACCTCTGTCATGGCAAACGTCAACTACGACCTCGAACTAACTGGAGACCTACACCTGATGGTCGGCGACGGCGTGACCTATATGTCGGTGCAACGCCACGACTACCTCTACCACCCCGACACACTCCTGCTCGCCTCACAACTCGACGCCCTCGCTGCCCTCACCGACCCGCACAACTCCTACGACAGCCATTTCCGCTCCATCGACCACGAGCCTGGCATCACCTTATATAAAGAGGCCCGTGTCCTTGACCGTGAATACGGATACAGGTTACTCTACCAGAAGTTCAGCTTCGGCCTCGGTTTGCCCATCCGCCACGAGAGGCTCCACTACCGCCGCGGCATGCTTGACACGTTGGCTGTGCAGCGCACCCTCTTCCTCAATCCTACTTTAAGTTTCCGCCATGTGAGCTCCGACGGCCGTCACGACATCCGCCTGAACGCCGAACACCGCCGCTCAGCTCCCGAGCTGACCGACCGCATCACCTTCCGCGATGACAGCCAACCGCTCGTTGTGAAGCTTGGCAATCCTGACTTGAAGCCCATGATGAAGACGAGAGTCGGCTTGGATTATTACGACAAGGCAGGACGCAATAATGGAATGTACAACCTTTCCGCCTCCTTCGACTACCACCACCGCGACGTGGCGCAGTCCCTTACTTACGACCCATCGACAGGCGTCCGTACCTACAAGCCTATGAACGTCAGCGGTGCATACAACGCTCGCGTTGACTTCAGCACCGACCGCAATATCGGCGAGAAACGCTATTGGTCGTGGCACGTCAATGCAGGAGCCGACTGGAATCATGCGAAGGATCATGCTATGCTGACGGGCGAGACCGAGAGCCATGAGAACACTGTCAACACGCTTACAATCAATAACGGAGGCCACATCCGTTACAATTACAAGACGCTTAATGTCCGTGCTCTCGGCTCCTTCAATTGGCGGCACAGTGACGGCAAGATGTACGACTTCTCTACCCTTGATGCCTTCGACTACAACTACGGCCTTGAAGCCCGCTACACCACGCCAGCACTTTGGGGCAAGAAGGCGGGAGGCATGACCCTTTCCGCCGATGCCACCATGTACAGCCGTCGCGGCTATGGCAGCACTTCCTTGAACACTGACGACTTCGTGCTCAACGCCTCACTCAGCCAGCCCTTCATGAGCGGCAAGCTCATCCTCCGCCTCGAAGGATTCGACCTCCTGCACCAGCTTTCCGCCACACAGTACATCGTCAATGCCCAGGGCAGAACCGAGACCTGGTACCGCTCCCTGCCGCACTACCTCATGCTCCACGCCGTCTGGCGTATGAACCACCAGCCCATGCGCAAAGGTGAGCAAAAGAAGGAATAGCATGCCGGCTTCATGCAATCCTTAATATATTAGCAGAGTTTGCCGACGCAGAGTTCGCCTTACGGCACGCGTTGCAGCTTGAGGTAGTTTGCGCCGATGAGTTTGCCGGTGCCGCCGACGAGCTGCATCTTGACGCGCAGACGGCCCTCTTCCGTGAGGGCGTGGGTGCCGGCGTTCAGCGTCACCATCTTCTCGGACGATGAGGTCGATTGGTTCACCCTCGCGAAGGAGGTCTCGGTGCCGTCGGCATTCAGGAAGAAGAATTCCGCTTCGCCGCGGCTCGACTTCGATGTCTTGTAGTTCAGCGTGACCTGATAGCGTCCGGTCATGGGCAGCGGGAAGGTGTAGATGACGTAGTCGCCGACGGCCGTCATTTGCATTACGGAGCTGTAGCCCCCCTCGGAGTCGGGGTTGCCGTTGAAGAACGCGTTCTCCTTGATGGCGGGATTCGACTTCACCAGCCCTTCGTGGTAGTTCTCGAATTCGTATCGCAGCACGACGTTCGCGGCTCCGGGAGCGGCGATGTCGTTGTTGACGACTTCCGCCACCTCAGCCTCGGCGTGCCCCGTCTCGTCGAAAGAGAGCACGAGATGCATCGCGTCGTTTTCCTCCGTGCCATAGACCATGACGAGTCCCTCCGTGCCTGGCTCTCCGTCGGCCTCTATGTGGAGCTTGCCGTCCTGAAGCTGCTCGCTCCACTGCTTCACCTTGTCGTCGGCAAAGACGACTTGAAGCGGCGCCTCGCTGACCTCTTGAATCCAGAAAGCCTTGGCCGAGGAGGAATTCTCCAGGAGATTGATGCTGAGGCCCTGCGTATTGAGAGCACTGCCCTCGGCACAGGTCTTGAAGGCGTAGGTGAAGGTTTTGTTGTCGTCGAGCGTCACGTCGCAGACGACATACCGCTTGTCGGGGCTGAGCCATCGCAGCGGATAGGAGCGCTGGCCGGCAGTCGATGTCTTGTCGCCGTTGGACGCTATCAGCCAGGCCGACGTCCTGTCATCATCGACGTACATCCACATGAAGGGACCCTCCGCGCTTTTCCATTTCGAGGCGTCCGCGCCGTCCCATCCCTCGCCGAGAAAGACGGGCCGCATCATGCCGTCGGTAAGCCGCTGGACGCGCGGGTTGTGGCGCCAGTCGTTCAGGCGGCGCATCTGCCCGAGGTCCTCTGCTTTCCATTTGTCGGGCCGCGTCTTCGACTTCACGTTTCTGCCGCACAGCATGGCGTAGAGCACGGCGGTGGTGGAGGTCGGCTCGCCGCCGAAGTAGATGGACGAAAGCGGCAGGTGTCCGAAGTTCATGCCGATGGCTTCGAGGTTCGAGCCGGCGCCCGTCGTCGTGAGCCATCCGTTGTAGGGCAGGTGCAGCAGTTCCGTGTTGCGGTCGCCCTGCGTGGGATAGATGTCCACTTCGCTCGTCACTTTTATTTCGTACTCAGGGTGCTGGGAAACGATGTCGTTCATCATGTTCCGGGCAAGCACGGCCTTCCGATAGACGTTGTCGCAGGGCGAGGAATACGTCGTCTCGTCGAGGTTCTGCCAATACTCGGTGAGGTCCACGGCCTGGTGCGACAGGCCGTACTCCTCTATCATGGTCTCGATGAGCTGTCGTTTCGCCTCGATGACGGCAGGGTCTGCCAGGTCGTTGCCCCGGTTGTGCCCGCCGCCGCTGTTGCTGTACCACAGTCCCAGTCTGAGCCCTTCGGCTCGCACGTGCTCGGAGAAGGCCTTCATGTCGGGGATGCCGGGCGTGTTCGACGTGATGGGGTCGCGCGATGTGCCGTCCTGCAGCAGCTTCGTGCCGTTTCCGGCGGCATTGTTCCAGCCGTCGTCGATGAGCAGCATGTCGTAGCCGCCTTGCTTGGCCAGGGGAAGCACGGTATTGTAAAAGAAGTTCTCTGTGCGCAGGCCGCTCGTGAACCAGTCCCAGTCGTTTATCATCAACGAGGTGGTGGTGTGGTGGTAGCGGAAGCGGCGTCGGAGGTGCTCCTCGACGGCCATCTTGCCGTCCACGATGTCGCCCTTGAAGGTAGTGATGTTGACGGCGATGAACTCGAACGCCTCGCCCGGACGCAGCATCAGCTGGAAGCTCTCGGGGCAGGTCAGCACCTTCGCGCCGTCGGAGCCAGCGTTCGCCCACGCCGTACTTACGGCAAAGGGGCGAAGCATGTAGGTGTAGCTTGGGCTCGACTGGTCGTCTTTCACCTCCGGGCCGTACTGCGTCTTCCAGTTCGTTTCGGGCGCCATGTACCAGCCGTATCCGCTGTCGTAGAGGCACAGGAGGAGTTTGGCGACGTCGTTCCCCTTATTGTTCACAGCGGGCTCGGTCAGCGTGCCGCGCGTGCTCTCCCATTGGCTCTTCATGACGTAGTGCAGGTTGTGCGACTTGTTTGCCACGTCGAGCTTCAGCACCGTGGCGCGCTCGATGAGGAGCGAGCAGTCCTCATTCAGATTGCGGATGATGGTCTGGTATCGCAGGCCGCCGCCGTCGTTGTAGAGCTCGAAGCAGAGAGCGATGGCGACGTCCTCCCCAGCCAGAGAGACGGTCAGCCGCTTGCCAATCACGCTATCGGGCAGCGCGGCAGAGAGAGGGATGTCCTGCACGTCGCTCGACTGCAGTTCCCATGCCGCATCTCCCGACCTCAAGGTCAGCGTCTTCGTGTTCATCTGCTGATGCAGGGGGAGCTGGCGCATGAAGTACTCAAACAGCCTGCTGTTCGTGCCGGCTATCTTCGTGTCGGCCTCCTTGCAGAAGAGCTCGGTCAGTGCGATGCCTTTGCCCGTGCTGTAGCTGAGGTCGAGCCGCATGCGGTCGTTCTCCAGGCGCCAGGTCATGGCTTCGGGCGAGCCGTCGGACGTCACCTCTGCCGGCATCGCTTTTGTCAGGGTGGGGAGGAGGGAGAGCAGTCCCGCCAGGAGGATAAAGCTGTATCGTTTCATAGGTCGTTTCAGGGGATGACGGAGATTTTCATGGATGATGTGTTCTCGCCCGCTTGCCAACGCAGGATGTACAGCCCGGGCACCGAGGGCAGTTGCAGGCGGTAGGTTCCCTTGCTGACTGTTTTGCCAAAGACGTCGTAGAGCGCGGAGAGGCTGGCTCCCTTCAGTTCGACCACCTCGCCGGCCCTCCATACGCGGCGCATCGGGCCTGCTTCTGCGGGCAGACGGATGGCGTCTTCGTCGGAATCGACAATCAGCAGCGTGCCGGTGCTCTCGATGTCCGTGCCGCCCCGGTTGTTCTGCACGAGGCAGTTCGCCAGGCATCCGCCCTCGGCATAGACGCCAGCCCCCGCACCCTCCACCTCCGGGCGTGGGCATTCGCGTACGGGACGTACCTTATTATATTGGTAGATGTTCAGCGGGAAGTACTGCATGCAGAGGAAGTCGCAGCAGCCGGCGCCAGCCATTCCGCCGGATGAGGCGCTATTGGATGTCCAGCACCTTTTGCCCTTGAGCGGCGAGGCGCCCGATGCGTCGAGGGCGAGGGACGTCAGGCGGAACGTGGCATAGCCTGCGTCCGACGTGGGCAGCAAGGCTCTCAGCTCCTGTGCCGTGGGCAGTCGCCAGTCGGCATGTCCTGCACCCTCGTACGAACCGACGACCTCCTTGGCGCGCTCGTGCTGGTAATTGCGACCTATTTCCTCCATCGACAGGATGCAAGCCTTGCTGGCAGCTATCGCGATGACGATGCCGCCTTCTGCCTCGGCCATCTCGCCGATGGAGAGCTTGCCCGCCGTGTTGTCTTCTATCAGGGAGTTTCGCATCACGCCTCCCTCGCGCAGCCAGATGCCGGCGCCTTTGCTCGCCACACCGCCGGTCAGCATAAAGCCGTCCCAAACGGTGGGGATGGCGAAGGCTTTCTCTTGCAGGAGGACACGGTATTTGCCGCCTCCGGAGAGCACGGAGAGCGAGTCGGCATCGAGTGCCACGCGTCGTTCTTCAAGGTGCGTCTCGCTTCCTTCAAAGCCGCCGACGACGGTGACGCCTTCGCGCATGACGAAGCCTCCCGTGTATGTTCCCTTTGCCACCCACACCGTATCTCCGGCGTGGCAAGCGTCGATGACCTGTTGCAGATGCGGCGAGGCGTTTTCCCACGACGACGCATCGCCGAGGCCGCCCAGCGTCGGGCTGACATAGCGCCGCTGGCCCTCCGCGTTCGCCAGAAGCGCAGAACAAAGAAATAGAATGGTGAGAGCGGTCCGAATGATTGGCATGGATTATAAATGAAGAATTAAGAATGAAGAATGAAGAATGAAGAATTTGCTGCCGCGATGAATTATGAATTGTGAATTATGAATTAAGAATTAAGAGTTTGCTGCCGCGATGATTTGTGAATTATGAATTATGAATGAAGAGTTTGCTGCCGCGATAAATTATTAATTATGAATTGTGAATTATGAATTAATAATTGTGAATTAAGAAAGGTAGTGATAGTGTTTCCTCTTTTTCAGATACGTGAGGTCGTGCTGATGGCGGTAGGCTTCCTGCTCGAAGCGTATGTGTTGGTAGGCCGTCATGCCGTTGCGGTACTTCAGAAAGAGGACGAGCCACTCCAGTCCGTACCAGATGAAGAAGGGCAGGTAGAGGAGCTCGCGCTGCTGTGCCGCGTGGATGAGCTCGTGGTTGAGCTCCACCTTGTCGAGCGGGCGAACGGCGAAGATGAAGCCACACAGACAGATGGCGAGGAAATCGTCGCTGAAGAGCACCCGCTTGACGAAATAGACCTTATTCATAATTTTACGATTTAAGTAATTTACGATTTAAGTAATTTACGATTTGACGATTTACGATTTCTTGCGCTCCGTAGGTGCTCAGGCGAGCAAGCTCGGAGTCCGATTTATTTACGATTTAGTAATTTAGTTATTTACAGTGCGGCAGGTTACTTTGATTTTTCACTTTTCACTTGCGAATTCATCTCCTCCAGATGATGTAGGTCTCCTGCACGCCCGGCTCGTTGCCCGTTTCGCCGGTGAAGCGGTTGCCTGCCTCGTCCTCGTAGAGGGTGAGTTCGGTGTTACCGACGAGGGCGATGGCTTCCTGCACGCCGAGGTCGATGAGGGCGGTGGAGAAGTCGTGCATCGACTCGCGCTCCACGCTTTCGATGATGACGATACTCCCCTGGTAATAGCAGAGTGCCCGGCGCACGCTTTTCCCTTTTGGGACACTCTCTCCGTGCCCAGCGTCGTGGACGAGCGAGAACTGCCGGAAGAAGTAGCCCTCCTGCTCCACTGCCCGCTCGAAGAGGGCTGTCTCGCTGCTCATCCCCATCGTGAGTTTGTCGCCGATGATGGCGCAGAAGCCGTATTTGGGATGTCCTCTGGAGAGCAGTTCGCCGCGATAGACGAATGCTCCGGCTATCTGCCCGTTGTCGGCGCGATAGTCGGCGGCCTGGGCGGCGAGGATGATGCTGCGGTCGTCGTTCGGCAGCGGTCCGACGAGGAGCTCTGCGTGTCCGCCGACGGGAGCGTATATCCTGAGTGCGATGTCGTTGATGGAGTCGCGCGACATTTCGACGTACGCGCTGGCTTCGACGGTGGCTTCGTAGGTGACGTTCTGTGTCGAGTCGACGAATGGCTCGGCCGACCACGTGCTTGGCGGCAACGTGGGGCGGGACATCATCATAATCCAGTAGGCGAGGCAGGCGAGGTTCAGGAGTAGGGCAATGGACAGCCATATCCACCAGCGCTTTTTCCCCTTTGGTGAGGGGTTTCCGGCTGGGGTGCTTTCCTCGGAGGTGCTGCCCACGACGCGGATCTCGTCTTCGCCGATATCAAAGAGTTCCTTGTTCATTGTCATCGTTTGTTTGTTCGTCGTCCTTTTCGAGGAGTTCCTTCAGCTTTTTCAGCGACTCGTGCGACACCTTCAGCGTCTCGTGGCAGTGGCAGGTGGTGTCGCGCATGAAGAGCTGCTGCCGGCTGAGGTTGATGTAGTAGATGTAGTTGCGGTTGATGATGAGGCTTCGTCCGATGCGGAAGAAGATTTTCGCCTCCCCTCCCAGCTGCTCGCCCATCATGCTCTCCAGCTGTCCCAGCTGAAGGAGCACGAGCCGCTTCTCTCCGCCCACGAGGTAGAAGGTGGAGTAGTTGCCGTCCGCCTCTATGCAGACGATGTCTTCGGGATAGAGGCGAACGTGCTCGATGGAGTTGCAGACGACGAGTTGACGTTTCATTCTTGTGCAAAGGTACGAAAAAAGTTAAAAAGGAGAAAGGGTGAAGGAGTAAAATCTTCACGATTTAAGTAATTTACGATTTGACGATTTACTATTTACGATTTATTTACGATTTAGTAATTTAGCTATTTACAGCGCGGTAGCAAATTCTTCATTCTTCATTCTTCACTCTTCACTCTTCACTTAACCTTCCCTCCTGCCTGACCACTTCTCCCTTGCCGTTCACGATGACGTAGTCCCAGTTTGTGGTTTCGCAGAGATAGAGGTCGGGTCCGATGGCGGAGATGTCCTTGTAGAGCGGCATCGTGACGATGTGGCCGTCGGCGGTTATCAGGCCTTCGTAACCGGCCGAGTTGTAGGAGCGGAGCCGTGCCGTGGCCTTCGGGTGGTAGTAGTCCTCGCTGTCGCTCTCGTCGCAGTACTCCTCGTCGCTCTCCCCTCGTCCTTTTCGTTCCTCATCCTTTACATAGACGATTTCTTCTTTTTCGTATTCCAGCATGCTGACGCTGTTGATATAGAAGTGGTCCATGAGCTGTCCCTGCATGTCGTATTTGCGGATGGTGTGGTCGGGCATGGTGACGTCGATGGAGCCTCCGCCGATGTAGATTTCGCATTCGGTGAGCGGGATGATGGGTTGCATCTTGCTGTCCAGCACCGCCATCTTCTTTCCCTGCTGTATGCGCCAGAGGTTGTATTCGTCGTTCCCCTCGATGTCGTCGTATTCTGCGGGCAGGAGCGTCCGCCCGTCGCGGTCTATGAGGCCTTGCTTCTCGCCGTCGTCGGAGTGCGTGATGCAGTAGCCGCCGTGGAACACGTAGCACGACCATTCGGGGCTGTATGCCATCTTTGTGTTGATGACCTCTTGTCCCGTCGTGTCGATGAACTTGATGGTTCCGCCGTCGTCCACGCAGGCCAGCCCTTCGGAGAAGACCCACGCGTGGTCGTACTTGGGTTTCACGATGACCCGGCCCGAGTTCTTGCCGAAGTAGCCGCGCTTTCCTCCCTGGCTGAAGCAGACCAGCGTATCGCTGCCCGCAGCCTCGTGAATCCATTCCACGCGCTTGATGAGCTTCTTGCCCGTGCGTTTGTTGTAGATGTAGCCCTTGCCGTCGTAGTGGTCGTGGTAGTAGATGTCGCCGGCCACGTACTCCCAGAAGCCGCAATCCTTGTCGCGGCAGCCCATCACGCTTTTGCTGGCCCACTGGCACACATTGCCGCCCACCTCGCGGAGCAGTCCTATCGCTATGATGGCCATGACGATGGCGGCGCTCGTGGCGAACAGACCCCATACGCAGCGGGCGAACTTGCCGTCTCTCTTGTAACCGAACTGCCCCAGGAGCCATCCCAAAGCCTGACATACGCCCTTCCACAGTACGGCGAAGAACGTCTTTGCTGAAACCTTTTCCATTTTCTTTTCCTTTTTAGATGTTAAACAATAGGTTGACCGATGATTTCAGCTGCAAAAGTACGGAAAGAAAATGAGGCGCACAAAGATTCTGAGGGCGACTGTACGAACCGCCCTTCTCGCTGTATGAACCGCGACTTCAATCGCGCCGTGGTGTCGCAGGGTGCGAAAAAAATTATTGCTGTCCGGGGAAAGTTTCTCTCTCTTCCTTTTAAGTCCTCTCTCATCGGTGTTTCTGACGAATAGCAGCTAATGGGGGCTTGCCAAAAGTCTCGAAGAGACGACAGAGCACAGACGGGGGTGTTAACCCCCGGTAATGTTGCAACGAAAGAGAAAGCCCCGAAGGGGCGACAGAGCCATAAGCAAGTTGTAATTAAACCAATTACATATTCTGTCGCCCCTTCGGGGCTTATTATTGTCAGGCTAACCCGTCCCGGGGGTTAACACCCCCGTCTGTGGTCTTTCGCACCTTCGGTGCTTT